>NZ_JAXBLV010000179.1:0-79792 GCF_034097035.1 Gemmata algarum
TGTAGGGGTTGCGGTGTCATGCCGGTTCGACGAACTCGCTGTCGTCGAAGAACGTCACGCCACTGGTGCCGACGTTCTTCGTCGTGTTGAAAACCAAGTACAAGCCGTCACCTTGGGTCGCGGAGTTGCTCCCGATCCACACGCCGTTCAGGTTAATGGTGCCCTTCCCGAAGTAGATGCCGCCGCCCTTACCGGTCGTGCTGCTCACCACGTTGTTCTGGACGGTCGTCCCGCCGGTCAGGATCAGGATCGAACCCGCCGCGACCGGGTTACCGACGTAAATTCCGCCACCCCGGGTGGCGGCCGAGTTGCCGTTCACGTCCACCCCAGATAGGGCGACGTTCGACGCGGAGATGTAGAGGCCACCACCGCGGTCGGTGGCGATGTTGAGCGTCAGGTGGGTGTCGTAGATGGAGCCGTTCACGCCGTCGCCGAGGTAGATTGCCCCGCCAAGCGCGGCCTTGTTCCCGGTGAACCCGCCCCCGGTCACCTTCAGCGACTCGGCTTCCGCCGCGATCGCGCCGCCACGGCTACCCGTCGCCTCGTTCTGGCTGAACGTGCAATTCTCGACGTTCAGGTAGCCGTGCGAGAGGATCGCCGCACCCGGGTTGAAGTCGAGCTTCCCGTTCTTCACGGTCAGCCCGTTGAGTCGGGCCCGGACTTGCGAAGTAACCTCGAAGATGCGGTGAAGGGTCGTAGTGCTCGCGTCGCGCCGGACGGTAATGCCCTTGTTCTCCCCGTCAATGAACACACCCGAGCTGAGCGTTAGTTGCCCGAAGCCCGCGTTCGGATTGAGCGTAATCGTCGCCCCGTTTAGGGTGTCCTTGAACTTGATCCGCTGGGAGCCGGCGGGGTTCGGCTTACCGTTGACTACTGCGATCGCCTCCCGCAGTGAGGTCTCGCCGTCGAAGTTATCGACGACGTCTTGCGCGGTCGTGACAAGGAGCGTCGGAGCCGGGGCCGCGACCGGCCCGACCCCGGCGGCACCCGGCCCGCCGGTGCCACCCATGAAGCGCATGTCCGGCCCCAACTCCTCAACGCCCGTCATCGACGTGGTGAACGTGAAGTCGGCCGAGGCGCCGGCGGCGATCGCACCGCCCTGCCAGCCCAGCAGCGTCGGGTACCCGATGTACCCGACGGCGCCGCTCCAGCCCGAGCCGCCCCCGATGTCGGCCACGTCGTCCGGGTCGCCGACCGGGATGGCAAAGCCGCCGATGGCGTCGCCCGTCTGCTGGGTGTAGCCGGTGTTCGTGACGGTGTACGTCCACAGGTACCGCCCGGGGTGCCCCGGCGCGTCGTCCTCGACCGTGACCGTCACGTCGGCCCCCGGCGCGAACCCGTAGTACGACCAGGCGTATGTGTCGGTGAAGATGACGGCTGGCACGTCGCGGCCTTCCAGTGCTTCGACGGCCAACCGGCACTTCGCCGCGCGGCGGTCATTCGCATGGGGGGGGCGATTGTTTAAGGAGCTTGGCGATCCACTTGCGCATTATGGACTCCTGGTGCCACGAACGCTCGTGCCCGATATGGTGTATACACGAGCGACCTTACGGTATACTGTTTCTGAACGGTGTCAATGACAATCTTTGGCAGTTCTGTAACTGGCAATCGAGAAGCCCGACAGGTCGAACGCTGGGTGACGTATATGAATGATGCCGCAGCCATCCGCCCGCAGGTCGCGGTTCTCGCCGGCATCAACGGGGCCGGTAAAACGACCGCCTCACAGCACCTGCTCCGCGACGCGATGCGAATCCCGTCCTTCACGAACGCCGACGCCATCGCCCGCGGGCTGAACGCGTTCGATGTCGAATCGGTCGCGGCCAAGGCCGGGCGCGTGATGCTCGATCACCTGCACGAGCTGGCCGCGGCGCGCCGGAGCTTCGCCTTCGAGACCACGCTCTCGGGCCGGGCCTACGCCCGCTGGCTCCGCGAACTGGCCCAGAGCGGTTACGCCGTTCACCTGCTGTACTACTGGTTGCGAAGTCCCGATATGGCGATCCGGCGCGTCGCAGAGCGCGTTCGCGCCGGCGGGCACCATGTGCCGGACGACACCATTCGCCGACGATACTCGCGCAGCGTGCGCAACTTCCTCGACCTGTATCGACCTGTTGTGACCACGTGGCAGGTGTATGATAACAGCGAGGAACGGCGGCTCGTTGCGTTCAATAACAGCTATTTCGACACGGTTCTCGATCCCGATACGTGGAACGCTTTTCAACGGAGTGCCGACAATGCCGGAACAAGCGACGCTTCCAGCGAGTGACCTCCTTGACCTCGACGCCATCGCGCGTGCGCACGCCGCCGCCGACAAGGAAGCGCTCCTCGAACACGCGCGTATGGGACGTTCTGTGAGCGTGTGGCGGAACGGCGAGATTGTGGAGGTTCCGCCGGCCGAGATCTTCGCGCGGTACGGGCTCGACGAGTTCGGCCGTCCCAAGAGCTGAATCGTGCCAACACGCACCGTCCGCGGTGGTTAGAATGGCACCATGAACGCCATTCTTCTCGCGGGTGCGGCCCTCGTCGGGTTGCCGATCCTGCTGCACCTGATCATGAAGCAGGAGCCCAAGCGGCTCTCGTTCCCGGCGTACCGCTTTCTCAAGCAGAAGCTCAAAACCAACCAGCGCAAGCTGCGCCTGCGGCACTTCATCCTCCTCGCGCTGCGGATGCTCATCATCGCCCTGTTCACGCTCACCCTGTACCAGCCCTCGCTCAAAAGCGACCAGTTCAACATCCGCGGTGAGCAGCCGGTCGCCGCGGTCATCGTGATCGACACCAGCCCGAGCATGGGGTACGCCCCGGACAAGCTGTCCCGGCTCGACGAGGCCCGCCAGCGCGCGATCGAGTTGCTCAACGACCTGCCCGACCGGTCACCGGTCGCGGTGCTCGACACCGCCGACCTCACCGCGGTGTGGCTCCAGGACACCAGGGCCGCCCAGCGCCGCATCGAGGACCTCAAGGAAACCCGCGGCGGGGGCCACAACGTCAGCGCCGCCATCGCCGCGGCCTACCAACTGCTCGCGAAGGTGGACCAGGAAACCGACGCGGCCGACCCGCTTCAGAAGTTGGTCGCGGTGTTCACCGACCGCACCGCGTCGTCGTGGGACGGCACCCGGACCGAAGACCTCAAGAAGCTCCGCGAGCAGGTCCCCGATCCGAAGCCGACGCACGTTGTGTTCGACTTCGGCCCGGACCAGCCGGTGAACGTGTCCATCCTCGCCGTGGAAATGAAGCCGCAAATCGTCCCGGCGAACCAAACCGTCACGGTTGATGTGACCGTGGGGGCCGTCGGCGCGGCGGGCGAAGCGATTGAGGCGGTTGTTACCCCGAAGCTCACCGGCGCGGCGAAGGCCGACGGCTCGCTGGCGAAGCCGGTGAAGGTCGTCAGCGGCCAAACGCAGCGGGTGTCATTCGAGCTGCGGAACCTCAAACCCGGGCTCAATCAGTGGGAGTTCGCCCTCTCCAAACCGGACAACCTCGCGGCCGACAACGTCCGGTACCTGACTTTCAAGGTCGGCGCGGCCCGGCGCATCCTCACCATCACCGACGACCCGAAGGGCGCTACGTTTTGGCAGGTGGCGCACCTCACCAAGGAAGAGTTCGACTGCCTCGTGGTGACGCCGAGCCAAATCGAAACCGCCGAGGGCGGACAGGCGGTGGTGAAATTCGCCCCGGACCCGAAGAAGCCCGCGGAACTCGTCACCGAAGACCTGCGCAGCTTCGAGACGGTGTGCCTGCTGGCAGTGAACAACCCAAACCTACCGGCGGGCAACACCCTCTGGGACAAGCTGCGCCCGATGCTGCGCGCGGGCGGCAAGCTCATCGTGATCCCGGGCCGCGACGGCTGGACCGATCCCGCCGGTTATAACGACGTGGCGAGCGACCTGATGCCCGGCACCCTCGGCAAGGTGATCGACACGCGGCGCGTGACCCCGCCGCCGCCGCCGCAGACGGCCTCGACCTGGGAGGAGCCCCGCGAGGGCAAGAACGGGGTGACGTGGGTTCTGGACGAGAAGGCCCTCGCGCAGCCGCTGTTGAAGCCGATCGACTCCTGGCGACAGCAAAGGACGGAGCGGCTGAACGTGATTTCCAACCCCCGCGTGACCTGGAAGTTCTGGGACGTGACGCCCGCCGCCGGCGCAACCGTGGCGGTGCGGTACCGCGACGCCGAGAAGCCCGAGCAGCAGCACCCGGCGGTGTTGGAGCGATCGGTAACGGACCCGAACGACGGGAACAAGCCGAAAGGCAAGGTGGTGCTGCTCACGACGCGGATGGACGTGGGCGACGACCGGGACAACTGGCACAACTACTGGGCGCAGGACGGGTCCTGGTTCGTGGCGTTTCCGAACCTTCTGGTGCGGTACCTCGCCGGTGACACCGAGGACGCAAACTTCAACTACCCGACCGGCGCAATGGTGACGGTCCCGCTGCCGCGCGGGAAGTTACAGCGGGAGAGCGTGGTGCTGTTCGAGGGGCCGCCGAACGTGATCGTGGGCAACGATGCCACGATCCGCCCGGGCGACAAACAAACGGAGCTGCGCATCAGCCCGCCGAAGACGAACGCCCCCGGCAACTTCGCGCTGTCCGTGCGTCCGGGGGCGACGGAGGTGTGGCGCGACGGGTTCAGCCTGAACGTGCCGGCCGACGAGAGCAACCTTGCGAAGGTCGATGTGAAGGATGTGGAGGAGTTGGTCGGCGAGGGGCGCGTGATCGTGGTGACGCCCGCGACGAAAAACGTGTCACTGGCCGACCTGTTGACAACCACCCTGGGCGGGCTGATCGACCTGTTCCCGTGGCTGCTGATCGCCGTACTCGGGCTGCTTGTGGGTGAGAGCTTCATCGCGAACCGGTTCTACCGCCGGGTGCGATAGGACCGGTTCGCGATCCCGGCGGGCGGCAAGCGTGAAACGCGATACCGCTTACCGCACCAGCCGGCTCACCCGCGTCGCGCCGTCCTGCAACTCGAACTTGTACCCGTCGGGGAACGCGTCCGCGAACTCCTCCTGGTGCGACACGAGCAGAATGCAGTGCAGGTGCCCGCGGAGGTTCTGGAGCTCCTGGATCATCACCTGCCGGCCGGCCCGGTCCAGGCAACCGAACCCCTCGTCGATGATGACGCTCTCGATCGGCCGGTGCTGCTTGCTCGCGTACTGCCCGATCCCCAGCGCGAGCGCCACCGCCACCCGGAACCGCTGGCTCCCGCTCAGGAACGCCACGTTGATCGCGCCGCCGCCGGTCACCCGGTTCGCGCACTCCAGGTCCAGCGCCTTGTCGGTCCCGGCCTCGGACTCGACCAGCCGCATGAACAGTTGTCCGCCGCTCAGCCGGTCCAGAACCGCGTTCGCGTAGTCAACGATCTGGCGCTCGGCCTGGCGCACCAAGTGGCGCTGCAAGCGGTCGCGGCCCAGCAGCTCCGCCAGCACCTTATGGCGGTTGTGGTCGGCGTCCACCGCGCGGAACCGCTCCGCCAGCTCGAAGCGCTGCTGCCGGTAGCCGTCCAGCACGCGCCGGCGCCCGAGCGCGTCGAGGTGCTGTTGGTTCCGAAGGTCCAGCTCCTTTCGCGCCGCGGCCACCTCGTTCCGCACGTCGTCCGGCAAGCGGCGTTCCTCTTCCGGGAACGCATCGGCCTCGCCTTCGAGCTGCTTGATTTCGGCCCGGAGCGGGTCCAACCCGCCCCGCGCGGCCTGGAGCTGCGTGTACCGCGCTTCCGTATTTTTGGTCACCAGTTCGTCGAGTTCGTCCTGCCACCGCGCGCGGTCCGTGAGCCCCGCGGTTTCGAGCGGCTTCTGCCACGCGGCCGGGAGCGCCTTCTTCGCGCGTTCGATCGACTCGCCGCTCTGCCGGCGGCTCGACTCCTCAAGCTCCAGTTTGCCCGCGATGGTGACCAGTTCTTGCTCCGCGTTGTTCACGGCGCGCTGGTAACGTTCGATGTCGCCCTCGGTCGCGGTGATCTCTTTCTTGCCCGCTTCCAGCGCCGCCTTAACGCTTTTCTCTTCGCTCTGCTTCGCGACGTATTCCTGACGGAGCGCGCCGGGGTCGCCCCCGGGCAACGCGCGCTGCGCCCGCGCGAGCCGCTCGCGCGCCGAGTCGAGCTTCGCCCGGAGGGCCTCGGCCTTTTTTGCCTCCTCCTGCGCGGCCTTCAACCTCCGGCGGGTGAGTTCGATCCCGCGGGCCTCGTCGTTGAGCGCGGCGAGATCCTGCCGGTTCGGGTACGTCACCGCCGACCAGTCGGCCGGCTCGGACGGGCCGAGCTTCTGCTTGAACTCGTCGGGCAGCGCGAAGTACGTTTGCCGGCACGCCTCGGTCAGGCGCTTGATGTCGGCGGTCGTCTGCTTGAGCGCCGCGTCGGCGTCCTTCCACCGGTCGCGAAGGTCGGTGAGCCGCTTGCGCTCCGTGACTTCCTTCGAGGCGAGTTCGTCCTCGCGCGTGCGGGCTTTCTCCGCGCCAACGGTCAGCGTCTTGAGCCGCTCCTCGGCCTTTTTCGCCTCGGCCTCGCGGGCCTTCTTCTCGTCCGCAAAATGCTCGGGCGTGAGCTTCTGGCCGCACGCCCGGCACTTCGTGACGCCGGTCATGCTCTTGAACTCGTCGGCGAGTTCGCGTGCCTGCCGGGCGAGCGCGCGGGCCTCGGCCGCAGCCTGGTCTTTTGCGGCCCGGTCCTCGCGGGCGGCCTTCGCATCCGCCTCGAGTTGCGTGAAGTCCTCTTTCGCCTTGATGCCCTCGGCCTTGAGCCGCGACTCGTCGGCGCGGACCTGCCGCTCGGCCGTAACCGCCTTCGTGAGTTCGGAGCGGTCCTGGTGCAGGCGGTCCAATAGCGCGACGTGCTGAGCGAGCAGCGCGAGCCGCTCGTGTTCGGTCTGGAACTCGCGCACCCTCGCGTCGGTGTCCTTCGGGAACGGCTTCAGCTCGTCGTCCAGGCGCGCGATCTCGGACTCCGCGTCCTCGACCTGTTTGACCTTTTCGAGGACCGCGGTCAGCTCGCGCAAGCGCGTTTCGAGGTGCCCCTTTTTGGCCTCGTTCTCGGTCTGCGTGGTTTTGAGCGCGGCGAGCTTCTTCCGGAGCTGCGAGAGCGTGTTATCGGTCTTACGCCGGGTCTCCGTCACCTCCTCGCGCTCCTTGGTGAGGCGGTCGGTGTTGCGCTCCGACGCGTTGACCCGGCCGCGCTCGGTGACGATCGTGTTGACCGCCGGAAGCACGTCGCGGAGCTCGCGCAGCCGGGTGTGGTCCTTCTCGATCGCGACCGCGGTGCCGAGCAGCTTTTCGGCGCCTTGGAGCTTCGCCCGCACCCCCTGGAGCTTGGCCTGCGTGTCGGTCCAGCGCCGCGCCCGCAGCTCCAGCGCGTTGAGGTGGTCGATGCGCTCCTGCGCGCGCAGCCGCGCCTCGTCCAGCTCCAGAATCTGCGCCTCCACCTCGGCGTACTCCTCGTTGGTCACCTCCTTCACGCCGAGCAGTTGATTCGTGAGGCCCTCCAGCTCGCTCTTGAGCGCGCGGCGCTTGTCGTCGGCTTTTCCGTGAAGCTTCTGGTAGCGCTCCAGGTCCACGATCCGCGCGAGCACCCCCGCGCGCCCCGCCGGGGTGCTGTCGAGCAGCTTTTCCGATTTGCCCTGGAGCAACAGCACCGACGACGTGAACGTCTCGTAATCGAGCCCGATCTTGTCCTTCACCCAGGTGTCGAACTTCGCCTTGTACTCGGTCCCCGCCACCGCCTCCCACGTCTCGCCGGTGATCTCGCTGTGCGTGTGCTTCAGCACCTGCTGCGTGCTGGCGACGCCGCTCTGGCGCTTGCGCACGGTCCGCTTGATCCGGTACAGTTGCCGCTCGCTGGTGAAGTCGAACTCGACGCTGAGGGTGGTGGCTTCCTTGTTGATGAGTTCGGCGGCGCTCTGGCTCCCGCCGCGGTGGTGGCCGAACAGCGCGAACGTGACCGCGTCGAAGATGCTCGACTTGCCGCTCCCGTTGGTGCCCGACAGCATCCACAGGGGCGCGCCGTCGAAACGAATCTCCTGCTCGTCCTTGTACGAGAGGAACCCGGACAGCTTCACTCGTTGCGGGATCATTTCGCCGTCTCAATCCAGAAGGCAGAAACGGCACAAAAAGCTCAAAAAGAGGCCAAAGAACATCCGCTCTCAATTTGTGTTCTTCTGCTTCCTCTTGTGCCGTTTTGCGGCCATTAATGCTTAGTTTTCCAGTTCCTTCAGCAGCCCGTCCGCGATCTTCAGGATCGCGTCCCGTTCGCCCTCGTCGTGCTGAACGAGTTCTTGTCCCAGGTACTCGCGCACCGTTTCGCCGAACCCTTTTCCGCCGGCGCCCTCCGCGGGGTTCACCAGCGTCGGGCCGAGTGCGCCGGTTTCCTGCCAGTCGCGGGCGTACCAGCGCGGGAAAATGCGGTCCAGGTCGCGCAGCACGTCCTCGAGCTGGTCCTTGCCCGAGGTGTAGCGGATCTGAAGGTTCACGAGGTCGTTCTGCGCGTCCGGGAACTCCTCCCGCAGCCGCGGGATGTCCTGCGCCGGGTCCAACACGACCACTTCGTAAATCGGAGTGGACGGGAGCGGCAGCACCTCTGGCTCTCCGTTCCGCCCGGTTCGGCCGATGTCGACCAAAACGACGCCCTTCTGGTCGCCCTGTTCGCCTAGGTCCATGCGTTCGATGCTGCCGCAGTAGCGCATGTGCGGCGCGCCAACGACTTGCGGCTTGTGAATGTGCCCCAGCGCAACGTAATCGAACTGCTGCGGCAGGTCCGCGCCCTCGACCACCACGTCCTCTTCGATCGTAATCCGGAACAGGCTCGGCCCCACCGTCGAACCGTGGACGTGAACGTGCGCGCTCAGCACGGCGGGCGCGGTGGCGTCGTATTTAGGGTGCGCGCGGATCTCGCGCAGCGCGTCGGCCCACGCCGACACCAGCAGCGCATTTTTCTCCTCGGGGCTGCCATACTTCAGGGCGGCGTCGCCGCGGAAGAACCGGTGCGGGGTCGGGAACGGCATCAGCACGAACTGCACCGGGAACCCGTCCGTTCGGTCTTCGAGGCGCAGGAACGTGGGCTCGGCCGCGAGGTAGAGCCGCCCCGGGGGGACCACCTCTCCGGGGCGCCCGATCGTGGGCGACGCGAGCGACATCGCGCTCACAAGCGTCTGGCAGAAGTTCTCGTTGTCGTGGTTGCCGGTGAGTGTGAGGATCGTGCCGCCGGTTTCGAGGAACTCGCGGAACACCTCCTGCCAGTGCCGGATCGTTTCGCGCAGCCCGTCCGGGCGAGCCAGCTCGCTGAACAGGTCGCCGGCGACCAGGAGCACGTCCACGTTCTGCTCTTTGCAGTGCGCGGCGACGCGCTCGACCGCTCGGCGGAGGTCGTCGGTACGGTCGATCCGGCCGAGCCGGTCCCCCAGGTGCCAGTCGGCGGTGTGGAGTATTCTCATACCCGCGTATTGTGCCGCCGCGCCGCGCGCCGCGAAAGGTCAGATAGCGCCTCGGGTTCCGGTTGATTCACCCCGCGCATGTCGTTAAAGGACCGGAATCTCCGATGCTTGACGGAACTCCGATCGATGTTGCGCCCCCTGTTCGCGCTGGCTCTTTGCGCCGCTTGCCTCATTTGCGCACGCCTCAGCGCTCAGGAGCGGCCGGCCGTCACCAATGCACCGGTCCAACCGGTCGAGGCCACCTCCCCCGCGGAACTGGTGCCGGCGGCGGACGGACCGAAGGACAAGCTCACGGAACTGATGCAGCGCGTCTCCAACCTGGAAGACGAGCTCAAAAAGTCGAAGCAGAAGGCCGCCGACGCCGCCAAGAAGCCCACACTCAACTGGTCCGTCCAGATTCAAGCCGACTCGATCTGGTCCGATCAGGACGCGGTGAACCGGGCCGCCGTCGGGAGCATCCCCGACGGGGCGGCGTTTCGCCGTGCCCGCTTCAACATGTTCGGTGAATACGGCCAGGTCGAGTACCGACTCGGCTTGGACTTTGCGCTCCCGGGCCGGCCGTCGTTCATCGACGTGTTCGTCGGCCTCAACGACGTGCCGTGGCTCGGTCACGTCCGCGCCGGGCACTTCTTCGAACCGTTCGGCCTCGAGCAGTACAGCCAGAACCGGTTCATCACGTTCATGGAGCGTAGCCTCCCGACGGAGCCGATCAGCCCCGGCCGCAACACCGGGGTGATGGCGTTCGACACCTACGCGGACCAGCGCGGGACGTGGGCCGTCGGGGCCTTCCACACCGACAGCGACGTGTTCGGCGACGACACCGGTAACGATTTCCGCACCGCGGCGACGGGGCGTGTGACGTACCTGCCGTGGTACGACGAAGCAACCGACGGTCGCGACCTGCTCCACCTGGGGCTCGCGTACTCGGCCCGGGCCACGAAGGGGGGCCAGGTGCGGTTCGCCGTGCGCCCGGAGCTGCGTTCCGGGTCCGCCGCGCCCAACGTGCCCAACTTTGTGGACACCGGGGCCGTCGGGGCCGGGTTCTATCAGCTCATCGGGGCGGAGGCGCTGCTGATCCGCGGCCCCTTTTCGGCTCAAGGCGAGTACGTCCTCGTCCCCATCGACACCTACGCCAGCGGCGCGGTCTACCTTCAGTCCTGGTACGTGTACGGCAGCGTGTTCTTGACGGGTGAGAACCGGACGTACCGGCGCAGCACCGGCATGCTCGACCGGATTTCGCCGCGCCGCGATTTCGTCGGCCGGGAGGCGCGGAGCTTGGGCCGCGGCCCGGGCGCGTGGGAACTGGCACTACGGCTTTCGCACCTCGACCTGAACAACGGCAGCGTCCGCGGCGGCCGGCTCACCGACCTGACCGCCGGCCTCAACTGGTACTTGAATCCGTATCTGCGCATCACGGCGAACTACATTCGCGCGTTCCAGACCACCCGAACCGGGCGGCACGGCGCCGCGGACCTCTACGGCGTGCGCGTCGGGTTCGATTTTTGAACCGCCCCCAAACACTTCGTACAAGCATAGTCCAGCGGACTAATGCCCAACACTTTTCTCCATCCGTAAGGGCCGGCGTCGGCGCCAGTAATACAGGTAAAACGGTGCGCGGGCCGGCGCGCCGCTTGCACTATTGCACCCCGTTCAACCTCGCAAGGAACGTCGCGATGCCCCGAATCTGGCTGGGCACTTTTCTGGTCGCGGCCGTTAGTGCCCTGGCCGGGTGCCGCGCGCAGAAGCCCGCACCTCCCGCGCCCCCTCCCCCCCGCGTGACCGTCGTCCGACCCGCCACAACGCCCGTGCGCGACTACTGGGTGTACAACGGGTACCTGAACACCACCGAATCGGTCGAGGTGCGGTCGAAGATCCGCGGGTTCCTCACCGAGGTGCTGTTCAAGGAAGGGACCGAGGTCGCCGAGGACGCGCCGCTCTATACGATCGACAAGCGCGAGTACAACACGGCGGTGCGGAAGGCGGAGGCGGAGCTGCTCAAGGCCGACGCCGAGATCAAAACGTGGGAAGCCCAGATCGAGCAGTCGAAAGCCGACCTGGAGCGGGTCAGCGGGCTCATCAAGGTCGCGTCCGCCTCGAAAGCGGACCTCGATCTCGCCAGGGCAACGCTCGGGGTTCGGGTCGCCGAGTTAAAGGCGGCCGAAGCGAACCGCGACGCCGCAAAGGAAGCTCTGCACTCCGCGAACCTGATCCTGAGCTACACGGACATTAAGGCGCGGATCCCGGGTCGCATCGGCCGCACGCACGTCCACCGCGGGAACCTGATCCAGGCCGACACGACGCTCATGGCTACGATCGTTCGCGTGGATAAGTTGTACGTCGAGTTCGACGCCCCAGAGGCGGACTACTTTGCGGCCCAAAAGGCGCGGATCCGGGCGCACCCGTCCGGGGATGTGGCCGACATCGAAATCGGGGTCGGCGACGAGCGCGACTTCCCGCACCGCGGCACCCTCGACTTCCGGGACAACCGCGTCGAAACGGCAACCGGCACGATTCACGTGCGCGGGACGCTCGACAACCCCCTGCTGGCCAACAACGTCCGGCTCCTCTACCCCGGCATGTACGCGCGGGTGCGCGTGCCAAAATCCGACTACACGCAGCAAACCGTAATCCCCGAAGATTGCCTGCTGAGCGGCCAGGAGGGGCGGTTCCTGTTCGTGGTGGCCGCCAACAACGCGGTCGAGAAGCGAATCGTCACCGTGGGGGCGCCGGTGTGGAAAGCGCCGCCGCCCGAGCCCGGCAAGGCGCCGCCCAGTTGGATCGCGGTCAACCCGACCCCGGCCCCGCCCGCGGAGGGCCAGCCGCCCGCCCCGAGCCGCCGCCCGATCAAGTCGGTCGTGGCGATCACCGCCGGCCTCCTCCCGCAAGACCGCGTTATTCTCGACGGCCTCCAGCAGGCCCGCCCCGGTGCTCCCGTGGCGCCAGAGGAGTGGAACCTGATCCCGCCCGCCGCGCCCAAGAAATAACCTCCGCAGCGTGTTGATCCGGGCAGCCGCGCTCACTCGTGGCCGCCGCGGATCGACACGCGCTCCTCGTCTCGCCCCTCCCAATACACGCACCCGCCGCATGATTTCGAACTTCTTCATCGACCGGCCGATTTTTGCGAACGTGCTCGCGATCATCACGCTCCTGTTCGGCGCGGTGGCGCTGTACCGGCTCCCGGTCGAACGGTACCCACCGATCACCCCGCCCACGGTGGTGGTGAGCGGGCTGTACCCCGGGGCCAACGCCAAGGTGGTGACCGAGACCGTCGCCGCCCCGATCGAGCAGGAGGTGAACGGCGTCGAGAACATGATGTACATGTCCTCCACGTCCTCGGCCGACGGCTCGTACTCGCTGACCATCACGTTCGAGATCGGCACGGACCTGGACGCCGCCCAGGTGCTGGTGCAGAACCGGCTCAGCATCGCCGAGCCGCGGCTCCCGGAAGAGGTCCGCCGCCAGGGGCTCCAGGTCCGCAAGCAGTCGTCGGCGATCATTCTGGCGATCTCACTGACCGCGCCGCCGCCGAAGGATCGGTATGACCTGACGCTCGACCCGAACTCCCTGAGGGCCACCGGCGCGGCCCCCGAACACGTGCTCGAGGCGGTCCGCGCCGCCGGGGCGCGGGTTGAGCCGCATCTGTCGCACGTCACCGAGATCGCGGCCGGGGTGATCGCGGCCGGCTCGACCGGCGCCGCACCCGCAACCGAACACCCGCTGTACTACCGGATCGCCGTTGCAGACGACTTCGCCAACGACGGCCCCGCGGGCGCGGACAAGTTTCGCGCGCTCACCGTCCGCCCCCCCGGCCGCCCGCCGATGCCGCTGACGGACGTCGCCCGCGTGGACACGCTCCCGGACCCCTACGACGGGCTGTTCCTCTCGAACTACGCGACCCTCAAGCTGCGCGACGAGCTGAGCCGCGTGACCGGCGTCGGCGACGTGCTGGTGCGCGGGGTGGGCGCGTACTCGATGCGGGTGTGGCTGAACCCGGACAAGCTCGCCGCCCGGCAGCTCACGACCGAGGACGTGCTGGCCGCGCTCCAGCGCCAGAACGTGCAGGTCGCGGCCGGCCAGGTGGGGCAGCCGCCGAACCCGTCCGGGCAGCGGTTCCAGTACACGGTGACCACCCTGGGCCGGCTCCAGGACCCGGAGCAGTTCAAGAACATCATCGTGAAGTCCGGCGCGGCCGGGCAGATCGTCTACCTGCGCGAGATCGCGGACGTCGAGCTGGGGGGCCAGTCCTACGACTCGTTCGCGTCCCGCAGCGCGTTCCCGGCGGCCAACATCCTGATCTACCAGCTCCCCGGGTCCAACGCGCTGAACGTGGCGAAGGGCGTGCGGGCGGCGATGGAGAAGGTGAAGCCGACGCTCCCGCCCGGGGTCGAGTACAGCATCCCGTTCGACACCACCAAGTTCGTCGAGGCCGCCATCGACGAGGTGTACACCACCCTGTTCGAGGCCGGGGTGCTGGTGCTGGTGGTGATCCTGGTGTTCCTCCAGAGCTGGCGCGCGCTGTTCGTCCCCGCGACGACGGTGCCCATCACCATCATCGGCGCGTTCGCGTTCATGCCGTTCCTCGGGTTCTCGGTGAACCTGCTCACGCTGTTCGGGCTGATCCTCGCCATCGGCATCGTGGTGGACGACGCGATCGTGATCGTGGAGAACGCCAGCCACCACATCGAGAAGGGGATGACGCCCCGGGCGGCGACGATCCAGGCGATGAGCGAGGTGACCGGGCCGATCATCTCGATCACCTTCGTGCTGATCGCGGTGTTCCTGCCGACCGCGTTCCTGGGGGGCATCACCGGACAGCTCTACAAGCAGTTCGCGCTGACCATCGCGGCCACCGCGGTCATCAGCGCGGTGAACGCGCTCACGCTGAAGCCCGCGCAGTGCGCCGTGTGGCTCAAGCCGGTGAAGAAGAAGGGGCTGTTCTCGCGGGCCTTCGACGCGGTGTACGGGCCGATCGAGGGCGCGTACGCGTGGAGCGTGAAGTGGCTGCTCCGCGCGTGGCCGGTGGCGCTGGTGGCGTTCCTGGCGCTGGCGGTCGGCACCGGCATGTGGTACCAGCAGACCCCGCAAGGGTTCCTGCCGGACGAGGACCAAGGGTACATCGTCATCGCGGTCCAACTGCCGGACGCGGCCAGCATCGACCGCACCCGCGAGGTGACGGACCGGATGAACACCGCCCTGCGGAACACGCCCGGCGTGGAGAACTGGTTCGTGCTGGGCGGGTTCTCGCTGCTCGACGGCACCGCGGCGCCCAACAGCGCGACCGCGTTCGCAGCCTGGAAGGACTGGAAGCACCGCAAGGACCCGGCGCTCAGCCAGGAGGCGCTGGTGGCCCGGCTCCAGCGGGAGTTCGGCGTGTACCGCGACGCGATGATCCTGGTGCTGGTGCCCCCCTCGATCCAGGGGCTCGGGTTCGTGGGCGGTTTCCAGATCCAGATCGAGGACCGCGAGGGCGTCGGGACCGACGTGCTTCAAGAGCGGGCCAACGCGGTCGTGGCGGCGGCGGCGCAGCGGCCGGAGATCGAGGGCCGCCAGACCCGCAGCACGTTCCGCGCGGGCGTGCCGCAGATCTACCTCGACATCGACCGCGAGAAGGCGGAAAAGATGGGCGTGAAGGTGGACGACGTGTTCAGCACGCTCCAGGCGAACCTCGGGTCCGTGTACGTCAACGACTTCAACAAGTTCGGCCGCACCTACCAAGTGCGCATCCAGGCGGACGCCCGGTTCCGCGGCGACACGGACATCATCAAGCGCCTGGAGGTGCCCGGGCGCGAGGGCGGCGTGAACCCCGACGGCTCGGCACGGACCGGCCCACGCCCGCGGGTGCCGCTCGGCACGCTGCTCGCCGCGGACGTGGTGATCGGGCCGCAGTCGATCATCCGCTACAACCTGTACCCCACGGCCCAGATCCCGGGCCGGGCGAAAGAGGGCATCAGCTCCGGCGAGGCGATCGCCGCGATGGAAGAGGTGGCGAACAAGGAGCTGCCGCCGACGATGGGCTTCGAGTGGACGGCGCTCTCGTACCAGGAGAAGCGGTCGAGCGGGTCGGCGTTCGACCTGCTCGGCAAGCCCATCACCGAGTCGTTCATCGTGTTCGGCCTCGCGGTGCTGATGGTGTACCTGGTGCTCGCGGCGCTGTACGAGAGCTGGCTGCTGCCGTTCGCGGTGATCCTGGTGGTGCCGCTCGGGCTGCTGGGTGTGGTCGCGGCCGTGAACACGAAGGCGTGGCTGCACGACAAGTACCCGTCGATCGCGTCGATGGACAACAACATCTACACCCAGATCGGCGTGGTGCTCATCATCGCGCTGGCGTCGAAGAACGCGATCCTGATTGTGGAGTTCGCGCGCGAGCTGCGGTTGGGAGGCCGGAGCGTCCGGCAGGCGGCCCTGGAGGCCGCCCGGATGCGGTTCCGGCCGATCATCATGACCAGCTTCGCGTTCATCCTCGGCGTGGTGCCGCTGGTGCTCGCGACCGGCGCCGGCGCGGCGAGCCGACAGTCGCTCGGCACCGCCGTGTTCGGCGGCATGATCACCTCGACCGTGCTGGCGGTGTTCTTCGTGCCGGTCTTCTACGTGGCGATCCAGGGCTTCATCGAGCTGATGAACGGCCCGCCGAAGCCGTCGCCGGGCGAAGAGCCGGCGGTCGCGGCCGGTCACCACAGCCACCAGCCGGCGGCGGAACCGGTCGCCGAGGTCCCGGCGACGCCGCCAACAGAAGTGCCACATGAGGACCGGAGCCCGCCCGATGACCCGGCGGCGCCACCGGTCGGACCGGTGGCGCCCGAGCCGGACACCCCGGGACCGGCCGACAGCGTGCAGAAGCACCCCTGACCGGGGCCGGCCGGTCGGGGAAAGCCCGTGAGCCCGCGCGCCGAGTCAAACGCTCGGCGCGCGGGCTCACATTCGTGTCGGAGCTGGGGTCGTCACCGATCGGCCGATCAGCCGACGTAAACGCCGCCGGTAAAGCTGGTGCTACCGGCGAACAGGCTGCTCACCTCCAGGCCGTTGACGAACGCTTTCACGTGCGGGCCGGCGCCGGGGCCGGCGCCGGTCAGCACCGCCGTCTGACCGTTCACGACCCCGGTGCCCACGCGGACCCCACCCCGGAAGCCGGCGTCGTAGGCGAAGAAGCTCTGGAGCAGCGACCCGTCCGACGCGCTGAACACCTTCACGTGCGCCCGGGTGCCAGGCCCGGTGCCGGTGACGATGTCATCGCGGCCGTCCCCGTTAACGTCCCCGGCCGCCACGTACACCCCGCCACCGAACCCGGCGTCGTACGCGAGGAAGCTCCGGAGCAGTGACCCGTCCTTGCCGCTGAACGCCTTCACGTGCGGGGCCGACCCGGGTCCCGAGCCGGTGATGATGTCGTCGAACCCGTCCCCGTTCACGTCCCCGGTCGAGACCCGCACCCCGCCCCGGAACCCGGGGTCGTACGCGAGGAAGCTCTGGAGCAGCGACCCGTCCTTGCCGCTGAACACCTTCACGTGCGGAGCCGCCCCGGCGTCCGCGGCGACGACGATGTCTTCACGACCGTCCCCGTTCACGTCCCCCGTTGCCACGAACACTCCGCCCGAGAACCCGGAGAACGCCAGGAAGCTGTACAGCAGTGTGCCGTCCGCGGCGAACACCTTCACGTGCCCGCCGGCGGCGCCCGCGCCCGCCCCGGTGATCGTGTCCGCCAAGCCGTCGCCGTTCACGTCCCCGGACGCCACCCGGATCTCCCCGCCGAACCCGGCGAACGCGGTGATCGGCGTCCCGGGCGCACCGGTCACCGGGTCCACCGGGCGCACCGTGCCGGGCGTGCCGCCGCCCGTGCCGATGCTGACCACCGCCGGACTGGTTTTGTCGTCGTTGGTGATGGTGCCGGTGCCGGTGCCGGTCGCGATGGTCGCGTTGCTGGCTCCCGAGAGCACGACCGTGAACGTCTCGTCGGGCTCGACGGTCGTGTCGCCTGTCACTGCGACGGTGATGGTCTTCGAGGTTTCACCCGGCGCGAACGTGAGTGTGCCGGAGGCGCTCGTGTAGTCGCTCCCGGCCTGCGCCGTCCCGTTCGCCGTGGCGTAGTTGACGGTCACGGTCTGGGCGCTGACGGCCGACAGCGTCACGGTAAAAGTGAACGCCGTAGAGCCGGAGTTGCCCTCGCCCGCTGTCACGTTACCGATGCTGACGGTCGGCGGCGCCACCGACACCACGACGTCGTTTCCGGTGCCGCCGACATAGCTGATGGTGAAGGTCTTGCCGCCGGAGGTGAATGTCGCGCCTTCGGGCAGCCCCGCGAACGTCCCCGTCACCGCGTCGACGCCGTCGTTGGCGATCAGGATGAAACTGGTGCCCGCCGACGGAGCGAAGCCGAGTGTGGTGCTGAGGGTTGAACCGGTCAGGTTCACGGTTCCCGTCACCGAAGCCTGGTCGTAACCGGTCCCGACCGTTGTACCGTTGATCTCCGCGCTGAACGTGGCCCCGGCCGGAAGTGTCAGCGCGCCCGTGTTGATCACGCCCGGGGACGTGCCCGGGGCCAACGTCGCGCCGGACACAGCCGTGACGGCCGGAACAGTACCGGTCCCGCCCAGCGTCGCGCCGTTACTCACTTGTACGCCCGAGCTGGTAGCGATGCTCCCGGTGACGAGTGTTGTGCCGGCGCTCGCGGTGGTAGCGCCGGTGTACGTGTTGGTGGCCGACAGGGTCAGGGTACCGGTCCCGGCCTTGGTGAGGCCCCCGGCACCGGAGATGACGCCCGACGCCGTCACCGCGGCCGAGTTGGTGATGGTCGCGGCGCCGCTCAGGGCGATGGCGTTGTCGATGGTGGTGGCCCCGGTGACGGCGAGCGTGGTGGTGGCCACCAGGGTCACCGCCCCGGTGCCCAGGTTCGCGTCCCCGGCCACGCTCAGCGTGCCGGCGCTCACTGTGGTCGTGCCGGTGTACGTGTTGGTGCCCGACAGGGTCAGGGTTCCGGTCCCGGCCTTGGTGAGCCCGTTGGCCCCGGAGATCACCCCCGAGAGGGTGACCGCGGCCGAGGTGTCAACGGTCGAGGCGCCGCTCAGGGCGATGGCGTTGTCGATGGTAGTGGCCCCGGTGACGGCGAGCGTGGTGGTGGCCGCCAGGGTCACCGCCCCGGTACCCAGGTTCGCGTCCGCGGCCACGCTCAGCGTGCCGCCGGACACGGTGGTGGCACCGGTATACGTGTTGGAGCCCGACAGGGTGAGCGTGCCGGTCCCCGCCTTAGTCAGGGCCCCCGTGCCGCTCATCACACCCGAATACGTGGTGCTCGTGTTATCGCCGCCGGCCGTGAGGAAGTTCACACCGAGGCTCACGCTCCCGGCGCCCGCGAGCGAGCCAATGGTCTCGTCGGCGCTCACAGCCAGGGTGGCCCCGGCGCTGACGGTGACGGCGCCCGTATCCGCGATCGCCGAGTTGCTCCCGAGTGTCAGCGTGCCCGCGCTCACCGTGGTGGCGCCGGTGTACGTGTTGGCCCCCGACAGGGTCAGGGTCCCGGTCCCGGCCTTGGTGAGCCCGCCGGTGCCGGCGGCCACGCCCGAGAACGCGGTGCTCGTGTTGTTCCCGCCGGCCGTCAGCGTGAACGTGCCCAGGGTCACGCCCCCGGCACCGGCCAGCGAACCGACCGTCTCGTTCGCGCCCAGCGCCAGGGTGCCACCGGCGCTCACCGTTACCGCGCTCGTGTCCGCGATCGCCGCCCCGCCGTTGAGCGTCAGCGTGCCCGCGCTCACCGTGGTCGTGCCGGTGTACGTGTTCGCGCCGCCCAGCACGACCGCTCCGGTACCCTGGTTCGAGACCGTCAGGCTACCGTTACTCACCACGCCCGAAAACGTGAGGTCCGCGCTGATGCTGTCGTTGATGGTGCGCGTGCTGCCGGTCAGGTCCACCGCGCCGGTGAACGTCAGAGCGGCCGCCCCCGACATCGTGAACGTACCGCCGAGCGTCAGCGCGTTGGCGATTGTCCGCGGGGTCCCGCCCGACGCCCGCACCTTCCCGCCGTTGATCGCCAGCGCGCCCGAACCGAAGGCCGCGTCGTCCCCGAACTGCAGGATGCCGTTGTTCAGCGTCACGGTGCCGCTGTAGGTGCCACCGTTGGCCACAGGGATCGAGAGCACGTTACCGCCGACAGTGCTGTTCACGGTCAGCCCGGCGGACCCCGTCAGCGTGCCGTTCAGGGTGACGGACCCGTTCGACAGGTCAACGGTGGCGCCGCCGCTGCCGACGGTCACCGCGACGCTGGTGCTCAGGGACACGGACGCGGCCGAGAGGGTGCCGCCGTCGAGAGTCAGCGACGCGGTGCTGCCGAGCGAGTTCGTCGCGAGTGTGCCGCCCGAAACGGTGGTGGCACCGGTGTACGTGTTGGCGCCCGAAAGGGTCAGGGTGCCGGTCCCGGTTTTGGCGAACCCGCCGGTCCCGCTGGCGATGCCCGAGAACGTGGTGCTCGTGTTGTCCCCCCCGGCCGTCAGAGTGAACGTGCTCAGCGTCACGTTGCCGGCCCCGGCGAGCGAACCGACCGTCTCGTTCGCACCCAGCGTCAGGGTGCCACCGGCGCTCACCGTTACCGCGCTCGTGTCCGCGATCGCCGCCCCGCCGTTGAGCGTCAGCGTGCCCGCGCTCACCGTGGTCGTGCCGGTGTACGTGTTAGTGCCCGACAGGGTCAGGGTCCCGGTCCCGGCCTTGGTGAGCCCGCCGGTGCCGGCGGCCACGCCCGAGAACGCGGTGCTCGTGTTGTTCCCGCCGGCCGTCAGCGTGAACGTGCCCAGGGTCACGCCCCCGGCACCGGCCAGCGAACCGACCGTCTCGTTCGCGCCCAGCGCCAGGGTCGCCCCGGCGCTCACCGACACCGCGCTGGTATCGGCCACCGCCGAACCGCCGTTGAGGAGCAGCATACCGGCACTCACGGTGGTGGCGCCGGTGTACGTGTTGGCCCCCGACAGCGTCAGGGTTCCGGTTCCGGCCTTGGTGAGCCCGCCGGTCCCACTGGCCACGCCCGAGAACGTGGTACTCGTGTTGTCCCCGCCGGCCGTTAGGGTGAACGTGCTCAGCGACACGTTCCCGGCTCCGGTGAGTGAGCCGATGGTCTCGGTCGCCCCGAGGGTCAGCGCGGACCCGGGACCCACCGTCACCGCGTTCCCGTCGCCCAGCGCCGCCCCGCCGTCGAGTTGCAGCACGCCGCCCGAGATCGTGGTGCCCCCGGTGAACGTGTTCGTGCCCGACAGGATGAGGTCCGCCCCGCCGGACTTCGTCAATGTTCCTGCGCCGTCAATGCTCAGCGAAATCGCGCTCGAGCCCACGGGCGTCGAATCCGTCACCGCCGTCACCACGGTAACGGGTTGCGTGCCGGTGATCGTGTAGCCCGGGAAGCTGAGCTGGATTTCGCTCACCGTCAAACCCGGGATATCGTTGTTGCTCGTGAAGGTCGAGGCCGAACCGTCGAACACGAGGACATCAGCGTTCGAACTTGGAACAGTCGTGTTCATCCCCCCGTCGTTCCAGTTACCCGAAGTCGACCAGTTGTTGTTCCCCATTGCCCCACCGATCCAGGTGAGCGTTGCGGGGACCGTGCGGTCTTCGAGGAGCGCCAGTTGCAACCGTGTGCGGGTAGACGTGGCGGCGGAGGCGAACGTTTGTGTTCGGCGGAGCAACGCGGAAAGGAGCGACATCTCTGACCTCGGGCTTGGGAGTGGGCGGCGCGACCGCTCGAGCCGCAGACAAGGAATCACCGACCCGCCGCATGGCCGACGGTCGGAGGGACGGGACTCACCGGCTCAGTCGATTGACGCGCGCACGTTCACACGCACGGCGGACCCGATGCCCGGTGGTGAGCGTCGAGTCAGTGCGTGCGGTAGCGCTGCACCTGAACAATCGCAGTGCGAGTCAAGAGCGGTGATTAAGTACCCGCACGAATCCTATTTAGATTGAGGAAATACGGTATGCAAGCAAGATAGGCAAAATTCATGCGGGAAGTGCAACCCTTCCGCCAGTGAAAGTGAGCCGATTAGTTGCGGAGAGCGAGCCGTTCGGATCCCATTTCCGGTTTCGAAATCACCCATCCGAGAGTTGTCAAGGAAGCACGATTCGCCCCGGTTCCTGAGTGCGTCCGCGTTCCGCGAGCGGTGCTGCGGACGCTCAAAGCGCTGTTGAGGATCACAGCGCGCACCGTTTCGCAACCGCTCGCGGCGCGGACGCACTCAAAGCATAGCCACATCAGTCGGCGCCGACTCGCGCCGTGCCCAATCACTTCTGCTTGAAGTCGCCGGAGTACGGCTTCGTACCGACCTTGCCGCTGATGGTGCCCACCAGCTTCTTGTCGGTCTTGAAGGCGTCACTCTTGCCCGTGAACACCGACGACTTCCCCTTGGGGTCGTCCTTGGCCGGCTTGGCCTCCAGCTTGACCGTCGTGGCCGGCTCCGTGGTCTTCAGCGCGAGGGTCAGCGTCTTGGCGTCGATCGGCAAGGCCCGGCCCTTGTGAAGGTCGTTGTGGTTGCCGTACACGTACACCGTCACGTCGCCCGTCTTGGCGTCCGCGACCACCTCCAGGTGGAGCTCCTCGTCGCCCCACTCCGCGACCGGCCCCTTGTGCGGGCCGACCTCGTCCTCGGCCCGACTCACACCGCCGAACGCCAGCCCGATCACCGCCACCAGCCCCAGCACGAACATCGTGCGCATCGTGTCGCCCTCCTCGTCGAAAAAGCACCGTCGTCACGGCCCCTGCGGGGCGGCCGTGCTCCCAGAACCCGCCGCACCGTGCGGCGGGTGTGGTTCGTGTGACGCGGCGGGCGGGTCGTCCAGCCCGTCGGCGTCCGATCCGTGCCCGGCGAGCCTCACCGCATCCGCCCCGCTGAACCGCCAGAACAGCCCGGGCCGCAGCAGGAACTCGCAGAACGTGCTGGTGATGAGGCCGCCGAGGATCACCGTCGCGACCGGGTACAGGATCTCGCGCCCGGGCTGCTGACCGGCGACCACCAGCGGGATCAGCCCGATGCCCGCGGTGAGCGCCGTCATCAGCACCGGCGACAGTCGCTCCAGACTGCCGCGCAGGATCATGTGCTCGGTGAACCCCTCGCCTTCGTGCCGCATCAGGTGTAGGTAGTGGTTGACCAGCAGGATACCGTTGCGGGCCGCGATCCCGCCCAGCGAGATGAACCCGACCAGGCTCGCGACCGTCAGCGTCTGACCGGTCACAACCAGCGCGAGCACCCCGCCGATGAACGCCGCGGGCACCGCGTTGAGGATCTGTAACACCACCCGCGCGGACGGGAACAGCATGTACAGCACGAAGAACATGCCCACCACCGACAGGGCGGCCAGCGCCGCGATCAGCCGGGTGGCCCGCTTCTGGCTCTCGAACTGCCCGCCGTACTCGACGAAGTACCCCTCCGGCATCGGCACGTCGGAGCGCACCACCCGCTCGATGTCCCCGACCACAGACGCGAGGTCGCGCCCGGCGGCGTTGCACCGGATCACGATCCGCCGGCGCACGTTCTCGCGCTTCACCTGGTTCGCGCCGCTGTCCCCGCCGGTCAGCGGCGTCACGTCGGCCAGATCTTTGAGTCGGACCTGCCCGCCCCCGTTGGGCAGATCGAGCCGCAGCTCCTTCAAGTTGCCCACGTCGGCCCGGTACGGCTCGTCCAGCCGCACCACCAAGTCGAACCGGCGCTGCCCCTCGACCACTTGCGACACCACTTCGCCGTTGAGTGCCGTTTGGACGAACGCGCCGACGTACGCCCGGTCCACCCCATAAAAGGCGAGCGACTCGGGGTCGAGCTTGATGTGGATCTCGTCCACCTTGCGGATCGGCTCAACCGCCAGCGAGCTGATGCCCGGGACGCCGCCGACCGAAGCCTTGATCGCGTTGGCCAGCTTTTCCAGCGTGTCGAGGTCGTCGCCGTACACCTTGATCGCGATCTGGGCCGTACTGCCCGAGATCATGTGACTGATCATGTGGGCGAGCGGCTGCTCCACCTCCACGTCCACCCCGGGCACCTCCTCCTTCACCTCGCTCTGGAGCAGGGCGATGACCTCTTTGCGGGATTTGCCGGACGCCGGGTTGATGGCGACGAAGTACTCGTTCACGTTCGGCGGCTCGGCGTGCTCGTCCAGCTCCGCGCGGCCGGTGCGGCGGAAGAACGCCAGCACCTCCCCGTCGGGCCGGGCGCCCGACTTCTGCATCGCGCGCAGCTTGGCGTCCACCAGTTTGGCCACGGCGTTGGACGCCTCGAGCGACGAGCCGGGCGGGAGCGTGACGCCCACCTGCACGGTGCCCTCGTCGAACGGCGGCAAGAAGTCGGCCCCTAGCGTGGTGACCCGCCACCCGCAGTACGCGACCATCAGCCACGTCAGCAGCAGCAGCAGCCCGGCCCGCCGCATACTCAGGCGGACGAGCCCCGCCGCCCCCCTCTTCAGCAGCCGCACCAGCAGGCCGTCCGTTTCCGCGTGGATGGCTTTCGAGTGCGCCAGGAGGTAGTACGACAGGACCGGCGTCACCGTCAGCGAGACGACCAGCGAAGCCAGGATCGACACGATGTAGGCGACGCCGAGCGGGGTGAACAGCCGCCCCTCAACCCCGGACAGGGCGAACAGCGGCAGGAACACCAGGATCACCACGGCCGTGCCGAACACGATCGACGAGCGGATCTCGGCGCTGGCCTCGTACACCACCCGCAGCGCGGGCTTCGGGTCGGGCGCGTGGGCGTTCTCGCGGAGCCGGCGGTAAATGTTCTCCACGTCCACGATCGCGTCGTCCACCAGTTCGCCCATCGCCACCGCGATGCCGCCCAGGGTCATCACGTTGATGGACAGTTCGGTACCGGTCAGCGCCCCGATCAGCTTGAACACCAAAACGGTGATGGCCAGCGACAGCGGAATGGCCGACAGCGAAATGAACGTGGTGCGGAAGTTCAGCAAGAACAGGAACAGCACCACCAGCACCAGCGCCGCTCCGATGACCAGCGCCTCGCCGACGTTGTAAACGCCGCGGTCGATGAACTCGCGCAGCTCGTACAGCCCGGGCTCCAGCACCACGTCGGCCGGCAGCGACGGCTCCACTTCGGCGAACGCCGCCTTGACCCGGTCGGTCAGTTCGCGGGTGTCGGTGTGGGGCTGCTTGGTGACGGTGATCGCGACCCCGGGGTGCCCGTTGATGCTGGAGTCGCCGCGCTTGATCTGCGCCCCTTCGACCACCCGGGCCACGTCTTTGAGGAGCACCGCGCGGTCGGGTGCCCTGCCCGGCTCCGGCTTCGCCGGCGGTTTGACGACGATCAGCCGCAGGTCGGCGACCACCTGTTCGGGCCGCGGCCCGAGCCGGCCGATCACCCGCACCGGCTGCTCCACGCCGCCCAGGTCGGCGAACCCGCCGGTGAAGTTGACGTTGTTCGCGCGCAGCGCCACGTCCACGTCCCGGAGCGTGACGCCGTTTTTCTGCAAGGCCGCGGGGTCCACGAGCACTTGATACTGCTTCCGCCCGCCGCCCATCGTAATGACCTGGGCCACGCCGGACGCCTTGAGCAGCCGGGGCCGCACCACCCAGTCGGCGAGCGTGCGGAGCGCCAGCGCCCGCTGCGTCTCGGACGGGAAGGTGACCTCGTAGTACCGCCCGCCGACCGTGGCCCGAGCCCGCCGCTCGCCGTCGGCCGCGGGCTCTCCCCACCGCGCCCCGGTCACCGGAACGGATTCCCAGGCGGCCGGGTTCTTCCGGTCGGTCACCTTCCACGCGAACAGGTCGGGCGGCCCGTCCGCCTTGGCAACCCGTTCGGCGTACAGCGGCGAATCCGGTACCTGGACCAGATCGCCGCCGTTCGGCCCCGGCTGGCGGCGCATCCCGGCGATCAGGAACTGGCCCATGATCGAACTGATCGGGGCCATCTGGGGCTTCACGCCCTCCGGCATGTCGCCGGTCACCGTCGCGAGCCGCTCCTGCACCGTTTGGCGGGCGGTCTTGATGTCGGTGCCCCAGGCGAACTCGACCGTCACCACCGACAGCCCGAAGCCCGACTGGGTGCGCACGTCCTGCACGCCGGTGGCCCCGAGTACGGCTGACTCGAGCGGGTATGTGACGAGCGTCTCCACTTCTTCCGGCGCGAGCCCCGGCACCTCGGTCATGACGGTGACGCGGGGCCGGTCCAGGTCCGGGAATACGTCGATCGGCGTGACCGTCCCCAGATAGCCCCCGTACAGAAGGGCGACCAGGCACAGCACCGCGACGAGCGGGCGGTGGCGGAGCGACAGTTTGATAACGGCGTTGAGCACTGCGGCCTCCGGTTAGTCGTGTGAGTGTCCGGCGTGCGGGTCGGCGCCCGCGCCCGCGGCAGCCGCCTTGAGGGCACGGTTGAGAGCGGCCGCCTGGTTCCGGACCACGAAATCGGCCTCGCTCACGCTCCCGTCGCTCGCGACAACGACCTCCCGGCGGTCCTCGTACAGCACCCGCACGGGCTTGCGTATGAACATGTCCCCGTTCTGCACGAACAGATAAGCCTCGGCGCCCTCCCGAACGACCGCCCCGGCCGGGAGCACGAACGGCAGGAGCTCGCTGCGGCCGTTCGGTGCGAGCGTGACGAGCTTCTCCACCGGCAGCCGCAGCCGCACCCGCTGGCCCGGCCGGTACCGCCACACGTAGTACGTCCGCCCGTCGCGCTCGAACGTGCGGGACTGGTTGTCGAGCGGCAGGTAGAAGGCGAACGTGCGCGCGGCCGGGTCAACCTGGTTGGACAGGTGATGGACTGTGAGCGGCCCTTGCGCGGCCCACGCGCCGGGCGCCTCGTCCGAGAACTCGGCCCGGATCGGCGTCCGGTTCTCGGCCGCGGCGGCGAGCGCATCGGCCTCGGACTTGAACGCCTGCCCCTCAACGAACAGCCGCTGGTGATTCGCGAGCAGGCAGAGCGTCTGACCGGCCTGTACCTGTTCGCCGAGCGACACCTTGAGTTCTTGCACCTCGTACAGCGGTTCCGCAACCACCCCCGCGGCGGGCGCGGGTTGCGGCGACCGGCCGGGGACGGCCACCGTCACCTCGGTCACAATTTTGCCCTTCTGGACCTCGTCCACCTGCGCCTGCGTGAGCCCGAACACCTGGAGTTGACGGCGGCCCGTCTCCAGTTGCGTGTTCAGCCGACTCACTGCGTTCTGCTGCTTAATCAGCTCGGCTTCCGATGTCGTGCCTTGCTTGACGAGGTTGGCGACCCGGTCCCGCTCGGCGCGTGCGAACTCGATCTCCTTGGCGGTCTTGGACAGGTCCGCCTGCGCGCCCTGAAGGAACTCGCTGGCGAGTTGCAGGGAGAACAGCGGTTGCCCGGCCTTCACCGTATCGCCGGGGCGGGCGGTGATCGCCGTCACCACGCCCGCGACCTTGGTGGTGACCCCGCGGTCGCTCTCGCCGGGGCGGTCCACCACGATCCCCGGCACCATCATCGTCCGCCAGTACTCCTGGGGGGTGAGCTGGTCCACGTCGAGCGCGAGGTTCCGCTGCGCTTGCGGGGACAACTTCACACGATCGTCGCGGGGTCCGTGGTCGTGCCCGGCGTGATCGTGCCCGGCGTGGGGGTCCGCGCCCCCCTTCCCCTCACCGTGCCCGCCGTGCCCGTCCGCCTTTGTCGCGGGGCCGACCGGGAAGACGTGCGGCACCCACCGATCCCGGGCGCGGTAAGCGGTGTACCCGCCCGCACCGAGAACGGCCAGCGCGACGACCGGTAGAACGAATCTGCGCAGGTTCATGGCGCACCCGTAAACGCACCCACGCCACACCGCGCGGGCCATCAGAGAAAAGGTGGAAATCGACCGGACGCGGAAAACCGCGGGACGGCGCACAATCGCGCGGTCAGGTGCCTAGTTCCGGAGGGTGCAGAACGAAAGGAAAAGGGGAACGTGAGACGCGAAGTGGGACCTGCTGACAGTCGCGCCGAAGGAAACGCGACCGACGAATACCGGCTCAAACGCCGTGATCACATTTTCCGGAATAACATCTGACCCCAGCGGCGCGGATACCTGCGCGGTCGCTGACGAGAGAGAAGGCGGACAAACCGACGGACAGTCGCGTTCATGGCGTTCAGGGTGAGAATGGCTATCCGACTCACCTGTTTGCGATTTGGCGCCGCTGGGCGAGGCCGGCGGATCGACTGTCGGCGTGTGGTGCCCACAGCCGCACAGTTCCGTATCCGCGTCAGCGTCCGGCGCGGAGTTATCCACGGGCTGAGCAGGTTTTGCGGCGTTCGCGCAGGTGCAAACGCGGAAGGGCACAGGCCCCATCGCCAATAGCACCATGAGCAGCAACCGCACCAGCATTTCGCCCCTTTTTGCGTGTCAAACAGTAACGCTATTATCACGCGTGTGGCAACAGAGTCAATGCGACCACATTATTGATCACCTGCTACCGGCCCCGTTCCGTTATTCATGTTCGAGGAACTCGATAAGCCGTTGGGCATGGTCGGGATGCACTCGGAGCCACTCGATGGCCTAGGGACAACTGTTTACGGAGCTGAACAAGATGACGGCCATAACGCGATCCGTTATCGCACACATGCCACCGCGTCCCGACCTGATGATAAAATAGAGAACAATCAGCTTATCACGACGGCCATAGTGGGACCTGCTGAAGTGACTCGACCGGGAAGAAAAGTGCGACCGGCATTTAATTCATGTTCCGGAACGGAACACCGCCGGGGAACAGACCCCGGCGGCTGAAACAACTCGCAAGCGGTCGTTATTTGCTCACAACCTTCGCCGTCACCGGCACGATAACCGTCGGTTGGTCCTTGTTGTCGGTCACGATCTCGACCGACCGGGTGAACCCGCCGGTAGCGGTCGGGTTCGCCGCGATGACGACGGTGTGAACCGGCTTCGCGCTATCCTTTTCAACCTTAACGGTCAACTGATCGTCGGCGCCCTTTACTTCCAAAATCTTGAATGGAGTGCTGCCCTGAATCGTCACCTTCTGCTCCGCAGTCGCGGCCCCCATCTTCACGTCACCGAACGACACCCGCTCCGGCAGCGCGGCCACCGCCACGGTCACGTTCACCGTCACCGGGATGCGGAGCTTCGCGACCGCCGCGTTCGAGGTGTCGAGCAAAACGTCCGACGTCCAGTTCCCCGCCGGGCACTCCTTGTCGAGCGTCGCGGTGATGTCGTAGGTCACGATGCTACCGCTGCGGGACGCCAACTTCGCCTCGACGTTCACAAACCCGCCGGTGCTGGTAGCCTTGTTGACCGTCCACTTCGGGTCGCTGGTGAACGTGACCTTGGTTGAGACGGTCGCCCCCTTCCCCTTGACCACATTGCCGAAGGCCAGGGTATCGGGCGACATCATCAAGTCGTCGCGGGTGACGGTGGTGACCTTCAGCGCGACCTCTTCAAACTGCGGCCCCTGGAACGGCACATAGACCAGAACGGTCTTGGTGATGCCGGCGTGCGGGATGCGCTTCGTATCCATGTACGCGATCACCGCAGCCGTCTCCCCCGGGGCCACACGGTTGGATGTCAGGGCCGGCGTGACGCACCCGCACGAAACCCGCGGTTGCCCGAGGGTAATAGTTTCTTTGGTCGTATTGGTGAACCGGAAGTAGTGGACCAGGACGGTCCCCTTCGGGCTGATCCCGAAGTCCTTCTCCTTCTCGGCAAACAGCTCACCCGGACCGGCCAGCGAGACGGCGCTGAACGACAACACGCCCACGAGCCCCAATGCGAAACGAGTCATTCCTCTTTCCCCCATTTGAGCCCGCGCCGCACCCCCCGGAACGTCGCGAGCCTTAACCTATTTGGTATCACACCGACGCGGGCAACATCATCAACCAACCCCGCTGATTCGGGTTGCCAATCTCGCGCCGTAACGGTGGCCAATGCGCGACTCCCCAACCCGTCAGCCCCGCCCCTCCCTGCATTTCCGGACCGGCCCGCGCAACTCCTACCGTCGGGCCAACACCGCAATCGCTACGCGCCTCGCACCGGCATCACGAAGGGCCTTTGCGGCCACACTCGCGGTGCTCCCCGTGGTCATCACATCATCCACGAGGAGTACCGCTTTTCCGGTGATCCTTGCGCCCGTTCGCACGCGGAAAGCGTCCCTCATGTTCGCCAGCCGCGCCGAACGTGTCGGTTGTGCGTGCTGTGTCGTAAACCGCGCTCGGCGAAGGATGTGCGGATCGTACGACCGACCCATCAAGCGGGCGATTTCCCGAGCCAAGGCCTCCGACTGGTTGTAACCCCGTGTCCATTTGCGCCACCAGTGGAGCGGAACCGGCACAACGGTGTCGATTTCGGCAAATGCCTGTGCGGTTCCCCGTTCTTCAACCAGCACCCGACCGAGACGATCGGCTAGTCCTTCTCCGGAAAGCAACTTCATGCGCAAAACTGCGTCGCGCAGTTTCCCGGCGTATGGTCCGAGGCGCACAACCGAATCGAACGCGAAGGCCGCGCCTCGGCACTCCCCACAGCCTTGAGAAGTGTCCACATGCGGACCGACCGTTTGGCCACACCGTGGGCACGCCGGAAACGGGTCCGTCGTGACCGATCGCAGGCATCCGGAGCAGAGACCATGCCGAAGTGGTTCGGCAGGCGGTTCTTCGGTGTCACAAACTATGCAAGAATTCGGGTACACTAACCCGACGGCATGGCGAACGAGTTCTGATGCGACTCGCAGCACAACAGAATCCCCGAAAGGCGTTGCGACCAGCGCCGCCGGCACTGTTCTCCTGAGACTATCACACCGGCCCACAACTCACAATTACTCGCACGGATAACGGAACTGGTGTTTCGTTCGGTACCCGGTTTCCGTGAGCAATCCGACCGGCCCTCATCCTCACCTCGCGCCCCCATGATTCCGCACGACCGGGTTGTTTTCTCGCCCCTACCGAGGTGCCGTTGGCCATACTCCTGCCTCACAACGTGAACCGACCACGAAACCCACAAGACAGAAAATCTTCAATTACAACCGTTTACATCAACTCGTTTGCGTCCAACTTGCTTGCGATGAGGGCCGAATGCGAACGTCTGTGGTGTAAATTGCTGGTAGCGACCGCCCAGCGAATCGCCAGTCGCTGGGTAGCGAATGAGCCGTTCGGATACCATCGACACGTCACTCGACGCCCCAGAACAAGGGTCCCAATCGCTGACTTGCAGAAGTTGCCTCGACACCGACCGAAATGGCCCGTGCGTTTGCAGACAGGGTGACGCTACCGCGGCACGACGTGCCCCAGTTATCAAACCGATGGCACGCGGCGCATAACGGCGCGGGTTACGAGTTGTTTGAAGGGATTTGTCCCACAAACGGAGAACGGCGTGGGGTTCAACGACGGCTCACGCCGACTGGCGGTCGAGGAATTCGAGCGTGACGGAACGGGGAACGGTCACCACGAACCGGGTCAGGCCGGTGCCCGGTTCGTAGCGAACGTCACCACCGTTCTGTTTTGCGAACTGCCACGCGGTCGGCAGCCCGAGCCCGCGCCCACGCCCGGCCGAGCGACCACAGTAGAAGGGATCAAAGGCGTGTTCGAGGGCGCTGCCGGTCAGCCCGGGGCCGCTATCCTCGACGACAAACGCAACGAACTCGTCGTCACTCTCCGTACACGAAAGGCGGACCCAGCCACCGCCCCCGGCGGCCTCAATACCGTTGCGGGCAACCGCGGCGAGGGCGTGTTTGATCTGCGCGCGATCGGCCCGAACGAACGCCTCGGCGGGCGTGCCCGTGAGTTCGATCCGCACGTTTTTCTCGGTCGCGAACGGGGCGAGTTCGTCCCGCACCTGCCCGAGCAGGTCCGCGGCGGCGAACCGGAGCGGGTGGGGCTGCGACGGACGCGCGAACTGCATCAGGTCGCGGACGATTCCGGTGATCCGTTGCGTCTGGCGAATGACGGACTGAAGCGCCTCACCCCGGTCCGGGTCGGGCTCGGTGCGGTACAACCGCTGCGCGTGCCCCGAGATGACCGCGAGCGGGTTGTTGATCTCGTGCCCCGCTCCCGCGGCCAGTTCGGCCAGCGCCCGGAGCTTTGCGTCACGGGCGCGGGTATCAGCCTCGCCCCCGACGCGGGCAACCGCGCGGTGCAGGTCGTCGAGCCGGTCTTCCAGGCGCGCAACGAGCGCCGCCCCGTTCCGCCGCCGGCTCTCCCCGGCCATTTTGAGCAGATTGACGACCAGCGGCACTTTGTGCGGGTTCGGGTCCAGCGTGTGCGAAAGGGCCTCGGCCGGCGCCCCCGCCGACCACAGCGTTTCAGCGGCGGCCTCGGTGAGCTTGAGTTCCGCGAGGAGTTCCGCCCGGCCGACCCCTTCGGTCAGCCCGAGCGAACCGAGCCGGCGCTCCGTTTCGAGCGCCGCGAACTGCGCGAGCAGAAACGAGCCGAGATCGGGAACCAGTGCCCGGGCGGCGGCGACCGGCAGGTTGAAGTTCCCGAGTGCGCTGGCGACCCATTCGGGCAGCCGCCAACGGTTCGCGAGCCGTCGGGCCACGGCCCCCTGGTCGAGCCCCCAGATGGCCACCTGTGTTGCCGCCGCGGCCGGGGCCTCGGCGTCGTACAGCGGCTCGCGGGCCGTCCCGGGATCGACGGCCGCGACGGCGAGCCAGCCCAGCGGGGCTAGCGCCGCGAGCGCGGCGGCGCGTTCCCCGCACGCGCGGCGGGTGTGTTCGGCGAGGCGCCGCGCGAACGGGGCCGCCGCGCGGGCGAAGGTCCGGCACCGTTTGGCGACTTCGCACTCCGGGTCAACCCACGCCCCGGGAACCGCTTGCAGGTGGGCGGCAGCCGTAGACGGCAGCGCCGCGGCACACAGCGCAGACGAACAGAACAGGCTTTCGGCGGGCGGAGCCGAAGGCGGCACGAACCTTAACAGGAACAGTACCAAGGCCACATCGGCGGCCACAGGGTCGACCGAAAACGGCCGCGCGAGGCCGGCGGGCGCCTCCGCGAGCCGGATCAGGCCGTCCGTGTTCGGGCACAGCCACGGCAACGCCGCCGCGGCCCGGCCCACCGCCTTCCCTGGCACTGGAAGTCCTCCACACACGCGAGACGCAGAGTTCGGAACCGATCGCAACAAACCTGGGCGGTTCGGTGCGCGTTAATCCCGAGCCCCGCGCGCCGCACTCCGGATCAGGCCAACACCCCGGTCTCGATGTCCAGTTGGGCGCACATCTTCTCGATCAGGTGGTCCACGTCGAACGGCTTGGGCAGGAAGTCGTCGGCCCCGGCGAGCTTCAGCTCCTGCACCTTGTCCTCTTCGATCATGCCGGAGATGCAGATGATGCGCACGTCCTCCATCGAGGCGTCGGCGCGCACCCGGTGGCACACTTCCTTACCGTTGATGTCGGGCAGCATCACGTCCAGGATGATGAGGTCCGGGCGGTAGTCCTTCACCATCATCCCGGCGTCGAACCCGTTGGACGCGATCCGCACCTCGAACCGGCCGTCGGCCTGGAGCGCGTCGTTGACGACCTGGACCAGTTCCGGCTCGTCGTCCACCAGCAGCACCTTGCGCTTGCCGCTCTCCAGGGCGTCCGTCGGGATGCCATTGTCTTTCATGAACTTGTACAGGGCCTCGCGGGGGATGCGCCGGAACTTGCTACCCGGAACGCGGAACCCCTTGAGCTGGCCGTTGTCGAAGCAGCGGATGATGGTCTGCTGCGAGACCTTGCAAATCTTGGCCGCTTCGCCGGTCGTGAACACCGTCTTCATACGCGCATCCACCTGGCCGGCTCAGCCGGCTCGCATGGGGGAGATCCGCGCACGGCCGAAACGACCGAGCCGAGCGGCGGACCGAAACAATTCGTCCGTGACTCACGCAGGACACATCTGGCACCACGCGGCGCCCCGACAAGCGGGGCGCACTGCGACGGAGAGGGAAAACAGCGGACCGGTCCGGGGTGAAACGACAGTGGCGACGGCACAGATCGGAGCGGCCTCGTCCGCCTCACCCCATCATACCCCGGCCCCCTGTCCGATCAACGGTGCGAACTTCACGGCGTCCCGGCGTTTTGCCCGGCCGCCCCGAGTTCCGCCCGCGATACCGGCACAGGGTGCCCAGAGCGCCCCGCCCCACTTCGACCCGCGCGAACCGCGCCGCAGACTTCCTCCAGACCCGGGCTCCTGCCGACTCGGTCGCGGAACTCATCGTCTCCGCAGCCCCGTCACCCGATCGACTTTACCCGCTTTCTCCCCGAGGAGGGGCGGGAACTCGTCCGGCTGTGACGGACGCCCGGAGGGCGCCTCCGCGACCGACCCCGCGGGTCTCACCGGTTACCCGGTTTCTCCCCAACGGGCAAGCGGCCCATAACGGCTCAATCCAGATAAAGCAACAGCATTGCGAGGTCGGCCGGGGTGATGCCGCTGATGCGGCTCGCCTGGCCCAAGCTGACGGGCCGAACGCGACTCAGCTTCTCACGGGCCTCGTGCCGGAGTTGGGTCACCAGGGCGTAGTCGAACGCGCCCGGAATGCGCCGGTTCTCTAGCCGCTGGAACCGCTCCACCTCGGCGGCCTGTCGGTCAATGTAACCGCTGTACTTGGCTTCCAGAACCACCTGCTCGACCACGTCCGGGCGGGCGTCCCACTCCGCCAGGGCCGGGCACCGGGCGACCACCTCGCTCCACTGAACTTCGGTGCGCCGCACCCAGGTCGCCAGCGAGTCGCCGTCGCTCTTGTTGGACCTTAGCACGCCTTGCAGGTCGGAAATGCCCTTCTCCTTCCGCTCGAACCGCGCCCAGTCGGCGGCGCCCACGGACCCGACCTTCCGGCCGAGCGGGGTGAGGCGCCGGTCGGCGTTGTCGTGCCGCAGCAGGAGCCGGTACTCGGCCCGGGAGGTGAACATCCGGTACGGCTCGTCCACCCCCTTCGTCACGAGGTCGTCGATGAGCACGCCGATGTACGCGGCACTCCGGTCGAGGACCAGCGGCGGCTCGCCTTTGAGCTTGAGGGCGGCGTTCAGGCCCGCCACGAGCCCCTGCGCGGCCGCCTCCTCGTAACCGGTCGTCCCGTTGATCTGGCCGGCGAAGTAGAGCCCCGCGACCGGCTTGGTTTCGAGCGTCGGGTGGAGCTGCGTGGGCGGGGCGTAATCGTACTCGACGGCGTACCCCCACCGCATCACCTCTGCGTTTTCCAAGCCGGGGATCAGTTTCAGCATCGCCGCCTGCACGTCCTTGGGCAGGCTGGTGCTGATCCCGTTGCAGTAGTACTCCCGGGTGTTCAGCCCCTCGGGCTCCAGAAAGAGGAGGTGCGAGTCCTTGTCCGCGAACCGCACCACCTTGTCCTCGATCGAGGGGCAGTAGCGCGGCCCGCGGCCGCAGATCTGCCCACTATACATGGGGGCGCGGTGGAGGTTCGCGCGGATCAGGTCGTGAACCGCCGCCGTGGTTTCCGTCGAGTGGCAGACCACCTGCGGGACCGTGATCTTCTCCGTACTGAAGCTGAACGGGCGCGGGACCGGGTCGCCGGGCTGCTCCTGGCACTTCGAGAAATCGATGGTGCGGCCGTTGAGCCGGCAGGGCGTGCCGGTCTTGAACCGGGCGAGCTCGAACCCGGCGTCCGCGAGGCTCGCACTCATCCCCTCGGCCGAGGCGTCGCCGGCGCGCCCGCCGACGGTCTTTGCCTCCCCGGTGTGCATGATCGCTTTGAGGAACGTGCCGGTCGTAAGGATGACGGCGGGGGCCAGGTACCGGGTGTCGCCGCGCGCCACCACCCCGACGACGCGGCGCGTGGCGGGCGAAGCGGAGTCCGCGTGCGGTTCGAGCAGCAGCCCTTCGACAAGTTCCTGTCGCAGGGTGAGGTTCTCCTGGTCCTCCACCCACCGCTTCATCGTGAACTGGTAGAGCTTCTTGTCGGCCTGGGCGCGGGGCGAGTGCATCGCCGGCCCCTTGGATGCGTTGAGCACCCGGAACTGGATGCCGCTGGCGTCGATACACTTCCCCATCACCCCGCCGAGCGCGTCGATCTCGCGGACGATCTGCCCCTTGGCGACCCCGCCGATCGCCGGGTTGCAGCTCATCTGCGCCACCGCGTCGGCGTTCATGCTCAGCAGGCACGTGCGGAGCCCGAGCCGGGCGGCGGCCATTGCCGCTTCCGTGCCCGCGTGCCCCGCGCCCACCACCACCACATCGAACCGGTACTCCAGGTCGCTCACAGCCCCCTCCCCCACGCGCGCGTCGGCCGACGGTACGCTGAAATCCATGATAGCCGTTCCCGACGGCGCGCACGGGACCGAATCGCTCCGGCGAGGGGGCACCGTTAGCGAGGGCGCGCCGGGCCAGCGGGAGCGGCCCGGGAACCCGATTTTTTCCGAATCGTCGTGTCGCGGCGAGCCGGCAGGGGCACTAATGGGCCGAAGCGGGAGGACAGCCATGCCGTTCGGGTCGTTCGTGCGACAGCTGGGCGAGGGGGCCGATTCGGAGCTGCTGGATCGGTTCATCGCGGGTGAAGACCAGTCGGCATTCGCCGCCCTGGTCGGCCGGTACACCCCGACCGTTCTGGGCACCTGCCGGAGGGTGCTCGGGCACACCCAGGACGCGGAAGACGCGGCCCAGGCGGTGTTCTTACTGCTCGCCCGCAACGCGGCCCGGGTGCGCCGCCCGTCCGCGCTGGGCGCGTGGCTGCACGGGGTGGCGGTGCGCGTGGCCCGCAAGGCCCGGCGCCGGCGCCGACGGGTGCAACCGCTCCCCGGCTCATCGCCCCCGGCCGCACCGCCGGCGCCGAGCTGGGAGGACGCGCGGCGGGTGATCGACGAGGCCCTTGCCGCGCTCCCCGAACCGCTCCGCGCGCCGCTGGTGCTGTGCTACCTCGAAGGGCTCACCCGGGACGAGGCGGCGGCCCGGCTCGGCTGGCCGCTCGCGACGCTCCGCGGGCGGCTCGAGCGGGGCCGCGAGAAGCTGCGCGCCCGGCTCGCGCGGCGCGGGTTCGCGCTCGCGGTCGGGCTCCTTCCGGTGCTGCTCGAAACGCCCGTGGCCGCGGCCCCGAATTGGAGCGCGCACACCGCCGCCGTCGCAACGGGTACCGCCCCGCCCACGCCGGCCGTCGCCGCACTTGCTACTGGAGGATTTCCCGTGTTCCGACCGCTCGTTTGTTTCGCCGCGCTCGCCCTCGCCGGGGCCGCAACTGCCGGCTGGTACCTCACCGCGCCACCCGAACCGATCGCTCCGCCGGCGTCGAAGCCCGTCGCCCGCGCGTTGACGCCGGACCCGCAAGCCGGCTTGCCCGAGAAGTCACTTGAAGGCGCGTGGCAATCCACCGCCGCAGGCGACGGGGCCGTGCGGACCGAAACCCTCCGGTTCGTGGACGGCAAGCATCTGGTGTGGCAGGTCCACCTCCGCAGCCCGGGTGTCGACACCAACGCCACGCTCCGGGGCCGGTACGAGTTGAAGAACGGCACCCTGACCTATCAGGTAACGGACCGGTGGGCCGGTGAAGAGAGCGTGCGCGTGCGCCCCGAGGACGCGCTGCGTAAGTACCAGCTCACCTGGGCCAAAGACCGCACCGAGTTCGAGCTGAAGAACGCGGACACGGGGGCCGTCCGTAAATTCCGCGCGCTCAAGGACAAGGAGACAATCGCGCCGGTGCCCGATGCGCTCAAAGCGATCGAACGAAAGATCCAGAAGGAACCCAAGTACGCCGGCGAACCGCGGTACCTGCTCCTGGCGTTCGGCCCCGAAGCCAAGTTTCTGGTTTGGGCGGTGTCAGACGGCACCACACTCTACGTCGATCGAAACGGCAACGGCGACCTCACGGATGACGGCGAGAAGGTCGCCCGCCCCACGCGCGACCACACGTCCGGAACGCGGCGCGCGCTCACGTTCACGGGAATCGAGGTGACCGAGCCCGGTGGGACGACGCACAAAATTGAGGTGCTCACCGTCTTGTACCTCGAAACCGGGAGCGTGGCCGCGGACGTGCTCGCGCAAGCCAAAGGACGCCCCCTCCAGAGGGCGCTGGGTGACCTCTGGTGGGCGGACGCGGCGAGGACCGCGCAGGTGCTCCACTTCGGCGGCGCGGAGATGGTCTGCCGCCCGTGGATCTCGGGCCGATCGCTGCTGAACGCCGCCGCACCGGCCGAATTCACTGTCCAGGTCGGCACACCGGGGATCGGCCCGGGCAGCTTCACCGCGTTCTCGAACGACCAAGTACCGAAGGGGACCGGGCCGGTGGCGGAAATCGAGTTCGACCCGCTCGTGGGCGGAGCGAAACCAATCACCGTGACGGTCAACCTCACCGACCGCGACCACGGAGACAAGTTCTTCGCACGGGTGACCGTCCCGGACGGCGTCAAGACCGGGGTGGAGGCGGCCAAGGTGAAGCTGAGCTTTCCCAACTGTCCGTGGGGACCGGTGGGCGCGTCCACCCACCGCGTCGATGTGAAACCGAAATAGTCCGGTTGCGGCGTTCGAGCGAAACGACCTGTTGGATAACGGCGAACGCCGTTAGGTTAGGCCTGAACTTCAGCGGCTCGCCCACCGCATTTGAAGAGGAGAGGCCCCAGGCGCGGCGAACCGGGCCAGTAGCACCCGATCACATCAGCCGAATCAAGTTGCCGTGCTCAGGGCCGCCGATCGAAACGCGCCTTTGATAGAAGGCGGGGACCGAGACACCCTCGGCCAAACAGAACTGCGCGACGGTGACACCGGCGGAGCGGAACCGCTCGATGCGCTAGACCCACTTCTTCCGCGTGGCCGCCGGATTACGCCGAGACGGGCGGCCTAAACCACTGGGCACACTCGTCGGAGGGGAAAACGGACTCGCTGATCGAAACGCCCTCGGGTTGAGAAAACCAACCCCGAAGGTAAGTCGCTCGTCAATGATGTGATGCGCCGGGACCCGTCCGACGGGATCGGCTTAGCACCTGTGGGCAACCACCCCTGGCTGCTCGGGGCCAACGAGGCGATATCGGCGCTCGCAACGGTGTTTCAGGTGCTACACCACGCCCTCGGCCGGTTCAGCCCGACGCCGGCCGGCGATCCGATACTAACGCGCCTGAACTTATCAAATCGATAAATATCAAAAATTCACATGAATTTGAACGTATTTAACGCTATTATCTATCTTCGGCATCTTTAACTGCTATACCAATCTCTTTGCTTTCGATTTTTACGCTCCCCAGGATTTTGCCGTCGCGGTACAGCTCACTCGTGGACGGATACAATAACCCCCCGGATTTCTTGAACTCGCTGTAGCACAGCTCGTTCTTATGCACTTGGTCGCCATCATCAAGTGTAAGATAATCAATTCTATTTAGCAAATATCTCTTTCTGTCAAAATATAAAGTAGCAATATAATGCTTGTCGCGGAAGGCTTTCACACCAATTGTTGTTGCTTTCGCACCTGGATCCCCCACAATCTCCAACGTATAGGCACTTTTATCTAGCAACGGCAGCAGAGTTGATAAGTAGCTAATAGACACGCTCATTCGCTTTTCGCGTTGCTGACCCTCACTAATTAGAATCGCTTTGTCATTGCATTCAATAACCGATTCTCCATTTTTATAAATACACTTAATTACTGAACTATCACCCTCAGTCGATATAATTGCACAATCGTAGCCAGGAAGTCGGGTTATGCAATCAATACTGTGGGCGGTCGCCTTGTCGCCTTGGTAGTATTTTGCGGATATTTTTGTTTTATGCGACTGAGATTTCCGTAGATTCTCCGCGCCGCCGTGTGCCGAAATGGCCTTGTTGAGAACGTCTTCCGCCGTCTCTTGCGATTGCAGAGGCGCAGCTATCCACATGAGGCAAATGATCGCAACGCCGACATCGCGCATGATTGGCCCCTTGGTCAGCACTTGGCCTTGGTCAGCACTTGGCCTTGGTCAGCTATTGCCACGGACGCTACCCATTGGCCCTGCGGGGCAGCATTGACGACGCCTACCCACCGGCCCGCTTTATTTCAATAGCTAATGCCGTTGGGCACAGCGCCGTCGAACCCGTCAGCACCGGCCGCGCGCCGCTTCCGTAACCGCCAAGCGGCGGCGATCCGCTGATACAATCCGCAGCGCCCGGCCGCGCCCGAGGGTGCGGTGATGAACACGTTTGAGACCGTTCGTGGTGTGCAGGGGTCATTTTTCACAATCGCACGCTTCCCATCGCGCACCCGTGGGTTATGATTCGGGGAATTCGTAAGTGCGGGCCGCCGGCGAACGGCGCTCACGCACCCGATCCCGCTCCTTGCGTCCAACCCTCCACCGAGTGAGGCCGCCCGTGCCGATCCCCCTCACCGCCGGAACCGAGACCGGTGCCCCGGAGCCACTCGCGTCGCTCCCGGCCCCCGACTCGCCACCTCCTCCCGTCAACGCGGGCGAAGACACAACAGATCCCACCGCCCCAATCGACGTGAACCGCGGACCCGGGAATACGCCCCAACTGCCCCAGATCCCGGGCTACGTGATGGAACGGTTCGTTGCCTCGGGGAGCACCGGGGTCGTGTTCCGCGCCCGCCACCTAGCCACCGACCGGCTTGTGGCTCTGAAGCTCATCAGCCCGCGCGGGGCCGGCGACGAGATCGCGCACGAGCGCTTCCTGCGCGAAATCCGCACCCTCGCCCGGATCAAGCACCCGAACGTGGTCCCGGTGTACGACGCCGGCAACTGGCACGGGTTCCCGTACTGCACCATGCAGTTCGTCGCACAGGGCACACTCGGCCAGCACCTCGAGCGGTTCCGCCGGGACCAGCGTGGCGCGGTGGGGTTGCTGGTAAAAGTGGCCCGCGGTGTCCAGGCGCTGCACGACCAGGGGATCATCCACCGCGACCTGAAACCGCTCAACATCCTGATCGGGCCGGACGACGAACCGCTGGTCGCGGACTTCGGGCTCGCGAAGTGTCTCGGCGACGAGTCCGACCTCACGCTCACCGCGCTGCCGCTGGGAACGCGCATGTATATGGCGCCCGAGCAGACCCTGGGGCGGCGGCAGGATTACAAGGCCCCGTGCGACGTCTGGGCGCTGGGCGTGACCCTGTACGAGGTGCTGACCGGGCACCGCCCGTTCGCAGACGACGGGCACCACGACGTGTATCACGTGATCCGCACGGCGCAACCGGTGCCGCCCGCGGCGCTGTCCGCGGACGTGCCCGCGGCGCTTCAGGCGATCGTGCTGAAGTGCCTCGCCAAGCGCCCGGAGGACCGGTACCCCACCGCTGCCGAGTTGGCGGACGACCTCGACCGCTGGCTGCGCGACGAACCGGTTCGCGCGCTGCTCGAGTCTCAAGCGAAAGAGTCCTCCCGTCAGGCGACTTTGCCCCAAAAGCCGTTGCCCCGCTGGCGCAGCCGGCGCGCCCTCACCGCCGCGGCGGTCGCGCTCGTCGCCGTAACAATGACCGCCGCATTACTGCTCCAGAAGCCGCCACAGAACGCCGCGCCTCGGGAGCCCACCTTCGCCGAGCGGATCGCGGCCGGCGGGCCGGTCGCGCTCACCGACGACACCGGCCTCCCGCTCATCGAACCGGTTAACGAGCCGGAGCACGCGCTGATGCGCGACACGATCGACGGCTACGTCAAGTTCTCGCACACGGGCACCGGGATGGCGAACATACTCGACCAAAAGCTCCCGGCCGATTACAGGGTCGAGGCGCTGATCGGGACAACGTTCAACAACACGGTCAACGCGCGGGCCGGTATTTATGTCGGTCGGCGACTGTGGGAGGACCTCCCGTTCAAGCACGAATCGTTCTTCACGGCAACCATCGGCCCCGAGTCCGTCAAGGCGGAGCGCCGCCTCGTCAGCACGTTCGAAAAGTACTGGTGGGCACGGCACGAGAACGGGGGCGTGAGTCACCACTTGCGAGCAACGAAGCCCTGGCACCCGGAAAACAAGAACGAGACGCTCCGGTTCGCGCCCGTCCGCATTGATGTCCGCGGCGACACCCTGGAGGTGAGCGTGGACGGGCACCCGGTTCGGTCGCTCACCGCAGAAACGATCGCGCGGGATGTCAACTCCACTGTGCAAATCCAACACTTGAAGGGCCGATTGCCGGAGTACACCTGCGAAGCACCGTACCTCGGCAACGGAATCGGAATTTTCTGCCATTCGTGCGAATGCGTCGTCAGAAACCTGACAGTGACCAAACTGGCCCCGAACCCGTAACCCCGACCCTTACTCCAGCCCTCACCGAAGGACCTGAACCGTGGCCAAACAGTCCAAGGCGTCTGCTGCGAAGTCCGTGACCAAACAGCCGACCGCCAAGAAAGTCGTCGCCAAAAAAGTCGCTGCACCGAAACCGGCCGCCAAAAAGACCGCCGCCAAGCAGCCGACCGCCAAGAAGGCCGCCGCGAAAAAGACCGCTGCACCCAAACCGGCCGCCAAGAAGATCGCGGCTAAGCAGCCGGCGGTCACAAAGCCGGCCGCCAAGAAAGCCGCCGCGAAGAAAACCGCGGCAAAGAAGGCGACCAAAAAGGTCGCGGCCCCGACCCAGTTCACCGCGACACTCGTCAACGCGGAACCGGTCATCACGTCACCGGCCCCCGGCCCGGTGACGGCGAACACGGATCTGACGGTGACCATGACCACGAACCGCGACGACCTCCCCTACGTGATCTCGCTGATCGACATCACCACCAGCCGGCCGTCGGTCCCGTATACGGCCGCCATTCCGGCCCCGGGCACGAGCCCGTTCACGCACACGATTCCGGCCAACAAGCTCCCCGCCGGCCGCACGTTCAAGATCTACCTCGAGGTGGACCCGTCCGCCGGTTCGACCCCGCCGAACAAGACCGCCGAGGTCGTCATCACGACCTGAATTCTGCTTCCGTCCCGCGGGCGGCGCAGTAGTCTCCGGCGCCGGGCGCCGGTAGAAAACCCTCCCGGCGCGGGTCGCAGAGACCTCGCGCCGCCCGCGAGGACGCTTGACATGGATCTGCTTTCTAACGCCCGAGCCGGGTTCGCCGGGATCGACGCCGACGCCGCGCTCAAAGAGAAGGCGCTCGGCAACCTCGAGACCTGGCTCACCCACCCGGACTTTGCGGCCTACCGCCCCCAAATCGAGCACCTGTGCGGCGCCGGCGCGTGGTCCGTTCTGCTCGACTCCTTCTACCAGGTGATGCCGTTCGGCACCGGCGGGCGCCGCGGCGCGGTCGGCATCGGCCCGAACCGCATGAACCTGTGGACCCTCGGCGCCAGCGTCCAAGGGCACTGCGAGTACCTGCGCCAGCGGTTCCCCGGCGTCGCGCCGCTGAAGGTGGTGCTCGCGTTCGACGTGCGCCAGTTCGAGGACAAGCGTAAGGTCTACAACCCCGCCCTGCCGAACCCGGTGCTGCACCTGTCCAGCCGCGAGTTCTGCCAGCACGCGGCCGGGGTGTACGCGGCCAACGGCATCCAGGCGCACATCCTCCCGCCGGACAGCAAGCGGTACGTCCCGACCCCCGAGCTGTCGTTCACCGTCCGGTTCCTGCGGGCGCACGGCGGGCTGAACATGACCGCCAGCCACAACCCGCCCGACGACAATGGGAGCAAGTTCTACGACGACCGCGGCAGCCAGCTGGTCCCGCCCGAGGACCAGCTCATGAGCGAGATGGTCGATCAGGTTACGGCGATCAAGCACGTCCCGTTCGCCGACGCGGTCCGCGCCGGCAAGGTGCAGTTCCTCGACGACGCGCCGCACCGGGCGTTCATCGACCTGTGCCGGCACGAGAGCGTGCTGGGCGCGCCGAAGGCGGACGAGCTGCGGGTGGTGTACACGCCGATGCACGGGTGCGGCGGGTTCTGTGCCGGCGAGGTGCTGGAGGCGCAAGGGTTCCGGCCGATCCCGGTGCCGGAGCAGGCGACCCCGGACGGCCAGTTCCCGAACGTCACGAAGACCCCGAACCCGGAGGTGCCCGAGTGCATGGACCGGGCCGAGCGGGTCGGGCTGGAGAAGGGCGCCGACCTCATCATCTCCACCGACCCGGACGCCGACCGGCTCGGCGGCATGGCGAACCGCTCGCCGGACGGTAAGGGCACGTTCCGGTTCCTGACGGGCAACGAGATCGCGGCGCTGCTCACGCACTTCAAGCTGGCCCAGCTCGCGCGCTCGGGCTCCCTGCCCGCCGCCCCGATCGTCATCACCACGGAGGTGACCACCGGCCAGGTGGCACGCATCGGCCGGCACTTCGGGGCGCAGACGATCGCGGACCTGCTCGTCGGGTTCAAGTACCATGCCGACGCGCTGTGGCAGATCGAATCGACCGGCCAGTTCGGCGACGTCCGCGGCACGGTCCAGGATTTCGTGATCGCAAGCGAGGAGAGCCACGGGATCATGGCGACCGCCGGGGTCCGCGACAAGGACTCGGCCTGCGCCGCGCTGCTGCTGGCGGAGGCGGCGCTCTACCAGAAGCGCCAGGGCAGCACGCTGGTTGCGTACCTCGACGAGCTGAACCGGCAGTTCGGGTACTTCCGGAACGAGCTGCTGAACATCGTGCTCACCGGGCTCGAGGGCAAGGTGAACATGGGCCGGATGCTCGACGCGCTCCGGCGGAACCCGCCGAAAACGATCGGCGGGCTGCCGGTCACGAGCGTGGAGGACCTTCAGGACGAGGGCGGGCGGATGGGGCCGTTCAAGGGCGACACGGACAAGGCGGCGCGCAACTTCCTCATCTTCCGGCTGACCGGGGACGGGATCGGGGCGAAGGTGTGCCTCCGCCCGAGCGGCACGGAGCCCAAGGCGAAGGCGTACATCGAGGTGTCGGGCCAGCCGTGGAAGCCCGGAACGCCGCAAGCGGACTGGGACGCCGCGTGCGCCGAGATCGACAAGCGGGTGCAGCTCCTCGCGACCGACTTCCTGACCCAGGCGCTGGCGACCATCGGGCAAACGCCGACGCCCGGAGCCGACAAGCTCAGCCGCTAACCGCCCCGAAAACGTCGGTCGCGGACACAACACCCGGGGGCCGCCCGGGTGCGGTCATTTCTGAACGCGGAACAGGAGCTCGGCTTCCGAAACCGCCCCCTGGGGCGCGGGCGCGGTGCCGGACTTCTTGACCACCACCCCGCGGACCGTGGAAACGAGTGCTGCACGGTCCTGGGGGGTGGAGTACGTGGTGAACCGGCCGCTCTTGGCGCCGGGCGGGAACGGGGGTTGGTCCCCGGTCGTCGCAATCACCCGGAGCCGCTCGTGTCCTGGACCGTCCGTCGGGAGGGTTTCGAGCACGTAGCTGGCGCTCCCCGGAACCACCCGCTCCGTACCGGCGGTGAGCCGGTCGTCGGGCTCGTTGTCGTTCGGGAACAGGCGGGTCACCTGCCCGCCCGGTTCGAGCACCCACACCGACACGCGACAGTCCGCCGCGGCCTTCAAATGCAACTTCATCGGCGTGCCGGGCACCAGTTGCAGCGAGCCGTCGGCCGCCTTCTTCGCTGCCGGGGCGGACAGGTCCACCTTGAGCTCGAAATCACTGCGTGCGATGCCGGGCCATGCGACCGCCTCGCCGACCGCCTGCTGGACCGCCTCGGCCGGCCGCGGTTCGGGCTCGGCCGCTTTCGGCTTGTCACGGGTTAGCAGGAACGCGGCCACGCACGCCAGCACCGCCGCCACGCCCGCAAGGGCGAACGCCACCGGTTTACCGCTCTTGGTGCGCCGCCCGGGGCACTCCTGGGGCGCCGGTTCGACCGGCGCTACGGGCGCGGGCACCGCTGGCGCGACCGCCGCCGCGGGTGCGGCTGGGGGCGCCGGCCGAGCAGCGGCCGATATCGGCTTCGCCAGCGCGGCCCCGAGCGACGGGACCGAGTCCGCCACGTTCGCGAACGGCACGCTGCCCAGTGAGGGCATGGTGCGCGCCTTCGGGAACGGGATCTTGACCGCCGACGGGGTCAGGCTGGTCGAGGGCGTGAGGTACTGGTCGGCGATCGGGCCGAGCGCCACGAGCAGCTCCTGCGCGTCGGCGAACCGGTCCGCAGGCGCCTTCGCCAGGCACCGGAGGCACAGCTCCTCGAGATCGGCCGGTACGTCGGCGCGGCGCGCGCGGGGCGGCACGGGCGGCTCCATCACCACCTTGATGAGCAGGTCGGTGACGCTGTCCGCGTGGAACGGGGCCGTGCCCGTGAGCATGAAGTACAGGATCGCGCCGAGCGAGTACACGTCGGCCGCCGGGCCGACCTCCTTGCTGTCGCGGGCCTGCTCGGGGGCCATGTACGCGGGGGTGCCGACCACCTGCCCGGTGGTAGTCAGTTGGGCGTCGGCGGACGCCCGCTTGGCGAGCCCGAAGTCGGTGACCCGGGGCCGCTCGTCCTTGTCGATCAGCACGTTCGCGGGCTTCAGGTCGCGGTGGACGATGCCGTGCCGGTGCGCGTGGGCCACCCCGCTGACGGTCTGGAGGAACAGCGACACCAGCATCGGGATCGGGGCGGCCGGGTGCGCGTCGATGTACCCGCGCAGGTTCGGCCCATCGATCAGGGCCATCGTGAAGTACGGCTTGCCGCCGATCTCGTCGATGTCGTAGATGGGGACCACGTTCGGGTGGTCGAGGGCGGCGGCGGCGCGGGCCTCCTGGAGGAACCGCTGCGCGGCCTCTTTGTCCGACCCCGTGTCCAGAATCATCTTGAGCGCGACGAGCCGGTCGAGCCCCTTCTGCCGGGCCTTGTAGACCACCCCCATGCCGCCCCGCGCGAGCTCGCCGTCGAGCTGGTACTTCCCGAAGTTGCTCTCCTCCCCCACGCCCATGATCTCGGTGACGGTCATGGCCGACGGCCGCACGCGCACGACGGTCACGTCCGCGGCCGCGGTGGCGTCGCGCTCGGTGTTGTCGTCGGTCTGGCCGCGCGGGCGGCTCACGGCGGTCTGGTCGGGCGGGGTGTTCGGCGCGGGCGCGGTCATGCGTTCCCCTGTGTCGGTTGGCGGTGGGTGGGAGTGAACAGCCGGCGGCCGGCGCGGAGCAGTGCGGCCGCGTACCCGCGTGCCCACCACCCCACAACCGCCGCGAGTGCCCCGGCGGCGGCGTAGACGTAGTTGTCGGGCGGCGGCGCCGGGTCGGAAGCCGGTTCGACCGGAACGGTCGCCGCGGAGCCGCTGGGAGCCGGCTGCTCGCCCGGCAGGGAGGTGGGCGGAGCGGGATTCGGGTTAACGTTCGCCGAAAGGGCCGTTTCCGGATTCACACCAATTAGCGCGACGAGCACCTGCTGGTCGGCCCCGGTCGCCTCGCGGTAGATGCGATCGACGAGCCCCAAGCTGTCGCCCGCGGACTCGCTGAACCCGGTCACCGCTTGGGACTGGTCGAGCGGGAGCACCGGCGGGAGCAGGTGCCGCCCGTCCGCGCCGAGGTACACCGGCACCGCGTCGGTCTTCGGGAACGGCTGGTTGTGTGCGGGCGGCACGGGCGCGCCCCGCGCGCCCTCGTTCCCGCGCGGGCCGTCCGGCCCCCGCGCGCCGCCGCCGGTCGCACCGAGGTACACCGGCCGCTCGCCCTCGCGCTCAGCCCGCCGCTCCGCCTCGCGCCCGGCCTCGCGCCCCTGCTCCTCGTGCTCGCTCGCGCGATCCGCGGGGTGCTCCCCCGCGGGGCCGGCCGGCCCCGCCGGACCTGCCGGCCCGGCCGGACCTGCTGGCCCCGCCGGACCACCTGGCCCGGCCGGACCCGCCGGACCGATGGGACCCGCCGGACCGATGGGACCCGCCGGGGGCGCGAACACGTTCGGCCCACGCGGCGCGCCGGGTGGGGGCTGCCCCCCGGGGCCGAGAGTCGGAGCCGCGGTAGCGGGTTGCCCGGGACCGGAGAGCGGGGTGCCCGGGGTGCCCGGGGGCGGTGTTCCGGGGGCCGGGGGCGGCGCAATCGTCAGCGCGACCAGCGCGACCGTCGGCGGGGGGTAATCGCTGACGAACTGGCCGCTTACGAACCCCGATGAGCCGACCATGCCCGGCAGGTTCTGAAGCTCAAATATGAGAGGGAGTTGCCCGATGAACTGCGGATCGTTCGTCGAGTAGGTGATCCCGCCCGGCGTCGCCAGGAACGCGTTGATCTCCGCCAACTCACCGGAGAGCACGAGGGCGGCCCCGTTCGCGGTGACGGACAGGGCGGACGGAACCGTGGCCGGGTTGAACGTCAGCGCGCCCACGCCGGGCGTGATGGTGAGGGTGTGCGTGTCTTCGGGCAGCTCGGCCGGGTCGATGACCGTGTACAGCCCCGCCAAGCTGAACGGCTCCCCCCCGCCGGGGCCGAGCACGGGCGGGGCGAGTACCACCGCCGGGGCGAAGAACCGCAGACCGGCCGTCACCGGGAGCACCTGCTTGGAGTCGCTGGCGGTGCTGCCATCGGATAAGTAGGATTCGCGGTCGGTGACCGTGCCGCCGGCCTGCAATGTGGCTCGCCCGCTGAACCCGACCGGCGGGACCAGGACCAGGGAGTTGAGCAGCGCCCGGAAGGCCAGCGGGTTGGTCCCGGAGACGGTCCACTCCCCCGGCGCCGTGGGCGTGACGGCCGTGCCCCCGGCCCACAGCGCGAACCCGCCGGAGAGCCGCGGGTCGTCGGCCGTGAGAATGATGGTGAGCGCGAGCGTCTCCGACCCGTCGGCGTCGAACCCCGTCGAAACCGCGAGGAAATCCGGCGGGAACGCGAACGGGCGGTCGGGCAGGCGGATCTCGGTCGTGGCATCCCAGAACGCGTAAATGGTCGACGCGGACGGCAGCACCTGCACGGTCAGCAGGCCAGCGTCCGTCATCGAGTCCGCGCTGTCGAGAACCATCAACCCGATGGGCACATCGCCCCCCACCCCCGGGAACGCCGTAAACGTGAACCCGGCCTGGAGCAGGCTACTGATGGCGGTGCTGCCGCCGACGAGCTGCACGACCGGGGTGCGGTCGCCGGTAACGACGACATTCAGGGACGCAGCGAGCGTCTCGTCAACGTCGAGCAGGCCCGCCGGGGTACTCAAGGTCGCCGTGAGGGTCGAGCTGACCGGGGTGAACACGTCGAACGAGTTACCGCCGAGCGTCGGGTTACCGCTGATGACGACGCTACCGCCCTCGGTGACTTGGAGGTACGGGTCCGTCGGGGGCGCAAAGGTCGGCGAGGTGACGACGGGCGCGAGCAGCTCACGTTCCTGAAGCCGTTCGACGAACAGCCGCGCGCGGTGCCGCGGGAGCGGTTCGGGAGTGGTACGGGACCTCAGCATGCTTCGCCAACGGTGCATCGCGCCCTCGGTCGAGCTCGGGGCCAGAGTGAACCTCCGCTGGCTGCCGACCACAGCTCCGATCGGGGAGCGGGTCGGTAGCGTCGCAGCGCGAGCGAGGTTTTTTCGGAACTCGACGACTCTAGCATTTTTTCCACGCGGGCGCGCCGCCGGTACAACCGTTGGAATGGACCCTCCTTCCAGCACGCACCAGCTCCGGGCAACAGACGCTCCTGCACGAACGAAACAATATTGCGAAAGTTAAATTGAGAGATCCGGCCCGGCCCGCTGGCCCCTCGGTCCCGATGACACGAACGTGCCCATGCTCCCACCCCGAGCGGAACGGTGAAGAAACCGTTTGCGGCGGCTACGGGGTGACGTTAGACTTGCGCGTACTTCTCAGAGCGGTCACGCCGCCCTGCGCTCCTCAAGCCCTCCCACCCCACTGCGGAGCCCTTTCCATGCTCGTCATTCCTGGTGCGGCTGCGAAAAGTGATTGTGACCGCGTCACCCGGCGCGACCTCCTCCGCGTCGGCGGGTCCGGCGTGCTGGGTGTCACCCTCGCCGACCTGTTCGCGCTCCAGAAGGCCCGCGCGAACGCGAACAAAGCCGAGATCGGCGGCGGCCCCGGGTTCGGAAAGGCCAAGAGCGTCATCTTCATTTACCTCCAGGGCGGCCCGAGCCACCTCGACCTGTGGGACCCGAAGGACAACGTTCCGGACAAGGTGAAGAGCGTTTTCAAGCACCAGCAAACCAAGCTCACCGGCACACACGTCACCGAATTGCTACCGAAACTGTCCCAGGTGCTCGACAAAACCACCCTCATGCGGGCGGTCAGCTACACGCCGTACGGGCTGTTCAACCACACGGCCGCGATCTACCAGATGCACACCGGGTACACCACCGACAAGGTGAGCGCCTCCGGCCAGCTCGAACCACCCAGCCCCAAAGACTTCCCGACGCTGGGGTCGAACATCATCAAGATGAAGCCGCCGACGGTGCCGATGCTGCCGTTCGTGATGATGCCGCGGCCGTTGCAAGAGTCCAACGTGGTCGGTAAGGGCGGCACCGCCGGGTTCCTCGGGAAGGGGTACGAGCCATACACGCTGTACCCGTCCGGCGACGACATGGACATGGCGAAGATGGACCGCATCCGCACCGACGACCTCAAGCTGCGCGAAGAGCTCACCCCGGTCCGGATGGAAAAACGCGCCACGCTCCGCGAGACCATCTCGAAGGGGATGCCCGAGATCGAAGAGGCGGTCGCGAAGCACGACCTCGACGAGTACTACGGCAAGGCCCTTGGTCTCGTCGTGAGCGGCCGCGCGAAGAAGGCGTTCGAACTCGCGGAGGAGAAGGCCGCGTTGCGCGAGAAGTACGGGAAGAACACCTTCGGGCAGTGCCTGCTCCTGGCCCGCCGACTGGTAGAAGCCGGAACGCGGTTTGTGGAAGTCGTGTGGCCCAAGGTGGCCAACAGCGACAACCACTCGTGGGACGTCCACGTCGGCCTCTCGAAGCGCATGAAGGACCAGGCCGCGCCGATGCTCGACGCCGGGCTCTCGGCCCTCATCACCGACCTGGACGAGCGGGGGCTGCTCAAAGAGACCCTCGTTGTATGCGTGGGCGAGTTCGGCCGCAGCCCGCAGCGGGGCGTGAGCACCTCCGGCAACCAAAACTCGGAAGACGGCCGCGACCACTGGCCGTACTGCTACACCGGGGTGATCGCCGGCGCCGGGGTCAAGCGCGGGTACGTTCACGGCAAGAGCGACAAAACGGCGAGCGCGCCGGTCGAAGGCGCGATCCATCCGACCGAGTTGCTCGCGACCATCTACCACTCCGTCGGCATCAAGCCGGACACGATCGTTTACAACCACCTGAACCAGCCGCGCGAGCTGGTGAAAGGGGAGGTCGTGAGCGGGCTGCTGGGCTGACCCAGTACCGGAACGCGAACGGGCGAACAGCGACACCGCTCGGGTTTATCGCCCGGGCGGTTTTCTTGCGCCCGCCCCAACTGCCGCAGACCGCCCCGCCTGCCCAAGCACCCGAAACGGACTTGCTTCGCGCCAGGGAGGTGGCACAGTTGAGTCGCGGTGCAGCCGGGTGATGCGTCCGTAGCGAACCGGACCGAAACTGGTAAAATGGCTCTACTCAGCGTTTCAGCGCCGTGCCGCCACAGGGAGCCGCCACATGGCCGACCCGCCCGCCGCCCATCCGGCACCGGATTCACCACTGATTCTCGTTGCCGACGACTCGCTCCTGGAACAGCGGTACGTCGCCCGCATTCTCGAACAGCAGGGCGGGTGGCGCGCGGTGTTCGCGCGCAACGGTGAGGAGGCCCTGGCGCTGCTCGCCAAGACCCAACCGGCGCTTCTGTTGACCGACATGAACATGCCGCGCATGGACGGGCTCACGCTCGTCGAAAAGGTGCGCGAGAAGCACCCGCACGTGCCGGTGGTGCTCATGACCGGCAGCGGGAGCGAGCGGGTGGCGGTGGCGGCGCTCAAGGCCGGCGCGGCGGACTACGTTGCCAAGCAGGCGCTGAGCCACGACCTCGTCAGCGTGCTCGACCGGGTCCTGTCGGCCGGTCAGGCGGCCCTCCGGCGGTACCAGGTGCTGCGGGGCATGACCCGGCGCAGCTCGCAGTACGTGCTGGAAAACGACCCCGCCCTGGTGCCCCCGCTGGTGGCACAATTCCGCGAGGATCTGATCGAAATGGGCCTGTGCGACGTGACCGGCGCCACGCGGGCCGGCATCGCGCTGGAAGAAGCACTCCTCAACGCCGTGTACCACGGGAACCTGGAAGTCAGTTCGGAGCTGCGCGAGGGCGGCGACAGCGCGTTCCACAAACTCGCGGCCGAGCGGCGGTCCCGAGCGCCATACGCCGAGCGCCGGGTACGGGTAGCCGCCCGCCTGACATCCGCCCAGGCGACGTTCGTGGTACTGGACCAGGGACCCGGGTTCGATGTGAGCAAGCTGCCGGACCCGACCGAGGACACCTTCATCGAACGGGCGAGCGGGCGCGGCATCCTGCTCATGCGGGCGTTTATGGACGAGGTGCGGTACAACGCGACCGGCAACCGCGTCACGATGGTGAAGCGCCGCGACCGCTCGTCGGCCGACGAGTGAAGCCCAGCGCCAGCGGGCCAAAGGCGAGCGCCTCACCATCTTATCGGATGTGATCGGGCGCCCTGGCCCGGCGGGCACGCGGCCCCACCGCAACCACCAACACCGGTCGGATCGGGGCTGCGACGGCGATCATTCGCAGCGCCGCCAGCGACTCCCCGTTCGACCGTCTCGGAGCACGGCACTTCGCAACATCTAACCAATACCAAGACGAACGGCACCACCGGCGCCGGTCACACCCACGCCCACCGGCTCCGCGGGACGAGGACGTACCCCTCGGGCACAACGAACTTGTCGAACCGACCGCACCGCTCCGGCGGGCCGGCGACCGCCCGCTCGTCCCCGCGCCGAACCACGGTCCCCGCGGGCGCCCCGCCCGTCTCGGCCGGAAACACACGCCAAGCGAACGTGGTGGTCATCCGGATGCGGGTCTTCGTCCGCCGGTCCACGCGGACGTGCCGGGCGCAAAAGCTCTCGGACTCCCACATGAACAGGGTCTGTGCCCAGCGACCACACCGGCAGCACGGCGCCTCGGTCCCACTGACCCGCTTGTACACTCGATGGTCTTCACCCCGGAAAACACCGGGTACGCGAGTCTCGGTGAGCCGAACGGTCCCCATGCCCCGACCTCTTGATGTGCTCGCAGTGCGGCCGAACGTCGGCTGCGGTGCGAGTTTGTTGCGAGTGGAAAAGTGTATTGGCCTCCCTTTCAGAAGCAGGTCTTGACGCCCGAAGTTCTCCGCGAAATGGGCACGACTGGCGGGGGCACTGTTCGGCGGTCGCGCGCCGCAAACGCGACGCACCGAATTCGCGTCCCGCACCGCGATCCCCGACGTTCGGCGGTGTGTTCCGGGCGCGGGCGAAGGCCAGGGCACCTGTGATGTGGATCGACCGGGTGAGGTGAGCAGAACTCGGGTGACAGGCGGCCGTGTGCCCCTCCCAGCTCCGGACGCGGCGCCCGCCTCGGGCACGGCGCCGGTCCCCAACGTTTTGCGATCGCGTTCCCCGCTTCCGGCGGCGCCCGGCGCCCCGGCGGTGACCGCCGATCGGACGGCCCGGGGAGGCGCATCAGTGCCCGCGGCGGATGTCCGACGGCGGGTACCGGATCTCGATCCGGAACACCTTCTTCGTCTGGCAGACGATCGCCCACGTTTGCGGGTCCACCCGCTCGGGCACGTCTACCCGGTGCAGATCGACGGTCACGTGGAACCCGCGCTCGGAGAGCACGTCGATCATCATCCGAAGGGCAGTCGGGTCGTCGAGCAGCGCCTCCTCGCTGTTGATCTGGGCGTGCCCGGACATAGCATGGGCGTGAACGATCGGGAGCACCTTCGCCTCGATCCAGCCGATCACCCGGCGGAACACGTCGGGGCTCTCGCGCGCGTACTGCTCCAGCCGCCGCACCAGCTCCTGCCGCGCGTGCCGGGCCAGCTCCGTGGCCAGCGGCAAGTGCTGGATGCTCCGGAACACCTCGGGGCTCAGCTCCAGCGAGCTCTGGTACGCGAACTCGCGGACGATGTTCCGCTGCACCTCAACGAGGTCGCCGTCGGCCTCGATGAAGTGGAAGTGGAAGATCTGGCGCAGCGACTGGAGCGCGTCGAAGGTGGTGTCCTTGAAGCCCTGGTACCGCTTGCGGCACAGCCCCGGGTCCAGGTCGGTGACGCGCTCCTCCAGTTGCTCACCCGCGCCGGACGCGCGCACCTGCCGGTTGTGCTCCAGCACCTCGCGGCCGCGCTTCAGTTGCCGCTCGACGCTCACGTCCTCGGTGACGAACAGCAGGGCGATACGGAACATCGGCGGCGGGCCGCCGCGGGCGAGCAGCGCGTGGTAGAACAGCTTCAGGCACTCCACCTGCACCTTGGTGCGCGGGAACCCGTCCACGATCACCCCGTCGCGGTACTGCGGGTGGAGCAGCTCCTCGAGGAGCAGCGCGACCACCTCGCGGTCGCCGACCAGTTGGCCCGCGTTCTTGATCGCCACCGCCTGCGGGGTGGTGAGCAGCGCGCTGATGACCACCGGGGGCGCGGTGATGTCGCGGGCGCGGGCGATGAACGGGGTGTTGGTGCCCTTCCCGGCCCCGGGCGCGCCGCCCAGCCAGATGAACTCGCTCGGGAACTGAACGTCCGCGCCGTGTTTCTCTAACAGGTCGGCCCAGACCGCCGGGAAGATGAGCTGTGCGTCCTTGATCTCCAGGTCGGCGGGTGCGGCGGGCGGGCGTGGCGCGGGATCGGGTTTGGTCACCGGGGGCTCCGGGCGGGCAGAGGTCTGAGGGGGTCGGGCCTGCGGCGCGCCGCGAGCGGGGGGCGGCGCGCCGGAACGGGTTCAGTGTAGCGTCCCGGGTCCTTGCGAGCCAACTCGGGGCGGCCGAGTTCGCGGTTCGTGCCGGGACCGGGAAACCGGGTCTCGCCCGCGCCGCCTTCGCGTTTCAATCCTGAGCCGCGGCTCTCCGGTTCTCAAGTGCGCCAGGAATTCTGTTGCACTTCCCCCGGGTGCTCCGGTACTTTCTCCGAACCTCCGCTCTCCATCTCCGGCCGGCCACCTTCTCCATTCTCCCCGCCCGACAAACTCACCCCCCGCTCCGCTTCAGGACCCGCTATGCGCTCATCCCGTACCCCCCGGCGACGCACCGTCGCCCGCGCGTTCACGCTGATCGAACTGCTGGTAGTGATCGCGATCATCGCGATCCTGATCGGGCTGCTGCTCCCCGCCGTCCAGAAGGTGCGCGAGGCCGCCGCCCGGATGCAGTGCAGCAACAACCTCAAACAGATCGGACTCGCGCTCCACAACTTTGAAGGGGCGTACCAGAAGTACCCGGTGGGGCAAGAAGGGTACGGGATCGAGCACGGCAACTGGCGCGTGGAGATCTTCCCGTACCTGGAGCTCGACAACCTGTACAACGCGCTGCCGAGCGAAACGATCAACGGCCGGCTCAAGAAGCGCGTGTACTCCAGCCCCACCCCGCTGACGGTGCTCAACAACGCCGTGCTCAAACCCTGGAAGTGCCCGTCCAGCGCGCTGCCCGAAACGCAGCCGCAGGCGTGGGTCACGTGGTGGACGCAGCAGAACCACCAGGTGCCGGCGTATCAGGGCGTCATGGGCGCCTACCCGGACCCGTCCGGGGGCTCCGCGTACTCCGCGTCGAACTACGGCGGTTGGTGGACCAACAACGGGATGCTGTTGTGGAACGAGCAGGTGACCGTCAGCGGCGTGACCGACGGCCTCTCGAACACGATCTTCGTCGCCGAGCAGTCCGGCAAGGTCCAGAACTGTAGTTACGCCAGCGGCGACGCCCGCAACGGCTACTTCAGCACGTGGGGCGGGTGTACGAACACGTCCGCCCGCGGGGTCAGCACGTGCGGCACCGGGGGGTGCGGGGACCTCTGGGGCATGGGGCTGACCGCCAACGCCTACGCGATCAACTCCAAAACGTGCGGGAGCGGGGCAGGGTTCAGTTACGGCGGCAACACGATCCTGAACTCGTTCCACAGCGGCGGCATCAACGTGCTCGTCGCCGACGGCTCGGTCCGCTTCGTGAACGAGAGCATCGACTTCACCACGTTCCAACGGCTGTGCGCCCGCAACGACGGCCTCGTGGTCTCGTTCAACTGACCCCGTGGCGGCGGGCAGGTTCGCCCGCCCGCCGCCCCTACCCCACCAGCCGAGGTGCCCGACCCCATGACAACAGGATTTCCGGCCCGCGGGTTCAGCGGCGCGGCGCTCGTCGCGCTGTGCCTCGTCGCCGGGTGTTCGGATCAGAAGCCGACCGCCTCCGTGAGCGGGACGGTGAGCTACAACGGGAAGCCGCAAACGGTCGGATCGATCAACCTGATCTCGGACAGCGGGTCCGGGGGGCAGGCGATCCTGACCGAGGCGGGCGCGTTCAAGATCGAAGGCCCGCTGGACGCGACCGAGTACAAGGTGTTCCTCCAACCGCCGGTCCCCGGGCAACTCCCGCCCGGAACGAAACAGCCACCGGCGGCCAAGTTCAACCTGCCCCCGAAGTTCCAACAGCCGAACTCGAGCGGTGTGCGGATCACCCTGAAGCAGGGCACAAACGACGGAGTTGTGATCGAGCTGAAAGACTGACCGGGCTGCGCCGGAAAGTTGCGGCCAGTCCGCGACGTGAGAGGAAATGCGACGAGGGGACGGGTGGCCCCGTCCCCTCGCGACTGATCGTTGCGTGCGTCAGTAGTTGCCGAGCACTTCGCCGTTCGAGGCGGTGCCCAGCCCGCGCCACGTCGTGATGTCCACGCTGTTCGAGACGAACCGCACCGACCCGTCACCGAGGGCGACGTTCACCCCGCCCGTGTGTTTGCTGAACGCGGAGGCGTACGAGTTCGTCTGCGTCGAGCCGGACCACGCGCACGGCGGCTTGTACGCCGTGTCGCCGCGGGACTGCGGGCACACCTGCGAGTCCCCGTCGCCGTTCCCGCGGAGCAGGTCCGCGACGGTGGTGTTCGGCTGGTTCAGGGTGCTGAACAGCCCGGCGCCCATGTTGCCGAGGGTGATGTCCCCGGGGTTCCCGCCCCACCCGGTGACCGTGGTCGAGATCCGCTCGCTCAGGAACAGGGTGTTGCTCGACCCGTCGCTGGCGCCCTGGATCGTCTGCCGGAAGTCGTTCGCGCGCTGGCCGGCGTTGACGGCGAAGTAGCCCGGGCCGAACGGGGTCGCGCTGTTCAGTTGGGTGCCGTAGATGCTGCCGGCCCCGACGCACGCGGCGTAGTTGCCGCGCGCCCGGGCCCAACCGCCGCCGGCCTCGCCGACGGGCGTGTAGCTGTCGCTGGGGCACAGCCAGCTCGACACCGCGGCCTCGAGCGAGACCTGGGTGACGGCCGCGGTGCCGGCCGCGATGCTCTGCTGGTGAACCGAGCCGGTGTCGCCGAGCGCCGGCGCGAAGCCGGCGTGCTTGGCCGTCTGCTCGATGAACGGCAGGGTGTACAAGGACCACGTGAACGCGTTGTAGACGTCCACCTTCCGGCCCGGCGGCAGTTTGCCGTTCTGGTCGTGGTAGTTGTGGCACGCCAGCGCCAGTTGCTTGAGGTTGTTCTGACACTTCATGCGTGCCGCCGCCTCGCGCACCTTCTGGACGGCGGGGAGCAGCAGCCCGATCAGGATCGCGATGATCGCGATCACCACCAGCAGTTCGATCAGCGTGAAGCCTCTGCGGCCCCACGGCGTTCGCACAATCGCCCTGAGAGACATGACACCGTCCTACCTGGGAGAAAAAGGAGAACGAACGGGAGCCAACGGAGCATTGAGTTGTCGAATTTCTCCGTTCAGCCCATTGCTGGTTCCGCCACGGGTGACGGAACCAACAATTTCCGCTTCCGCATACCATGAATTTGGTATGATGGCAATCGGCATCGTACCTTTCTCTCTCCGGAAGTGCAATGACGCGTTTCAAAATCTTCTCCGCACTTACGCTCACATGCTTCGCAATTCTGGGCTGCGGCGGCGGCGGGAGCACCGTGACAGGTGAGGTCTCCTTCAACGGAAAGCCGCTCGAAAAGGGGTACGTGACCTTCAACCCGACCGACGGCAAGAGCGCCCCCGTCGGGGCCGAGGTCGTGGGCGGGCGCTACACGGCGAAAAACGTGGCGGTCGGCAAGAACAAGGTGGTGGTGGTCTCGACGGCGGTCAGCGGCCCGGCGCCCGAAACGATGGACGCGGCCATCGCGGAGGCCAAGAAGGCCAAGGGCGGCCCGACCGCCGACGCCCCGACCGACAAGTCCGAAGGCAACAACCAGGAACACGACATCCCGGCCGGCAGCCACACCCTGGACCTGAAGCTGCGGGCCTCGGTGTCCTCCGACGGCAAGGTGCGCTGACCCGGGCGCCGGCCGCGGAGGAACCGTGATGGGTGCGCGCGCGATCTGGGCGCTCGTCGCACTGGGTGCCGTCGCCGCCGCGACGGCCGCCTGGTGGGTGCGGGGGCCGCGTTCCGAAGGCACTGCCGAACAACCCTCGACCAGCGAACCGAACGCGCCGGCGCCCGAAGCGCCCGGGCCGTTCCGTTTTACGGACGTAATCGGTGCGAGCGGGATCACCTTCCGGCACCGCGACGGCGCCACGCCCATGCAGTACCTCCCCGAGGTCATGGGCGGCGGCGCGGCGTGGCTCGACTACGACCGCGACGGGCTCATCGACCTCTTCCTGGTGCAGAGCGGCGAGTTCCCGCCGGACCCGCAGCGGGCGGCTTCAGAACCCACCAGCCGGCTGTACCGGAACGCCGGCGACGGCACGTTCGTGGACGTGACGGCGGCGGCCGGCATTGTGACGCCCGGTTACGGTCAGGGGGTCACGGCCGGCGACTACGACAACGACGGGTTCCCGGACCTGTTCGTCACCCACTTCGACGGCGGCAGGCTGTACCACAACGAAGCCGACGGCCGCGGCGGGCGGCGGTTCCGCGACGTGACACGGGACGCCGGGATCGCGCTGAACGGGTGGTGTACGAGCTGCGCGTTCGGCGACGTTCACGGCACCGGGCACCTCGACCTGTTCGTGTGCCGCTACCTCGCCCTCGATCTGAAGAACTACCCGCCATGCCAGGAGCCGGGGCCGAACGGCCCGGTCCGGAGCGCGTGCGGGCCGCAGCACTTCGCCGGGACCCGCAGCTTCCTGTTCCGCAACAACGGCAACGGCACGTTCACCGACGTTTCCGAAGCCGCCGGGCTCGACGCCGACGGCAAGGCGCTGGGGGTCGTCATTCTGGACCTCAACGACGACGGTAAGCCCGACATCTTTGTCGGCAACGACGAGGTGCTGAACCACCACTTCCGGAACCTGGGTGGCGGGAAGTTCGAGTCCGTCGGGCTCCGGAGCGGCACCGGAGCGACCCACCGCGGCCGGACGATGGGCAGCATGGGCATCGAGGCCGGCGACCTGACCGGCGGCGGCCGACCCGACCTGTTCATCACGACGTACATTCAGGAAGGCACCGTGCTGTTCCGGAATCTCGGGAAGGGACTGTTCACGGACGTTAGCCCGAGCGCGGGCATGTTCGCCGCGAGCTGGCAGAAGGTGGGCTGGGGCACCGCCCTGTTCGACCCCGACAACGACGGAACGCTCGACCTCTTCGTTGCGAACGGTCACACCCGCCGCAACGCCGCCGAGCTGCTGCCGCGAGAGGACGGGCACCCGCAAGAGTACCCGCAGCTCGCACAGGCGTTCCAGGGCAACGGCAAAGGCACGTTCCGTGAGGTGTCGCGGTCGTCCGGCCCGTACTTTGGGACGCCGCGGGTCGGGCGCGGGGTGGCGATGGGCGACTACGACAACGACGGGCGGATCGACCTCGCCGTGACGCACGTCGGGGACGTACCGGCGCTGCTGCGGAACGCCGGTGACTCGCCGCACCACTGGATCCGGTTGGAACTGGAAGGCTCGCGGCACCGGAACCCGGCCGGGAGCAACCGGGACGCCGTCGGGGCGGTGGTTACGGTTCGGGCCGGCGGACGAACGCTCGTGCGCTACCTGAACGGCGGCGGGAGCTACTACTCCGCACCCGACCGGCGGGTGCTGGTCGGGCTCGGGACGGCGGACAAGGTCGAAGAGGTCAGCGTGCGCTGGCCCAACGGTGCCGGGACGGTGCAACGGTTCGGCCAGCTCGCCGCCGACCGAAGCTACAAACTGATCGAGGGGATCGCCGAGCCGCAGCCGGCGCTGGCCCCTCCCGTTCGTCAGACGCGCTGAATCCGTAACGCAAAACGTCCGGGCTTGGTAGCAACAACTGCGCGACCCGCACCGCCCCGCGCCGATGATCGGCGCGGGGCCGCCGGGCTCCGGTCCGGTTCCGTCAGGAAACGACGCGCCGATACGAGACCTCTCCCATGCGGTACGGCCTGATTGCTCTTTTCCTGCTCGCTGCCGGGGGTGCGGCGTGGTTCGCGCTCTCCCCGCGCGTGCCGCAACCCACTCCCACGCCCGACGACGGGACGGCGCCCGGTACCAACCCGGCCGTCACGGCCGAGCCGGAACCGTCGCTCCCTGCGGGGGTTCGGCTCGCCTTCGTTGACGCGACCGCGAGCGCCGGTATCGAGTTCAAGCACATCGACGGCCGCACCGAGATGGAGTACCTGATGGACTCCACCGGCGCCGGGGCCGCGTGGATCGACTACGACCGGGACGGGCTCCTCGACCTGTTTCTCGTTCAGGGCGCCCCGGTAACGGGAGGCGTGCCCGCCGGCACGCCGGGGTGCAAGCTCTACCGCAACCTGGGCGGCGGCAAGTTCCAAGACGTGACCGCCGCCACTGGCGTCGGGTCCGTGGGGTGCGGGCAGGGCGCGACCGCTGGTGACATCGACAACGACGGGTTCCCGGACCTGTTCGTCACGTACTACGGCCGGCCGAACGTCCTGTTTCACAACGAACCGGACGGCGCCGGGGGCCGCCGGTTCCGCGACATCACCGCCGCCGCCGGGATGGCCACGCACCCGGACTGGAAGGACCGCCCGAACTGGAGCACCAGCGCCGCGTTCCTCGACTACGACGGCGACGGGTTGCTCGACCTGTTCGTGTGCAGCTACGTGCGCGTGGACCTCGACAAGTACCCCGACTGCGTTACGGGCGCGGCGCGGCGCCGCGCGCCCTGCTCGCCCAACCGGTTCCCGGGCACGACCTGCGTCCTGTACCGGAACCTCGGCGGCAACACGTTCGCCGACGTGACCACGGCCGCCGGCGTCGATCAGCCCAACGCGAAGGCGCTCGGGGTGGTGGCCCTCGACCTCGACGACGACGGGCTGGTCGACATCTTCGTCGCCAACGACGGCGCCCCCAACTTCCTGTTCCGCAACCTGGGCGGCGGGAAGTTCGAGCAAAAGGGGCCGGCGGCCGGGTGCATCGTGAACGGGATGGGCAACCCGCAGGCGTACATGGGGGTCGCGGTGGGCGACTTCCACGGCGACGGCCGACCGGACCTGTTCTCCACCACCTTCGCGGGCGAATCGAAGAGCCTGTTCCGCAACCGCGGCAAGTGCCTGTTCCACGACGTGACGGCGGGCTCGGGTCTCGGTCCCGCGACGTGGCACCGCCTCGGGTTCGGCACCTGCGCGCTGGACCTGGACCGCGACGGCAGCCTCGATCTGGTCATCGCCAACGGCCACGTGATGGCCCACATCGACGCCGACGGCGACCCGGCGAACACGTTCCGCCAGCCGCCGCAACTGTTCCTCAACGACGGCCGCGGCCGGTTCACCGAGTTCACCAAGCAGGCCGGGCCGGCGTTCCAGAAGCGGTACGTCGGCCGCGGGCTGGCGGTGGCGGACTACGACAACGACGGCCGCGCCGACCTGTGCCTGAGCGACAGCGGCGGGCCGGCGGTGCTGATGCACAACGAATCGGCCACCCCGCACAACTGGCTGCGGCTGGACCTGCGCGGCACGAAGAGCAACCGCGACGCCGTCGGCGCGAAGGTGACGGTCCACGTCGGCGGCCGGAAGCTCGTGCGCCACAAAGAAGGCGGGGGGAGCTACCTCGCGGCCCACGACCCGCGCCTGCTCGTGGGCTTGGGCGCGGCGCCTCAAGCCGACAAGGTGGAAGTGCGGTGGCCGTCCGGGCTGGTGCAAACGTTCGGCCCGCTCGACGGCAACCGCGAGCACGTGCTCACCGAAGGGGTGCCGGACCCCAAGGAGGCCGCCAAGAAATGAGCGGAACCCGCAAGCGACTGGCGCTCGGCCTGCTCCTCGTGCCCGCCGCCATCGGGCTGGGGTGGTGGGCGCGGTCCGCTCAGGCCGACCCACTCGCCGGGGTGCGCGCGACGATCGGCACGCGCCCGGCGACACACGCGCTAGAGCAGCTCCGGCGCGAGGAGCCGAACAACGCCGAGGTCTTCTTCCTGTCCGCCAAGCAGGCGCGGCTCGAAGAGCGGCCCGGGGAGGTCGGCCCCCACCTGGCACAGGCGGAACAGCTCGGCTGGCCCGCGCCGCAGCTCGACCGCGAGCGCACCCTGACGCGCGCCTCGATCGACTACCCGCGCAACCGGCCGGCGGTCGAGGCGCTGCTGCGGTCGCACCCCGACGACGGCGACGTGCTGCTGGCCGCGGCCCGCGGGGAGCTTCAAACCGGCGCGCCGGCGCGGGCCGTCGAACTGGCCACCCGCGCCCTGGACCTTGCGCCGCAGAACCCGCAGGCGCGGTTCATCCGCGGCAGCGCCCACGCGCGGGCCAAGCGCCTCGACCTCGCCCGCGCCGACCTCGAAGCGGCGGTGGCCGCGGGTCCGGAGGTGTTCCACTTCCGGGACGCGCAGGTGGCGCTCGGCTCGTGCCTGCTCGACCTCGGCGAGTTCGCACCCGCGCTGGAGCTGTTCCGCGCGGTCCGGGCCGCGGAGCCGGCGAACCTGCTCGCGCTGTTCGGGATCGGCCGGGCGTGCAGCTACCTCGGCCAGTGGGCCGACGCGGAGGGCGCCTACCAGGCGATCCTGAAGCTCCGCCCCGGGCACGTGGAAACGCTGCTCGGGCTGGCGCAGGTTCTCGAGCAGCGCGGCGACCTGCCGCAGGCGCTGGGCCACCTGGAGGCCGCGGAAAAGGGCGACCCGAACCGTCTCGAGACGCTCGCCCGGCTCGCGAAGCTGCTGGCTGCGCTGGGGCAGCCCGAGCGGGCGCGGGGGTACGAGGCGCGGTACCGGGCGCTCGACCCGAACCGACTTCCGACCGGTGCGGGTCAACAGCCCAAGGGGGTTCCGTGAACCGGTGGATGCTCGCCGCGACGCTCGGCGTGTTCGTCATCGGGGCGGCCACGGTCTGGCTCGGGCAGAAGCGGCCGGACGAAGCGGCCGGACCGCCGGACCCGACCGTAGACGACCGCGCGGCCGAGGAAACGGCCGCCCGCGCCGCGGCGCGCGACCGCCCGAGCGACCCCGCCGCGCACCGGCGGCTGGCGGCCGCGCTGCGCCGGCTCGCGCGGTTCGCCGAGGCCGAAGGCGCGCTGCTCCGCGCGATCCAGTTGGGGCTGCCGCAGCCCGAGGCCCAGCGCGACGTGGTGCTGCTCAAGGCCGCCCAGGGCGACTGGCCGCCGACAATGGACGGGCTGTTCCAGAAGGTCGTGCGCGAGAACCCCGGCGATGCGGAGTTGCTCGCGGCGGTGGCCGGGGCGTACTCCGCGAAGGGGCGCTGGCGGGAGGCCGAGCCGCTGTACACCGCGCTCCTGACGCGCGAGCCGGGGCACGCGGAGTGGCGGTTCCGGCGCGGCACCTGCCGGATGCGCGAGGCGTTCTACGCCACGGCGGCCGAAGACTTCCGCGCGGTGCTGGCCCACGACCACGAGCGTTACGAGGCGCGGATCAACCTCGCGAACAGCCTGCTGGGGGACGCGCACATGGCCGCGGCCGAGCGCGAACTGCTCGCGTGCCGCGCCCAGCGCCCCGCCGCCCCGGAGCCGCTCATCGGGCTCGCGACCTGCGCCGTGGAGCGAGGCGATTTCCCGGCCGCGGAGCGGTTCCTCGACGAAGCCGCCCGGCTCGGCGGCGATTCGCCGCTCGTGCTTCAGGAGCGCGCGGCGCTGTACCTGCGCCAGGAGCGCACCGAGCAGGCGATCGCGGTCCTGAAACGGTTGCTGGAGTTGGACCCGGACCACCGGCAGGGCCACTTGCAACTTTCGCAAGCGTACACCGCCGCCGGCAACGCAACCGCAGCCGCCAAACACGAGGCGGTCTACAAGGAACTGGACCGCAAGGAAGAAGAGCGCCTCGCGGCGCGGCGCGGGATGCGTTCGCCGGACCGCTGACCGGCGCGGGCGCGGCGGTCAGCGCGAACGGCATCCGTCTCAACGCCGCCCCGCCCTTCCCTGGCCTCGTATCGAATGCGGTTGAAGCGTTCGCGCCGGAGTGCGAGCCTCTGGCCGAAAGGTCGGCGGTGGGAGTGAGCCTCCAGTCCCCAGAGAGCCGAACCACACCGCAGACGCCCAGCGCTCCGGCGCCAGCGCCGTCACACATCAACCCAATCTGGTATGACTCGCGGGATGCGGTGCGGTTTTACCGCCCGAAGTGGTTGCAGGAGTTCTCGCACCGGCAACCGGCCCAGACACCGCGACGCGCGCCCGGTGTCATCAGCCGGAGAGCGGGTTCGTTCCGGTTGGAACCGAGTGCAGCCGCGAAACCGGGCAACGGGTGACTACCGCGGGCAGAGGGCGCCCTCGGTACAGCAGTCGATGGGTCAGCGACTGGACATTCGCTACCCATCGACTGCCGGTTCGCGGGCATTCCACTGGGTCATCGCTACCCACGAAACCCGCTCCTGAACCCCGCGTAAAAGTGTTCCAGTAGACGGGAATCGGTTCCGTGGCGCCGAGTTGAAACGCCACAACATGCGACTGATACGGCCCTTGTGACGAAGCCGGTCCGCAGGCCGCTGATTGGCACTCAACACAAGAACCAGCGGCGAAAGCCCGACCGGCGGTGGCTCGAACTTCCAGAAGCGCGGAGCGAATGCGATGAGACGCCACAGGCTTCGACAGTTCTGCGCACCGATACCCCGGCGAACAGGGCGGGCTCCTCGCGCGCCGACCGAAGGCCGGTTGCAACCCTGACAACCGCTACCGTTCCTGCTACCACAGAACACGACGCCACACGCCCCACTCGCCGAAGGACACCGATGTCTGCGCCCCTGTTACCGAACCCGAAACCGCGTCGGCGAACCGCGCTGGGTGTCGTCATGCTCACGGCGGTCATTGTTAGCGGCATCACGGCATACGTAGTCACCCGCCCGAAGCCACTTCCTCCGCCGCCCGCATCCGACCCGGCTGCCGCTCTGAGCGCGAACGCACGCGGGGTGGGCCAGATGGAACGGTTCGACTACGCCGCGGCACAGAAGGAGTTCGAGGACGCCATCCGGCTCGCGCCGGACGCCCCGTTCGCCAAGATCAACCTCGGGATCGCGCTGTTCAACCAGAACACGCCCGAAGCGATCACCCGGGCGACAAGCACCTTCGGCGAGCTCCTGGCCGCCGACCCAAACAATCGGCATGCCCACTTCTGCCTGGGTATCATCCTCATGGACCGCGGCCGAACGGCGGAAGCGTACGCGCACTTCGAGGCGGTGAGTAAGCTCGACCCCGACGACGCGCACACCTGGTTCCGCCTCGGCTCGACGCACCCGGCCGGCCGCCAGTCGCCCGAGGCCCGGGAGTGCTTCGAGCGTGCGCTCAAGCTGAACCCGTACCTGAACGCGGCGCGGTACAACCTCATGCTGCTCGTGTACCCGACCGACCCCGCGCGCGCGAAACAACTGGAGACCGAGCTCAAAGCCCTCATCGCCGCGACCTGGGAGTCCGAGTCCGCAACCCGGTACGGGGTGATGGGCCGGTACGCCGACGTCATCGGCCGCGTCCCGACGGGGCCGCGCGTGCCCGTCGGACCGCTCCCGCTCTTCGAGGCCGCCGGCATCCGGGTCAACCTCGCGCCCGGTGCGCGCTGGGCGGTCACGGCCGACCTCTCCCCGCTCCACGCCGCCGCACGCAACCGGTTCGGCGGGACGGTCGCGGTATTCGACTTCAACAAGGACGGGCGCCCCGATGTGCTGCTGCTGTCCGCAGTGGTCGAGAACGGCGCGGTGCGCGACCTGCTCCTTCGCAACGACGGGGGCGCGAACTTGACCGATGTGACGGCCGCCGCAGGGCTCGGCGGCGGACCGAGCCTCGGATGCGCCGCGGGCGACTTTGACAACGACGGGTTCCCCGACTTGGCGTTTACCGGCCCCGACGGGGTGCGGCTGTTTCGCAACACCGGAGCCGGCGCGTTCACCGACGTTTCGGCCGCGGTGCAACCGCTCAAGGGCACGTTCCTGGGGTGCGTGTGGGCCGACATCGACCAGGACAGCGACCTCGACTTGATCCTCTGCCGGTACGCCGACACCGCGGCCGGCGCAAACGGTTTCACCCCCGGCGCGGTCAGAACCGGCGGGTTGGTGGTGATGGAGAACGTCGGCGAGGCGCTCAAAACCGCACCCAACGCCCCCGGCCGCCTCGCCACCAAGTTCCGCCCCACCGACGCGCTTCCCAAAGCCGCACCGACCGGCGGCGCGACGGCGCTCGTCGTGTCGGACCTCGACAACGACCGCGACGTTGACGTTCTCGCGCTCACGGACGGCGAAGTCCCGGCCCCGGTGCTGAACGACCGGCTCATGCGCTTCCACCGCGCGACCGCGGGCTGGGCGACGGGTGCCGCGCGCTGGAACGGGGGCCTGGCGTTCGACGCCAACCACGACGAGCGCTCCGACCTGCTGCTTCTGCCGGCCGGCGAGAAGCCCGTCTACCTGCTCTCGAAGGGCGATCAGGACTTCACCCCGGGTGTCACCAACGCCCCGCCGCTCCGCCAAGCGGTCGCCGCGGACATCGACTGGGACGGCTGGACCGATGTGGTTGGGCTCACGCCCGATGGCCGCCCGGCGCTGCTCCACAACCGCGGCGAAGGGAAGCTGGAGCAGGCGCCCGACGCCTTTGGCGCGGGGGCGCCCGCGAGCGCGCACGCCATCACCGTCGCCGACCTCGACGGCGACGGTCGCCCCGATCTGCTCCTGTGGTCGGACGCCGGCCTGCACCTGCACCGGAGCCTCGACAACGGGAACCGCGCGGTGCTGGTGGAGCCGACCGGCACCCGCGACGCGGGGTCCGACCGCCGCACCAACGCGGACGGGATCGGCTGCTGGCTGGTCGCGCAGGCGGGAGCGCACTGGACCGGAGCGGAGCGCGTCACCGTCAGCGCCGGGTTGGGGCAGTCGCTCGCGCCGACCACCCTCGGGCTGGGCCGAGCGGGGCGCGCGGACGTGGTCCGGGTGCGCTGGCCCGACGCGGTGCTCCAGGCCGAGTTGGAAGTCAACGCGGGCCGGTTCGCGGTGGCGGAGACGAACCGCAAGGGGACCTCGTGCCCGGTGCTGATGGCCTGGGACGGCGAGCGGTTCGCGTTCGTGACCGACTTCCTCGGCGGCGGCGCGCTCGGCGAGTCCGGGCCGGACGGGTCCGTCCGCCCGCCGCGTCCGGAAGAGTCCGTCAAGATCGAACCGGGGCAGCTCGTGCCGAACGGCGGGCAGTACGTCATCAAGATCGCCGAGCCGATGGACGAAGTGCTGTACCTCGATCACCTGCGGCTGGACGTGATCGACCACCCGGCAAACACCGGGGTGTTTCCCGACGAGCGGTTCGTGTTCTCGGGACCGGAACCCACGCAACAGCTCCTGACGTTCCGCGCGCCCGTGTTCCCGAGAACGGCCACCGATCACGTCGGGCGCGACGTGACCGCCCGCGTCCGCGAGCGCGACCGCCGGGCGGCGGACACATTCGCGGTGCGGTCCTGGCTGGGTTACGCCGAGGATCACGCGCTCACGCTCGATTTCGGCGAACTGCCGAAGGGGGGCAACTTGTGCCTCGTGCTCGCGGGGTGGACCGAATACCCGTACCCGGAGTCGATGTTTGCGGCGACACGGGCGGGTGTCGCGCTCCGGCCGCCGGTGCTGGAGCAGTTCGATCCCGCGAGCGGCAAATGGGAACCGGTGTGCGATCTGGGGTTTCCCGCCGGGTTGCCGCGCGTCATGACCCGCCCCCTTCCCGCCCTCAAAAGTGCGAAGCTGCGGATCAGCACCAACATGCAGGTGTTCTGGGACCAAATTTACCTCGCCCCCGCGGAAGAGGCTGCGGCCACGGGCCGGGTGACGCCCCTGGATGTCACCCGCGCCGACCTGGCGCCGCGCGGGTTCATGCAGGAGGTGTACCCGGACGGGCGCCGGCCGGTCGCCTACGACGACGCCAAGACCGAACCGGTCCCGGTACTCAAGTGGGGCGGCAACCTGACCAAGCTGGGCGAGGTAACCGATCTGCTCCGCCGGCCGGACGACCGGTTCGTGCTGTGCGGACCCGGGGACGAAATCACCGCGCGGTTCGACGCCACCCGGCTCCCGCCTTTGCCGGCGGGGTGGGTGCGGTCGTTCGTGCTGCGCACCAGGGGGTACTGCAAGGACACCGCGACAACCACCGTAACGGGCGGAACGGTCGGCCCGCTCCCGTTCCGGGCCATGCCGAACTACCCGGACTTCGGCTCCGTTAAGCCGCCCGCGACCGACGCCGACCGGTGGCACACGCGCCCGGCCGCCGGCCGCTGAGCGCGTGTGCCACCGCCGATCCGATTAGCGATCGCCCCGAATACGAACCTACAAAAATATCTCTCATGCGGGCGACAAACATTTTGCGTGACGCGAGCGAGTGAAGAGTAAACGATTTCGCCGGCCGATCCGGTGCCCGCTGTTCGAGTCGGGTTGGTGTCAAATGGTGCCCGTGGCGGTTCGGCTCGCTACGAGATTTCGGCCCGGTTCGGAAAACTTGAGGGGACTCAACAACGTTCGCGCCGCGGCGCAACGGACGAGCACGCGGGAGCGTTAACGGTTCCACCCGCGTTCTACAATCCTTCACCCGTTGCTCGCGCCGGCCGTTTCACCGCTGCCCGTCCGAACCCCATGCTCGACACGCACGCTTTAACCGCTCCTTGCCCGTTGTGCGGACCGCCGCCCGGCGAGGGCGCCCCGCGGTTCCGCGCGCTTCTGGGGCGCAGCCTCGACCCGGTCCTGTTGTTCGGACCGGACGGTGCAATCCGGCACGCCACGCCGGCGGGGGCCGCCCTGATGGGGTACTTCCCGGACGAACTTGAGAACATGGCGGCCGCCGCCCTCATTCACCCAGACGACCAGGAACGCATCGGGGCCGCGATGGCCGCCGTTCTGGCGACCCCCGACGGCACCGCCGCCGAGGAGTACCGGGTGCGGCACCGGGACGGGACTTGGCGCTGGCTCGAGGCCCGGGCGGTGAATCTGCTGCACGAGCCCGACGTGGGCGCCCTGGTGGTCAGCTTCCGGGACGTGACCCGCCGGCGCGAGGCCGAGGACGCGCTGCGGGCGAGCGAGCGCCGGTTCCGCGCCATGATCGAGAACAGCGCCGATACGGTCGAGGTGCTCGCGGCCGACGGGACCATCCTTTACGTGACCCCGTCCGTCGTGCGGGTCGGGGGCCGCACCGCCGACGAGCTGATCGGGCGGAACGCATTCGAGTGGTGCCACCCGGACGACGCGGCGGCGTTCGCCGAGGCGCACGCGCAGTTCGTGGCCCGGCCCGGCGCCGTGGTGAGCGGCGAGTACCGGTACCAGCACAAGGACGGGTCGTGGCGGTGGGCCGCGGTCACCTGCACCAACCGGCTGAGCGACCCGGCGGTCGGCGGGGTGGTGGTGAACCTGCGCGACGTGACCGAGCGGGTGTGGGCCGAGTCGGTGCTCCGCGGCGCGATGGAGGGCAGCCTCGACGCCGTGTACATCCTGGCGTGCGAGCGCGACGCGCGGGGCCGGATCACGGACTTCCGGTTCGCCGACCTGAACGGCATCGGGGCCGCGCTCATCGATATGGAACGGTCGTCGGTCGTCGGTAGGCGGTTGTGCGAGTTGCTCCCGGGGAACCGCACCGGCGGGCACTTCGACCGATTCGTGCGGGTGTTCGAGAGCGGGGCGCCGCTGGAAGAAGAGTTCCCGGTCCGAACCCCCGGCGGGCGCCACGTCTGGCTGCACCATCAGGTGGTGCGGGCCGGCGATGGGGTCGTCGTCACCACCCGGGACGTTAGCGCCCGCCGGGCGGCAGAGGTAGCGTTGCGCGAGCGGGAAGAGTTGCTGCGCACCGTCATCGCCAACATCCCGTGCGGGGTGTTCTGGAAGGACCGAAACTCGGTGTTCCTGGGCTGTAACGACCTCTTCGCCCGCAACCACGCGCTGCCCGGTCCGGCCGCGGTGATCGGGCGCACCGACTTCGGGCTCGGGACCGCCGCGGCGGAGGCCGAGGGGTTCCGGGCGGACGACCGTCGGGTGATGGAGACCGGAGAGCCGCTGCTCGGCGTAGAAGAGGCGCTGACCCGCCCGGACGGAACCGCGGTGGTGCTGCTGACCGGCAAGGTGCCGCTCCGGGACGCGGCCGGGGGGGTGGTCGGGGTGCTCGGGGTGTACCAGGACATCACCGACCGCAAGCGGGCCGAGGACGAGTTGCGCCGGCGCGACGACCGGCTGTCCGCGCAGCAAGCGGCGCTGCTCGCGCTCGCCCGCGACGTGCTGCTGTGCGGGAGCCCCGAAGCCGCCCTCGCCCGGGTCACCGAGGAAACCGCCCGCACTTTGGCGGTCGCCCGGGTGAGCGTGTGGCGGTACACCGCGGACCGTCGGGCCATCCGGTGCGCCGACCTGTATGAAGCGGGTGCGGGCCGGCACACGGCCGGCACCGAACTGCCGGCCGAGGTGTACCCGGCGTACTTCCGCGCGCTGGAGGAGTGCGACGTGATCCCGACGGACGACGCGGCCGCCGACCCGCGGACCCGCGAGTTCGTTGCCAGCTACCTCACCCCGCTGGGCATCGGGTCCCTGCTGGACGTGACGCTCCGCCCGTTCGGACGCCCGGAAGGGGTGCTGTGCTGCGAGCACGTCGGCCCGCCGCGCCACTGGGAGGCGGACGAGCGGGTGTTCGCGATGGCCGTCGGGAACCTGGTGTCTCTCGCCCAGGAGCGGTGGGAGCGGCAGCGCGCCGAAGATGCCGCCCGCGCATGGAACGCGCGGTACGAGGCCGCCGTCAAAGCCACCGGTCAAATGCTCTACGAATGGAACGCGGACACGGGGTCTGTGACCTGGGCCGGCAGTTGCGAGTCGACGCTGGGGTGCCCCGAAGCGGAGATGCCGCACGACCTGGCCGGGTGGCGCGCCTGGGTCCACCCGGACGACCGGCCCGCGTTCGACCGCGAGGCGGAGCGGTCCCTCGCGTCTGGAACGTCGTTCCGGCTCGAGTACCGGGTGCGGCGCCGGGACGGGTCCGTGATCGTCGTGGACGACCACGGCCACTTCCTCTCGTCCGGTGACGGCCGGCTGACGCGACAGGTCGGGTTCGTGGTCGATGTGACCGACCGCAAGCGGCTAGAGGAGCAGTTCCGTCAGGCCCAGAAGATGGAAGCGGTGGGGCAACTGGCGGGCGGGGTGGCGCACGACTTCAACAACCTCCTCACCGTCATCAACGGGTACAGCGAGCTGGTCTTGGGCGGCCTGCCCGCGGATGAACCGGTCCGGGCGATGGTCCACGAGGTCCGGCAGGCCGGGGAGCGCGCGGCCGAGCTGACTCAACAGTTGCTGGCGTTCGGGCGCAAACAGGTGCTCCAAAAGACGGTGGTGGACCTCAACGAGGTGGTGGCCGGGCTGGTCGGGTTGCTCGGCCGGCTGATCGGGGAGGACGTGCGTCTGGAGGTGCGCCCGGGGACGAATTTGCGCCGGGTGCTGGCAGACCCAGCGCAGTTGGGACAAGTGCTGATGAACCTAGCGGTCAACGCCCGGGACGCGATGCCCACCGGGGGCACCCTTTCGATCAGCACCCGCAACGCGGACCTGGACGCCGGCCGGGCACAGGACGGCGCCGATGTGTCGGCCGGACCGTACGTGCTACTGGAGGTGTCGGACACCGGCTGCGGGATGACGGGCGACGTGCTCGCGCACCTGTTCGAGCCGTTCTTCACCACCAAGGGGCCGGGCAAAGGCACGGGGCTGGGGCTGGCCACCGTATACGGGGTCATCAAACAGTCGGGCGGGCACATCGGGGTGACGAGTGCGGTCGGAACCGGGACCACGTTCCGGGTGTACTTGCCCAGCACCGGCTCCCCGGCAGCGAGCGGGGTCGAGAGCGCGGGGCGGGCGCCGCGCGGGACCGAGGTCGTTCTGCTCGTGGAGGACGAGCCCGGGGTGCGAGCGCTCGCGGCGCGGGTACTTCGGGGCCACGGGTACACCGTGCTCACCGCCGCGGGAGCAGAGCAAGCGGTGGCCGCAGCCGTGGAGGCACCCCAGGTGGACCTGTTGCTGACCGACGTAGTGATGCCCGGAGCCAGCGGGCGCGTCCTGGCCGAGCAGTTGCACGCCAGCCGACCCGGGCTGCGGGTGCTGTACATGAGCGGGTACACGGACGATGCCGTCGTTCGGCACGGCGTCGCGGCCGAACAGGCGCCCTTCATCCAGAAACCGTTTTCGCCGGCCGCACTCGCACACAAGGTGCGGGACGTGCTCGACTCCCGACGAGCGCCGGGGGACGGAACGCCCGGCACCTAACGGCCTCGGCGCAATCTTCTCCGTTAGCGGCGGAGCGTCACGCTCGCACGGCCGCAACGACCGCCTTCACGTCGTCCGGACTGGTCGTTGCCCCTTGGGCCTTGAGGGCTTTCATTGCGACCCCCATAGCCTGCCCCTCGTTTTTGGCAGCGCGGAGTTCGTCCCGCAACGAGGCGAGGGCCGCCGCAATAGCGTCTTGATCCCACGCCTTCGGGAGCAGCGATTCGAGCAGAACGAGTTCGGCTTCCCTCTGGGTCACGTCCCGGCCGGCGTTCTTGGCCAGCGGAATCGTTTCCTTCAGCCCCGTTACCGTCTTCCGGACGACGCCGAGGACGACCTCATCGGTGACCTCGACCTTGCGGCGCACCGCCTCGGCCTGGGCCTCGCCCAGAACGGTCCGTAAGGTGTCGCGGGTCATGGGGTCGCCGCCTTTTATGGCGGCCGTGACCCGAGCTTTGAGTTCGTCATGCAGGCTCACGTCCGTCTCCTCTTCTTCGGGCTCACAACTCGGACTCACACACCACGGCAACGGAGCGACACCCGCTGAAGTTGGTTCGGGGTCTTACGCCACCAACGGGCCACTCAGCCCACCATTCCCAGCAGACTGTTGTAACGCTGCGGGCGTTTGCCGCAATCACCGCGAGCCTGCGCCCGCGTTCGGTACCGGTCCCTCTTGTGTTTCGGTTCCGGCCGCGGTTCGCCGTGAGCGCGGCCACAACTCTAACCTGCAACGAGCAACGGCCCAGCGCGGCCACAACTCTAACCTGCAACGAGCAACGGACCAAGGTGTTAGCACGTTCATGTGGTGCAAAAAAATGTGCGATTGCCGGCAGGAACCAAGCCGCGCTGCCACGGGCCTTGCAAAGCGGAAGGAATGCACAAACGCCTTGCCGGATTTCTCATTCGCGATCGCGGTGCGTCGGCACGCGCCCGCCGCTACAACGAGCCCAGCTTCTGGTCACAAATTGACATCGCGTGGTCTTGCACTCACCACATTGCAGCGCTCGGTATACAATTCATCATATCCGCCCGCCCCTGTACCCGCTGACGTACCTAAGGCTATGGCAATTCGTTCGATCTCACACTTCCTCTGGCAGGTTTTGCGCGCCACGAAGCGAAGCAAGAAACCGCCGACCGGGCGCCAACTGCGGATCTCTCCCACCCCGAGGTCCAAAGACGGTTCGTTCCTCACGGCCCTCGTCGACGAAGGCCTGCTGGACTTCGTTACCGGGTCCGCGGCTGCGCCGTTCGACGCCACGTTCGCGCTGACCGTGAAGGGCGAACACGCGGCCGAGTACGGTGAGTACGAGTACGAGCCCAAGCGCCCGGCGCCCCCGCCGGCGCCGGCCATAGCAAAGGCCGCGCCCGCAACGGCGAAGAAGGGACGCAGCGCCAAGAAATCGTGACCCCGCGAGCCCAGAACGTGAGCGCCACGAAACGCCAGGGACCAAAATAGCCCCTGGCATTCCGCGCCCGACGGTCCTGAAGCGGTTAAGTGCTCGCACGACTCAACCGCCGCAGGCTGTGATCCACACTTCGTCTCCACGACGTGGGTAGAGCGCCCATTGCTCGACCGCGCTCCGTGCGCGAAGAGAAGAATCAGTTTTTCACCCGCTTGGCGGTGAACGTAACACTTCGTTCGTCGCCCACTTTGAGCCCCTTACCGGCGTCCCAGATGAGCGTCTCCCCTGGGCACACGACTTTCGCGAAACCGCTCTTCTCCACCTTCACGTCAGTCACCTGATACGGCAGCAGGTAGCAGAAGATCCGCCACCCGTCGTACTTTTCGGATGTCCGCTTGTTCCCCTCCCCGACGAAGTTCACTTTCACTTTGTAAGTCATCCGGACGACATCCTTGTCCCCGGTATCTTGAACGTCGAGCGTCTCGGCCAGTGCCGCATCACGCGACCTCTCCACACGGGCCTCCAGCGCCGGATCGCCGTACAAGACGAAAATCTCGTCGGTGAACTCGGTGCCCTGCCTGTCTCGGCCGGTCACGAGGTTCTCGGCCAGCAGGTACTGCGACCACTGGCGGAGCAGGAACAGCGACTCGGAGAACGTCCACCGCCCCTCCTGTTTGAGGAACCAGTCGGCCATGTTCCAGTTCAGTTCGTACCAAGTAGACTGGACCGCGCCGATGTACTGCCGAGCACCGCTCTTCATCCAGGCCAGGGCGTACGAGTCCTTGTAGCTGTTGCGCCCTGCGTTTACGACCCCGGTGAGGCAGTTGCCGACCGCCCAGTAGACCTTCGGCCGTTTGGCGCTGAGCGGCAGGTCCACACCCGGGGCGGTCATCGTGAGCGTGCCGCCTTTGGCGGTGAGGAACCCTTTGCCGCTCGGGTACATCAACATCCAGTTGTGGTGCCCGCCGTGCCCGGACCCGATGATGAGATCGAACGTGTCCTCGCTCAGGAGTTGGTGGACATACTTCGCATCGTCCGCATCGCTCTTCGGGCCGCCAGACTTCAGCGCGAACTCCGCACCCGTTTTCTTCACCCCCAGCTCGCCCCGGTCGCGGGTCCACTCGGTCACGTAGTCGCCCTCCGGCACCCAGTTCAGCCACGGGCCGAGAGTTTTGGTGAATGCCCGTCTGATCACTACCGGCTCCGACTTCGCGAGTTCCAGCGCGTGCTCCTCGTCGAAACCGGTGAGAATGCCCCAAACGGCATCAACGTACGGGTCATCGTCGAGCGTCCGACAGAATTTGTTCGCTATCACGGCGAAGGCCGGGAAGTTCTCGGTCGGCGGGCACACGAAGCAAACGTACCGCGGGTGAAAGGCGCCGACGCTCTTGCGCGCGTCATCGGGGGATTTGTCGTAGGTGAAGGTCCTCGCCTGGTGCTTGGTTTCGAGGTATTTGACGACTTTCCCCCACGGTCCGGCGGCCACGTCCTTGTTGACGACGACGGCGTACCGGCCAACCGGTTCCGCCGCCCGAACCGCCCCGGCCGACGTGTTCCAACCCATCACAGCCAGCAGTCCCATGACAAGTACCCGGGCCATGACGCCCTCCCGTTGAAAAAAGTGGCTTCGAATCGACCGGCGGCGATTCCACCAGACCGGTGCGGTTACGGGGCACTATACCGCACACCGCATCTGAACGACACTCGCTATCCGTCGGGCAACAGCCCGCAAGCTCTGCTGCGAACCACTCCCGCGCGGCGAACGATAGGTTGTAAACCGGCTCGACTAAATGTGTAGGCAGATTCACGTAAGCGATCTCCACAAGCCCAAACGACAGCTGCATCAATTATTTCTGAATAATGACGTTATCAAATACGAGTGAGCGCAAGGCGGTGAGATCGGTCAGGGTTTCTGGCCGTTCGGTCGGGATTGAACGCACTCGGCCCGTGGCCGGCAGGGCGAGTATGTCGGTTGCTACGAAGAGGTAAGTAATAGGGGACCGCTGGGCGGGTGCCAGACTCACGCGAGTCCCAACCGAAGAGGAAGCGCCGTGCGGAATGACACACAACGGCCTCGGGTTGGAGCGATCTCACGGCGCGGGTTCCTGAAGGCCGGCGGCATGGCACTTGGTGCCTTCTCCGGCTCTGCTCTGTACGGGAATGACGGCCGTGCGCCCGGTGCGATCATCCAAGTCTATCTACCCGGCGGCCCGTCTCACCTGGACACGTTAGACCCCAAGCCGGAGGCCCCGGCGCATGTGCGCGGCGAGTTCCGCACCATCGCGACGAGCGTGCCCGGGTTGCGGTTCTGCGAACACCTGCCCGGGCTCGCCTCGCTGGCCCGGCACCTGACCGTCGCCCGCGGGCTGACCGGGTTGCGCGATGAGCACGCCGCGGTAGCGTTCGATTCCGGCGGCACCGCCCCGGGGCGGGCCGGGCTCGGCGCCGCGTTGGTGCACCGGTGGGGAAGCACGGTGCGAACCCCGAGCGGCGAGATGCCTGCCGCAATCGACCTCTCGGTGTGGACCTCGGCCGGGCCGCTCGGCGAGTCGTTCGCCCCCGATCGCCTCGGCCGGGGCGTTGCGCGCGTCGGGCACTTCAACGAAGTGTGTGCCGCGGCGGTCGATGAGCCCCTCGTGGGAACCGAGGCGCCCGGCCGGGCGCTGGACATCCGCCGCGAACCGCCGCGCGCGTGGGAGCGGTACGGGGCCGATGGTCATGCGCAGAACGGGCTGTTCCTCAAAGACCGGCGGCTCGTCCAGGCCGGGGCGCGGTGCGTCGCGGTCGCGTGGGGGTACTGGGACACGCACGGCGACAACTTCGGCCAGTTGCGGCGTCAACTGCCGCTGTTCGACCGCGGGCTTTCCGCCCTCGTGGAAGACCTCCGCAACGATGGCCGGCTGAGCGATGTCGTGATCGTGGCCGGCGGAGAGTTCGGGCGGTCTCCAAAGGTCAACGACGGGGGCCGGCCGCGACCACTGGCCGCGGGCCGCGGCCCTCCTCGTCGCCGGCGGTCCGTCGCAAGGGCGTGTGCTCGGAGCGACCGACCGGGTGGGGGCCGAGCCGGTCGCCCCCGCCCGGCTCAAAGACGTTTTCAACCCGGTCCGAACCTACTTCGGCCTCGCGCCGCCCCCCCAACGCACCTTCCGTCTAAGTGCCCACTTCCCTCTTGCGAAGCTGCCGGCGCGGCCCTCCGGCGCTGCGCGGTCCGTCCCCATTAGGAGAATGGCTTATGTTCTACCACGTCAAGGAGCTTCAGTTCGATGCATGGGTGTCCGGCCCGGACCCGCACTTCGCCACCCTGCTCTTCGAACCGTTCGGCGGCGCCAACGGCGAGCTGAAGGCGGCCATGCAGTCCTTCGTCCAGGCGTTCCCGGCCAAGAAGCCGTTCCCCGACAAGTACGACATGCTCATGGACATTGCGACCGAGGAGTTCAGCCACCTGGAGATCGTGGGCGCGACCATCCAGATGCTGCTGACCGGCGTCAACGGCGAGCTGAAGGCGCGGCCGACAAGAGCGACCTGATGAAGATGCTCGGGGGCCGGAAGGAGAAGGGGCAGCTCATCAACCAGGCGTTCCTGAACCCTCAGTTCTTCGCCCTTTCCAGTGGCGGGCCGCGAGTGACCGACAGCCAGGGGGTGCCGTGGCAGGGGAGCTTCGTCAACGCCAACGGCGACCTGACGGTGGACCTGCGCTCCAACATCGCGGCCGAGAGCCGGGCCAAGATCGTGTACGAGTACCTGATCCAGTTCACCACCGACCCGCTCGTCGTGGACACGCTGCGGTTCCTGATGACCCGCGAGGTCGCGCACTTCCAGATGTTCTCCGCGGCGCTGGCGACGATCGAGCCGAACTTCCCGCCGGGCGTGCTCCAGGGCGACCCGCGGTTCACGCACGTGTACTTCAACATGTCCAGCGGGGAGGGTGCCCGCGGTCCGTGGAACGAGGGCCAGGGCCCGTGGCCCAAGGGCGAGAACTGGGTGTTCGTCGAGGACCCGATCAAGCACGTCATGGCGACCGCCGCGCTGAAGAAGCAACCGGTCGAAGGGACCAAGCAGACGCCGGAAGCGGTCGATAAGGCCGACCACGAGCTGAGCCGGCGACGCAAGCAGCAGGTTGACGGGGCCGTGCCCCCCGGCGCGGCCCGCTGGAGCGACTACGGTGCCACTTCTGACCCGCCCAAGTAGTGAGCCCCCCCGGCCCGTCGCGAACGAGCCCTGACACCGCCCCAGAGCAACCCGTGCCCAATCCGGTCCGCATCACGTACTTCACCGACCCGCTCTGCCCGTGGTGCTGGGCGTTCGAGCCGCAGTGGCGGCGCCTCCGCTTCGAGTTCGGCGCGGGCCTGCGCTGGCGGTACCGGATGGGCGGGCTCCTGGCCCACTGGGGCCGCTACCACGACTCGGTCAACGAGGTCCACAACCCGGGCCAGATGGCCACGCAGTGGCTGCAAGTGGGCGAGTTGACCGCCGCCCCTATTGACGCCTCGATCTGGCGCGCGGGGCCGCCGGCCTCGTCGTACCCCGCGTGCCTGGCGTTCAAAGCGGCCGAGTCGTTCGGGCCGCCGTTCGCGGAGGCGTACCTGAGGCGACTGCGTGAGGCGGTAATGCTGGAGAAACGCGACATCTCCCGCCGCGAGGAACTGGTCGATCTGGCCGCCGCCGGGGCCGCCCCGGCGGCGTTTGAAACGGCCCTGGACGCGCCGGAGGCGACCGGTGCCTTCCGCGACGATTTGACTGAAGCCCGGTACCGTGAGGTGCAACGGTTCCCGACGCTAGTTCTGCACCGGGCCGGGCCGCGGGGCTTGGCCCTCGTGGGGTATCAGCCCATCCCTTTTCACGCCCAGGTGCCATTCCCAATATCTTATGCGGACAGGAGTTGCGTAAAGGTTGGGAGGGACACGGATGTTGCTGGATGCTGTGCTGGACCGATTCATTGCCCACAGCCCGATGGCCGTCGCGGTTCGAGGAGCGTTCGAGTATGCCCTGGACCCCAGCCACCTCGACGCACTCTTTGAGCGATTGCCGGTCACCGGGACGACCGGGAACTCCTGTTCTCCACGTGCGTCGATGTGATGGCTACCGTCGTCTGTCGGGTCAAACCCTCGGTTCACGCGGCTTATCAAGCCCACGACTACATGCCCGTCAACGTCACCGCCCTCTACGCTCGCTTGGCTCGGGTTCCTATGGCTGCGGGACGAGATCTGGTCCGACACACGGCCAACCGTCTGGAACCCGTCCTTCGAGCGATGGCGGGTGCGGTCCAAGATCCGCTGCCCGGTTATACTGTTCGCGGCCGCAAATGAGGTCTATCTTTGGATAAGCCGCTGTGGTGGAATGGATGAACCTGTGAGGATTGCCCGATGCCCCGCCCCACCACCCTAACGTTCACGCCCGCCGATCTCGAAGCTCTCGGCGCGGAGCGGTACGCGCACCCCGATCCGCGAGTGCAGCAGCGGATGGAGGTGCTGTGGCTCATCAGCCAAGGCGAGACCCAAGCCCGTAGCGGTCACCTGGCGGGCGTCTCGAAGGCCACGGTGGCCCGATACGTCGCCATCTTCCGTCGGCACGGGGTGGCCGGTCTGAAGGTGTTCCAGTGGGTCAAGCCGGTCGGCGCGCTGGAGGCGCATCGGGTGACCCTGGAGGCCGAGTTCCGCGAGCGACCGCCCCACACCGTCGCCGAGGCGGCCGAGCGCATCGCGACGTTGACGGGCGTGCGGCGGAAGGACACCCAGGTGCGCGTGCTCCTTAAAAAAGTCTCGGCCTGAGGTGGCGTCGGATGGGGGCCATCCCGTTGCCCCCGAAGAAGACGATCGACGAGCACCGGAGCGCCCAAGCCGCGTTTCTTCGCGACCAACTGGAACCGGTGCTGGCGCAGGCGCGGGTGAGGCAACGATCCGTGTTCTTCGTCGACGCCGCGCACTTCGTGCAGGGATCGTTCCTGTGTTGCGTCTGGTGCCTGGTGCGGATGTTCGTGCGCAGGACCTCGGGGCGCTGGCGGTACAACGTCCTGGGGGCGTGGAATGGCGTGACCCGGGAACGGATCCGCGTCACCAACGAGACGCGGGTGTCGTCGGACACGATGGTCGAGTTGATGGGCCGGATCGCGGCGCACACCACGGAGCCGACGACGTTGGTTCTGGATAACGCGCGGTATCAGCGGTGTGCGGCGGTGGAGGCCGAGGCCAAGCGATTGGGGATCGTGTTACTGTTCCTGCCGTCGTACTCGCCCAACTTGAACGTGATCGAGCGGTTGTGGCGGTTCACCAAGAAGAAGGCGCTGCGGGGCAAGTATTACCCCGATTTCGCGACCTTCCGGGCCGCCATCGACGAGTGCCTGGACCGCATCCCCACGGATCACCGGGAGGCTCTCGCCTCACTCATGACGCTGAAGTTCCAGACGTTCGACAGTGACTCATTCCTGACCGCGTAGAGTATATCGCGTGAAGATCCTCGACGGGAATCATCTGGGCCAGACACAGCGGCGGCTCGAACCACTCCGGGATGTAATTGCCGGGCCACTGCCGGGGCAGACGCTGGTGGTTCTTGATCCGGCCCTTGGGTTGGCCATTGACGTGGTTTGTTGCGAGGACGGGCACGCCCAAGAGCGGTGAAGTTCCCCACGAAAAGTGGACAGCTTTTTAGCGGTGGGTTGGGTTATGCGTTCGTTCGTACTCATCTGGGGCAACGTAGCCCAGCGATGAGTGCCGTCGGATGCGGTTATAGAACGCCTCGATGTACTCGAAGATGCTCGCCTTCGCTTGGTCCCGCGT
>NZ_JAXBLV010000018.1:0-13696 GCF_034097035.1 Gemmata algarum
CGCGCGGCCGCGGGGGGGGGGGGGGGGGGGGGGGGGGGGGGGGGGGGGGGGGGGGGGGGGGGGGGGGGGGGGGCCGCCCCCCCCCCCCCCCCCCCCCCCCCCCCCCCCCCCCCCCCCCCCCCCCCCCCCCCCCCCCCCCCCCCCCCCCCCCCCCCCGGCGCCGGGCCGCCAGGAAGGGACGTGGGCGTCGTCGGGCGGGTTACGGTTCAGCCGCTCACTTCACCTCGAGCGGGGGTAGCTCGTTTGAGGGCTTGGCTTGGATTGTTACCCGAAGCGGCGAGGCCTTCGGGTCGCTGTACTTCTTGTCGAAGGTCGGCGGTTTGCCCTTGTTCGCCCGCATCAGCGGCGACTCGAGGGGTTCGTAAAGGAGCGTGACCACGTATTCACCAGCCGGGGCGCCGTCGTCCGCGGCGGTCGTGGTGAGGCTGAACGTGCCGTCCGGTTTGGTGGTCGCGAACGGGCGCGTCGGCTCCGTTTCCGTCGCATCGAGCGAGTGCAGGAACACGGTCACACCCGCGGCCGGCTGCCCGTTGATGAGCAGCTTCCCTTGTGTCGGGTAGGTGGGCTTGCGCGACGGCCCGCCGCAGGACGCGATGAGCAGAGCGGCGACCGCGATGATTGCGGGCCGGCGCGGAAACGACCGAATGGGCACCGAAGTCACTCCAACAGAGGCAGTAGATACGGGACGCTGTGCGTGCGGCGCTTAGAAGTCACTCGGGAGCACTTCGCCGTTGGACTTCGTCACCAAGTAGACAACGGTTTTCGCGGACGCACTGGAGGTCAGGAACCGGACGCTACCGTCGCACAGCAGCACGTTCACGCCGCCCGAGTGGAAGCTGTAAAGCCCGCGGCCGGTGGACCCGGCGGGCTGGCTGTTGGTGCATCCCACGACGCAGGAACCCGGGGAGGTGGCGCCGGTCGAATCCGACCCGCTCAGCCAGTTTTCCCCGCTGAACGGGTCGCCCCAACCGCCGCCCTGTTCGGTCGCGGTCGAGGTCTTCTGCCCGCGCACCCACTTGTCGTTCTTCCCAACGATCTCGCCGAGTAGCAGCGTGTTGGACGTGCCGTCGGTGATGCCCAGAATGGAGGTCTGGGCGTTGGCCGACAGAACCCCACTGCGGTCGCCCCCGGTGTTCGGGTCCGCGACGACGCTCCACAACGACCCCATCACGCCGGTGATGACGTGGTAATCGCTGACCGCCGCCTGGAACGTCGGCAGCCCGTAAGCGGACGCGAGCGCCGGCACGCACGTGTAGACCCGGTTCTCGCCCGGCGCGGACGGGCACTGGAAGGTCTTGAGCGGGGTGGCGACGACGGTGGCGTTGGCGCCGGTGGCGAAGATGGTGTTCAAGTTGTACTGCTTGAACAGGTTGTCCTGCTCGATGTACGGGAGCAGGTACACGCCCCACGCGTGCGCGTTCGGGGTGGGGCTGGTGACGAACTGGTACGCGTTCGGGAACTTGTCGTTGTTCACGAGGGCGTAGTTGTGGAACGCGAGTCCCAACTGCTTCAGGTTGTTCTGGCACTTCATTCGTGCCGCCGCCTCGCGTACTTTTTGTACGGCGGGCAGCAGCAGACCGATCAGGATCGCAATAATCGCGATGACAACGAGTAACTCAATGAGCGTAAAGGCCCGTCGACGTGTGACGTGACGCACGCGCGTCTCCCGAAGGCTGCGGCCAGAGAGGGTCAGATATGTGGGGGCCGCGTGTGCTTAGTAGACAACAACGGCGGCCCGAAGTGAAGACCACTTTGCAGATTCGGACAAACTTCTCATTTTAGAGTTGCGTATTTCCCGACAATCGCCCGCGCGGTTCGCAGTCCGTCCACTGCGGCGCTAACAATTCCGCCCGCATACCCAGCCCCTTCGCCCACCGGAAACAGCCCCGGCACGCCCGGCGACTCGCGCGAGTCGTTGTCGCGGTCGATGCGGACCGGCGAGCTGCCCCGCGCTTCAGGTCCCACAAGAACGGCGTCGGCGAGGAACCGACCGTGCCAGCGGCGGTCCATTTGCGGCAGCCCGTTTTTTACCGCCTCGGCGACGAGCGGCGGGAGCACCTGCCGCAGGTCCGTGGGGGTGACCCCACGGGGGTAGCTGCACTCCGGTCGGGCGGTCGTGGCGACGCCGCGCACGAAGTCCCGCGCCCGCTGCACCGGCGCGCGGTACTCGCGCCCGCCCCCCAGCTCGAACGCCTTCGCCTCGTACTTCTCCTGGAGCCGCACCCCGGCGAGCACGTCCGTGCCCTCGAACGCCTCCACGGGCACGGTCACCACGAGCCCGCTGTTGGCGAACGGCGAGTCCCGCTTGGAGAGGCTCATCCCGTTGCTACAGAAGTACCCGTCCTGTGAGACGCTCGGGATGATGTGCCCGCCGGCGCACATGCAGAACGTGAACAGGTCGTGCCCGCCGCTCGCGACCAGCGAGTAGTCTGCGTTGCCCAGCAGCTCCTCGTACTTCGAGTGCCGCGGGCCGAACTGCACCTCGTTCACCACCTCCTGGCGGTGCTCGATCCGCACCCCGAACTGGAACGGCTTGGGCGTCATGGGGACGCCGCGGCGGGCCAGCATCCGGTACGTGTCCCGGGCGCTGTGGCCGATCGCCAGCACGGCTACAGACGTCGGGATGAACCCCGACGAGGTGCTGACCCCCTTCAGCCCCGCCGCGTCGAACTCCAGGTCCTCGGCCCGGGTGTGGAACCGGACCTCGCCGCCGAAGTGCTCGATCTTCTGGCGGATCGCCTTCACCACCGCCGGGAGCCGGTTGCTCCCCAGGTGCGGGCGGTGGTAGTAGAGGATGCTCGGTTTGCCCGGCTGCTGCCCCTTGCATTCCGCGAACAGTTCCAGCACCCGGATCACGTCCGGCCCGGTGCTGCGGCACGTCAGCTTGCCGTCGGAGAACGTGCCCGCGCCGCCCTCCCCGAACAGGTAGTTGCTCTCGGGCTCGAACGCGCCGCCGCCGTCGAACGTTTTCACGTCGCGGATGCGGTCGTTGACCTTCGTGCCGCGCTCCAGCACGATGGGCCGGTACCCGTGGAGCGCGAGGAAGTACGCGCACACCAGCCCGCCCGGGCCGGAGCCGATCACCACGGGCCGGTAGGGCAGGGGGGCCGGCCCCGGGTCCGGCATCGCGAACGGCGGCTCTTCGTGCAACTCGACTTGCGCGCCGCCCCGCGCCCGGGCGACGACCGCGGGCTCGTCCCCGGGCAGGTCCAGCTCGAAGTTGTAGACGAACCGGAGCTGGCGCTTGTCCCGCAAGTCCAGGGCTTTGCGGACGATGCGCCACCGGCCCAGCTCGCTCGGGCCGATGCCGAGCGTGCGGGCGAGGTGGGCCGGTAGTTCGGCCTCCGGTTCATCGACCGGGAGGCGCAAGTTGGAAACGCGAATCGACATGAGGGGATTGTACGCACCGGCCCCGGTCCCCGCACCGCGCCCAGGAACCATACGAGAGGGATTCTACAGAATCGGGTTGTCGTGTCGTTATGCCCCGGGTAAACTGCATTCACTCTCGGTCGAACTCCTGCCTTCGTAAGCCCGTTATACCCGGCGCCGACCTGCCATGCCGGAACTGACAACGACCTCCGAACCGGCCTTTGACCACGGCTTGCGCCGTCAGGCGCTGGTTCGCGCCATCCTGACCGACATTTTTCACGGCAAGTACCGGGCCGGGCAGCGGCTCGTCACCGAAGCACTGGCCCAGCGATTCGGGGTGAGCCACACCCCGATCCGCGAGGCTCTAATCGAGTTGGGCACGTCCGGGATCGTGAACCTGCTCCCGAACCGCGGGGCGGTGGTGCGGCAGGTGACCGCCCGTGACGTGCGCGAGGTGCTTCAGGTGCGGAAGGTGCTCGAGTGCGAGGCCGTCCGCGGCGCCGCACGCCGTGCCGATCCCGTGCGCGTGGCGGCCATCGCCGATGACATCCGAGCCCTCGCGGCCCGCCCACCTGGGCCGGAGGCGGTGGCGGTGGCCCGCGACCTCGACAACACCCTCCACGACTACATCTGCGCCGCCTGTGGGAACAGCTTCTTGCAGTCCGAACTGGCCCGGCTGCGCACCCTGTACCAAGCGTTCCGCGACGTGACCTGGGATCTGGAAGAGGCGCGCAGCGACTTCCACCGCCTCGGGGTCGAGGCCGGGGAGCACCTGGCGATCACCGACGCCCTGCGGGCGCGCGACCCCCGGGCCGCCGTCCGCGCGATGACGGCGCACATTCGTAGCGGCGTAAAATACTGGTTGCAGGTCAGCACCAACCTTGATCCGTCCTGACGCGTTCGTCCCTCCGAACGAGGTAGCGCTAATGCCACGACCTCTCTCCTACCTGCTGCCGCTCGCGTGCGCCGTGCTCTGTGCGGCGCTCGTCGCGCCGCTCCCCCCCGCGAGTGCCGATCCGCAGCCGCCGAAACTACAACCGGCCGTCGCGGCGGCGGTTCCGGTCGCGGCGGCCCCGGCGTCGGCGAAACCGGGGAACATCGAATACAACCGCGACATCCGCCCGATCCTCGCCGAGACGTGTTTCGCCTGCCACGGCCCGGACAGCGGGTCGCGGAAGGCCGGGCTGCGGCTCGACCTGCGCGAGGCGGCCATCGAGGCCGGTGCGATCGTCCCCGGCAAGCCGGACAAGAGTTCGCTCATCGAGCGCATTCACGCGGACGGCGAGAAGGAACTCATGCCGCCGCTCAAGAGCAACAAGACGCTCTCGCCGGAGCAGCGGAAGCTGCTCGCGAAGTGGATCGAGGCCGGGGCCGAGTACCAGCCGCACTGGTCGTTCATCACCCCCGCCCGGCCCGCCCTTCCGGCTGTAAAGGACAAGAGCTGGGTGCGGACGCCGGTAGACTCGTTCGTGCTGGCGAAGCTCGAAGCGGCCGGGCTGAAGCCGGCCCCGGAGGCCGACCGGCGCACCCTCGCCCGGCGGCTCGCGTTCGACCTCACCGGGCTCCCGCCGGTGCCGGCGGACGTCGAGGCGTTCGTGAGCGACACGGACGCGAACTACTACGAGAAGTACGTTGACAAGCTGATGGCGTCGCCGCACTGGGGCGAGCACCGCGGTCGCTACTGGCTCGACTACGCCCGCTACGCCGACACCCACGGCATCCACTTCGACAACTTCCGCGAGGTCTGGGCGTACCGCGACTGGGTGATTAACGCGCTGAACGCGAACCAGAAGTTCGACCAGTTCACCATCGACCAGCTCGCGGGCGACCTGCTCCCGAACCCGACCCTCGATCAGAAGGTCGCGACCGGGTTCAATCGGTGCAACATCACCACCAACGAGGGGGGCGTGATCGCCGAGGAGTACGTCGTCCTGTACGCCCGCGACCGCACGGAAACCACGTCGCAGGTCTGGATGGGGCTGACGACCGGTTGCGCGGTGTGCCACGACCACAAGTACGACCCGATCTCGATGCGGGACTTCTACTCGCTGTCGGCGTTCTTCAACAACACCACGCAGGCCGTGATGGACGGGAACATCCCGAACACGCCGCCGGTGATCCCGGTGCCCCGGTCGGAGGATCGCCCGCGGTTCGACGCGCTCGCGAAGGAACTGGCGGCGGCGCGGGCCAAGCTGGACGCGCGCAAGGTGGCTGCGAAGGCCCCGTTCGCCGAGTGGCTCCGGTCGGCCAAGGCCGCGGACTTCGAGGGGAAGCCCCCGACCCAGGGGCTCGTGTTCAACGCCCCGCTGAAGGAGGGTAAAGGTAAGGAGATCGCGGTCACCGTCGGCGAGAAGCCGCGGACGGTGCCGTTCGATGCCGGGTACGCCTGGGCTAACGGGAAGGACAAGAAGAGCGCCTTCACCATCCAGCCCGGCAAGGCGATCGAGTTCAAGGACGTCGGCGACTTCGACCGTTCGCAGCCCTTCGCGGTGTCGATGTGGGTGTCGATCAACGGCCGCGGGAAGAACGGCGCGATCGTGGCCCGGATGGACGAGGCCAACAGCTACCGCGGCTGGGACGTGTGGATCCAGAACGACCGGATCGCCATGCACGTCATCAACACGTACCCGCAGGACGCGGTGAAGGTGGTCGCGAAGGCGCCGCTCCAGCCCAACAAGTGGACCCACGTCACCGTCGCCTACGACGGCACCGGCAAGCCGGGCGGGATCAAGGTCTACTACGACGGCGAGCCGCAGCCGCACGACGTGGAGACCGACACGCTGAAGTCCACCACCCGGACGACGGTCCCGTTCATGATCGGGCAGCGGAGCGGCGGCGCCCGCGTCTCCGGCATCGCCCTGGAGGACCTGCGCATCTACGACCGGCCGTTCACCGGCATCGACGCCCAGCAGCTCGCGGGCTCGCGCCGCACGGCGGACATCCTCGCGAAGCCGGTCGACAAGCGGACCCCGCAGGAGACCGAGGAGCTGTTCACCTGGTGGGTGGTGACGCAGGACGCGGAGTACCGCGCCCTCTCCGCCGCGTACCGGAAGCTGCAAGACGAAGAGGTGGCGATCCGCTCCCGCGGCACCATCGCCCACGTGATGAACGAGCGCCCGAACACCCAGCCCGCCGCGTTCATCCTGACCCGCGGCGACTACGACAAGCGCGCGGACCCGGTGAAGGCCGACACGCCCAAATCGATGCCGGCGATGGCGAAGGACTTGCCCCGCAACCGGCTCGGCCTCGCACAGTGGCTGGTGTCGAAGGAGCACCCGCTTACCGCTCGCGTGACGGTGAACCGGTTCTGGCAGGAGCTGTACGGCACCGGCCTCGTGCGCACCAGTGGCGACTTTGGTATCGCGGGCGAGTTGCCCAGCCACCCCGAGCTGCTCGACTGGATGGCGCTGGAGTTCCAGTCGCACTGGGACGTGAAGCGGTTCTTCAAACTGCTCGTGACCAGCGCCACCTACCGTCAGGCCGCGGTGACGACCCCGGAGAAGCTCGACAAGGACCGCGACAACCGGCTCCTGTCGCGCGGGCCGCGGTTCCGCATGGACGCCGAGATGATCCGCGACAACGCGCTGGCGGTGAGCGGGCTCTTGGTGCGGAAGATCGGCGGCGCGTCGGTGAAGCCGTACCAGCCGGACGGGGTGTGGGAGGCGGTGGCGATGATCGGCTCCAACACCCGCGACTACCGCCGCGACGCCGGCGAGAGCCTGTACCGCCGGAGCATGTACACGTTCTGGAAGCGGGCCGCGCCGCCGGCCGCGATGGAGGTGCTCAACGCCCCCAACCGCGAGACCTGCACGGTGCGCCGCGACCGCACGAACACCCCGCTCGCCGCGCTGCTGACGCTCAACGACGTGCAGTTCGTCGAGGCCGCCCGGGTGTTTGCGGAGAAGGCGCTCGCCGCGGCCCCGGCGGACGACGCCCGCATCGACTTCGTCGCGCGGCGGCTCCTGGCGCGGCCGTTCCGGGCCGAGGAGCTGGCGATCGTAACGGACACGCTGAAGAACCTGCGCGCGCACTACAAGGCGAAGCCCGAGGACGCGAAGAAGCTGATCGCGTTCGGCGAGTCAAAGCCGAACGCGGCCCTCGACCCCAGCGAGTTGGCCGCGTGGACGATGCTCGCGAACCAACTCATGAACCTGGACGAAGTGCTGAACAAGTGATGCGGGCGGCACAGGGCTTCCGCCCTGTGCTACGTCCGGCGACCCCTCCGGGGTGCTAAAGACCAAGGCAAAAGAGCAAAGTCAAAAGGCAAAAAGGATGCAGATCTGTTGCCTTTACACTTTCGCCTTTTCCCTTGTTTTCCGCCCCGGAGGGGCCGGCGGGCGTAGCACAGGGCGGGAGCCCTGTGCGGCCCTGCCGGAACACAAAACAACTTGCTCGTAGTGCGGTGCCGGATTCCGGGCGCCGTTGCGTGAACCCGAACACCAACCGACGAGATCGCAATGAACCTCTTCGATCACCCGCACGCCCTCGACCTCACCCGCCGGCACTTCTTCGCGTCCGCCGGGCTGTCGGTCGGCTCGATGGCGCTCGCCAGCCTCGCCGGCGCCGCCGAAGTCGCCCCGACGCCGCGCAAGGGCGCGGACACCGACACGGGGGCGGGCGCGGCGCTGCCGCACACGCACTTCCCGACCAAGTGCAAGAACGTCATCTACTTCCACATGGTCGGCGGCCCGTCGCAGATGGACCTCTACGACTACAAGCCCAAGATGCAGGAGTACTACGACAAGGACCTGCCCGAGAGCATCCGCAAGGGCCAGCGGCTCACCACCATGACCAGCGGGCAGGCCCGCTTCCCCATCGCGCCCAGCCGCTACCGGTTCAAGCAAAAGGGCCAGTGCGGGATGTGGATGAACGACGAACTGCTCCCGTACACCGCGAAGATGGCCGACGACCTCGTGTTCGTCCGCTCGATGCACACGGAGGCGATCAACCACGAGCCCGCCATCACCCACATGCAGACGGGCAACATGGTGACGGGCCGGCCGTGCCTCGGCGCGTGGGCCAGCTACGGCCTCGGCTCGCTCAACCAGAACCTCCCCACGTTCGTGGTCATGGTGGCCAAGCCCACCAACCAGGACCAGGTGCAGGCGATCTCGGCCCGGCTGTGGCAGTCCGGGTACCTGCCGGGCGAGCACGCGGCGGTGAGCTTCCGCGCCGCCAACGACCCGATCCTGTTCATCAACAACCCGCCGGGCGTCACCGCGGACGTGCGGCGGACCACCCTCGACGGCCTGAGCAAGCTCAACGAACTGAACCACGGGCTGCTCAACGACCCGGAGACGAAGACCCGCATCGCGCAGTACGAGATGGCGTACCGGATGCAGTCCAGCGTGCCGGAACTGGCCGACCTGTCGAAGGAGTCGGAGAAGGTGCTGGGGCTGTACGGCCCCGAGGTGAAGAAGCAGGGCAGCTTCGCCCACACCGCGCTCACCGCGCGGCGGCTGGTGGAGCGCGGGGTGCGGTTCGTGCAGGTGTACCACAACAACTGGGACCACCACGGCAACCTGGCCGGGCGGATGAAGGACCAGTGCGCGGACGTGGACCAGCCGTGCTGGGGGCTCGTTCAGGACCTCAAGCGGCTGGGGCTGTTCGACAACACGCTCATCATCTGGGGCGGCGAGTTCGGCCGCACCATCTACAGCCAGGGCGGGATCACCAAGGACAAGGAAGGGAAGACGAACTACGGCCGGGACCACCACCCGCGGTGCTTCACAATGTGGATGGCCGGCGGTGGGACGAAGGGCGGCACCATCTACGGGGAGACGGACGACTTCAGCTACAACATCGTCAAGGACCCGGTCCACGTGCGCGACCTGCACGCGACGATTTTGCGCCTGTTGGGCCTCGACTGCGACAAGTTCAGCTACCGTTTCCAAGGGCTGGATCAGAAGCTCATCGGTGTGGAGAAGGCGCACGTCATCAAGGAACTGATCGCGTAACCGGCACCGCGCCGAGTGATCTGGGCACCAACCCGGTCACGCGACCGTCGGGGCCGATCGGTGTCCGAACGCAGCGCGACCGCGGTCACCTACTAAGGTGCAGACAATTTCACATCGTTGAAGGCCGACCAAGTAAGGGGGAAGCGGTTCTGCGTGGGGATACGACGGGACGAGGCATTCATGGCGCCGTGATGAAGGCGCTCGGCCTTGAGAGCGAGATTGGTGGTGCTGGGATTCGTGGGATCTGCAAAATGATGTGGGATAACGTGCAAGCAGCGGGGCACTTGTTCAATGCCCCGCCGGGGAGAGATTGCTCATACCTGAGCCGGCCGCGAGTGCCGCTGTTCTAACGAGGTGGGACCACAAGAAACCGGGTTCGGTATTCCGCCCCTAATGGTCGCAGTTCGTCACGAAACGGACCGCCTTACCGGGAAGGCCATGAATCAGACGGCTCCGGTCTTGCGGCTTCCAGCAAACACCAGGGCGATGCCGGCGACGGCGGCCACCACGCCAACGATCGGGTTCAGGATGATCGTGTGCGGCTTCTTGGTGTCGATGGTCAGGAAGCTGGTATCGACCGCACGCTCGGTGGTGAAGAACGTGAAGCTCGGCACGGCCAGAGCGAGAATGCCGACAACGATGAGCAGGATGCCGAATGCGCGCATGGCGTTCTTCCGTGTTGGGGTGATGTTGGGCCACCGGAACCAGTGGCCCTGAACTGAACGATGTGAAAGCAAACTCGGTGCCAACGCGCCGGACGCTACTCGGTCCAGTCGCTCTCGTCGATCGAGTCGTGTGGCACCCCGGCATCCGCATCAGGCGGACAGAATGCTCCACTCGTGAGCCGTGAAATCGAGCCACCCATCCGGCGTCTTCTCCGTGAGCAAGGAGGAAGTCGTAGCGGCCCGTTCAACGCGAAGAAAATCCACTCGTCGCCGTCAATTCCCTTCGGGTGCGCGCGGCTGTTGGTTGTGGAGCGCGGCGGCTCCCGACGCTATCACCCGAATGCGAGCACCGCCGTGATCGATCCGGACGACGATTTCGCCCTGCCGCGCTCCCGATTTCGCCGCGTGCGGAAAATCACGTTCTGGAGCTTGGGCCTCTTTGCCGCAATCGTCTTCGTTCTCTTGCTCGGCCGATGGCAAACGGGTCGGCTCGGACAGCGGCAGTTGGCCGTTGTGACCGACCGGCTCGACGCCACCGATCCCGGATGGCGGCTCGACGCGATTTTGGATGAGTGGGTGAAAGCCGCACCGCCACAAGACGAGAACACGGCCCCGCAGGTTCTCGAAATCGCCGACGCGGTGCCGGACGAGTGGAAGAAGTGGCTCGCCTCCAAGGAGGCGACACCGTGGGAACAGATCAGCGACAACCGCCTGCCGCCACAAGATGCCATCGCGTCCGCGCGCAGTCACGCCGCGTCGACATCCCGTGTGCGAGCACAGGCGCGTGGCCTGTGCGGCGCCCGGGGCGGCCGGTTCTCCGTGGCCCTTCACCCCGATCCGCTCGGCACGATCCTTCGGCACACCAATCAATGCTGGACGGTCGCGTCACTGCTCCGGTACGACGCCTACCTGTCCGCTCTCGAAAAGGACCCGAACCGCGGGATCTCGTCCGCACGCGCCGCGCTCGCCGTCGCGCGGGCCATCGGTGACGAGCCGTCCCTCGGAGCCCAACTCTTCCGCGTGTGGTGCGTGACGACCGCCGCCCAAACGGCCATGCAAGTGCTCGCCTGGGGCGAACCGAACGAGGGGCTGGAGGATTTGCAAACCGAGCTCCTCGTGGCGGCGGACGTTCCGTACCTCCGAATTGGGTTGCGCGCCTATCGGGGTATGGTGGATGCGCTGTTCCGTGGCCTCGCGGACGGGACGATCCCGCCCGAGCACTGGGACTGGATCAAGGGCGCCAACATTGCCGAGGTCGGCCCGGAACATGTGGCCGCATTCCGGGCGTACCGCGCACTTCTGCCCGGGGACCACGCCAAGGCACTCGGGATCCTCACCGCGTACTACGAGGCGGCGAAGCGACCGCCGCACGAACAGCTCGCCGCGTTGAGCGCGGTGCCGCCACCGGTGGGGCTGCCGGACGAGTTCCGGCATCTCATTACGTGGCTGGTCGTACCACCATACGCGAGGTCCACCCGGACCGATCCACAACGCTACGTCAGCGCGCCGCCAAGCCTCTCTGAAGTCGCCGGGGCCGCGTTACAGGCCCGCGCGAACTTGCTGTGCGCGGCCACGGGTATCGCGTGCGAACGCTTCCGCCTGAAAAACGGGCGCTGGCCCGGCGCCCTCACCGATCTTGTGCCCACGTTTCTCCCGGCCGCCCCGCTGAACCCGTTCGACGGGACGCCGCTCAGTTATCGCCTGTTCGCGGACCGTGCGGCCGTGTACTGCTTCTGGCCGGATGCGCCGACGAAGGCCGAATGTCCAGAGGAGTTCCGGCGCGGCGCCGCGCCGGGGCTGGGCATCGGGTACCGCCTCTGGAACCCGGACACGCGCGGGTTGCCTGCGAAAGAACAGTGAAAACCGGTGTCGGAATGGACGGCTGGCCGCGGCTTCGTTTCGGCCCGCACGGGCGTTGTGTTTATGGAGACGATGTTGACAGGATGGGCAGGATTCACCAGATGAAGGCCGATCAATTCTAAATCCTGTTTATCCTGTTGATCCTGTCAAAACCTTCTGAGCTCCGCCATCGCGTGTTGGTGCGCGCCGTCCTCGCCTTGGCGGTCGCAATACCACCCCGAGTGGGGCTCATTCTGCCGCCAGCTTGAAGGGAAGCCGGCCAACGCCGGTCAACTCGTTCCATGGGCGTTCTGCAAGCGAATCGTGTTGTCCGCTATGCGCACCGGCGCGACCCGAAATATCTGGAAAACGGGAACGTTACCTTCGACCACGCAACTGCGCTCGTGCTTCCATCGGGCGGGGTTTCGGGTCTGGCAATCCCTACTGGAGGGCCACTTAAAACGCTGTCTCAAGCAACCGGGACACCCCGGGTCATTTCTGGTGGCATTTCCGCCCACCCGCGCGCACAATAACACTCCTGCCCCACACGACCCCGTCACGAGGCTGCAAATGTCCGATACGACCCGTCGCACCTTCCTCCAGGCGACCGCCGCAACCGCGGCGACCGCGTCCCTGCTGCCGGGGGCGTTCGCGGCTGGTAACGACACGCTCAGGATCGGGCTCGTCGGGTGCGGCGAGCGGGGCACCGGGGCGGCGAAAGAGGCCCTCCGCGCCGACCCCAACGTGAAGCTCGTCGCCATGTGCGACGCGTTCCCGGACCGGCTGGAGAAGAGCCTCGGCAACCTGCAAAAGATCTCGGACATTTCCAAGAAGATCGACATCACCCCCGACCGGAAGTTCGACGGGTTCGACGGGTACAAGAAGCTGATCGATTGTGTAGACGTGGTGCTGCTCTGCACCCCCCCCGGGTTCCGGCCGCTGCACCTGCGGGCCGCGATCGAGGCCGGCAAGCACGTGTTCTGTGAGAAGCCGGTGGCGGTGGACGTGACCGGGGCCAAGTCGGTGATCGAGACCGCCCGGCTCGCGAAGCAGAAGAACCTGAGCCTGTGCTCCGGGTACTGCTGGCGGTACTACCAGCCGATGCGCGAGACGGTGAAGCGGGTCCACGACGGGGTCATCGGCGACGTGTCGTCGATCCACATCACGTACCTCGCCGGCTCGCTGTGGCACCGCGGCAACGACCCGAAGTGGAGCCCGATGGAGTACCAGATGCGCAACTGGTACTACTACACTTGGCTGTCGGGCGACTTCATCGTCGAGCAGCACTGCCACAACTTCGACAAGGTGAACTGGGTGCTCCACGGCAAGGCGCCGGTGGCGGCGGTCGGGGTGGGCGGGCGGCAGCAGCGCCGCGACCCGAAGTTCGGCCACATCTACGACCACTTCGCCACCACCCTGGAGTTCGCCGGCGGGCTGAAGGTCCACTCGTTCTGCCGCCAGATGGACGGGACCGCGTGGGACGTGAACGACCACGTCGTCGGCACCAAGGGCGCCGCGCAGTTGATGAAGTGGTCGGTGCAGCCGTTCGGGGGCCAGGCCCAGACCTTCGAGGACCCCGCCGCGAAGAGCATGTACCAGGTGGAGCACGACGAACTGTTCGCGGGCATCCGCTCGGGTAAGTACATCAACGACGGCGAGAACGCCGCCCACAGCACGCTGCTGGCGATCCTGGCGCGGGAGGCCGCGTACACCGGCAAGCGGATCACCTGGGAGGAGCTGCTTGCCTCCAAGCAGAACCTCGCGCCGAAGGAGTATGTGTGGGGCGACATCGCGACTCCGGCGGTGCCGATGCCGGGCGTGTACAAGCTCGCCTAATAGATGAACCTACCTGCGGTGTCGCTTCCT
>NZ_JAXBLV010000180.1:0-77273 GCF_034097035.1 Gemmata algarum
CTTATCGTCGGCCGCGGATCGGCCGCGGACGCGCAGGTGCTAGCGTTTAGTGGGGCCACGGGAACCCAGTTGGGCACCCCGCTCGGCGAGTATACGCCGTTCGATACGGGCGGGGTGTTCCTCGGAGCGAGCAATGACCCCGCTGGTAAACGCGCGATCGAGGCCTTTGTTTTCGCCGACACGAACCGGAATGGCGTGTTCGATTCCGGAGAAGCCGGCGTCGCCGGTGTCCAGATCACCCTCAGCGGAACGGCGTCAGGCTCGGTGGTCACTGATGCCACTGGCGGTTATCGGTTCGGCGGCGAGTACGGGATCGGGACTTACACACTTAGTTTCGCGCTTCCGACCGGAGGGGGAAGTGGCAATGCGACTCAGGTCACGGTTATATTTGAGGAGCGGGATGGCCCCTCTGCGTTCGTTCAAGTCGGGTTGTACTCGGGCAACGTGCTGATCCCCATTTTGCCCGAAACTCTGTCATGCATTACCGGCGGGGAACTGAACAACGTCATCGACACGCCCGCCCCGGCGAAAGGGAATGATTCCGGCAAGACGACCGCTCGACCGATTCGGTACGCCGACGGGGTGCTCGTCTTGGCCGCCACCGACCTTGCCTCGGACGCACTCGGTGCCCCATGGGGCCAGGCGCGTTCGTGGTCGAACAACCCGGCGTATGCGGGCAACTCGACGCTCGGGAACGGTTGGGTGAGCGGGGAACAGCTCCGGTTGTATCAATCCGGATCGAGCGTGATTCTGGTCACCAACGCCCTCACCGCTCGGTTCTTCGACGGGCAGGGCGTACCCGACGGGAGTGGGAACTATGCCTCCTACGCTCCTCGGTTCACCGACACGAACGTCGTGACCTACGACGCGACTCACGATGAGTTCGTGGTATCCGACGGGGCCGGCGGCACCGTTCGGTTCTTCGGGTTCGGAACCGGGTATCTCGCCGCTCAGCGCGGCACGTTCAAGGGTCGCACGGATGCGGGTGGGCATGTCACCGAAGTGGTGTCGTTGGATGTTCAGGGGCGCCCGACCGAGGTCCAGCAGTCGGCCACAGTTGGGGGAGCCACGGTCACCGAATCCTACTGGTACACTTACCTCGGCGGGGGCGACCCCAACGCCGATAGGCTGTCGTCGGTGACTCTCCGCCAGCGGACCGGCGCGGGGGCGTGGGTGACTGTGCGCGCGGTGGAGTATCAGTATTACGCCGGGGGCACGGCGAACGGGAACCTCGGGGACTTGGAACGAGCTGTTCTGAAGGACGCCAGCGGAACCGTGCTGGACCAATGGTACTACCGCTATTATACGTCCGACGTGTTCACCGCGGGCATTCAGACCGGTTACCAGGGTGGAATGAAGTACGCGCTCGGCTCCGCCGCGTACGATCGCCTGCGGACGGCGGTTGGTGGAACTGACGGGGCCGTGGACAGCGCCTCCGATGCAACGGTCGCGTCGTACGCGGACAACGCGTTCGAGTACGATTTCCTGCACCGCGCGACGAAAGAGGTGGCCGCTGGCGAGGGCTGCTCGGCGTGTTCTGCCGGCCAGGGGACGTACACGTATGCGTACACGACGAGCGTGAACCCGGACGGGGTGAACAGTTGGAAGACCAAGACGGTCGAGAGGCTCCCAACTGGCAGCACGAACACCGTGTACACGAACTACCTCGGGCAGGTGATGCTACGCGCCTCCTACGACCCGGGGGCGGCGCAGACGTGGGTCACGTATTACCGGTACGACGCGGCCGGGCGGGTCGTGTTCCAGGCCGAGCCGTCGGCTATGACCGGATACAGCGACAGCTACGCGGACCTAGTCCATTTCGTGTCGGGCAACGCCAGCTATGTGAGCGATTCGAGCGGGCTGGTGACCGGGTACACGTACGGGGCCAGTACGACGGCCACCACCTCGACGGCGGGTGACGCGCTCGGGTACCTGAAGCAGGCGGCGATCCGGCAGGGGGAGACCGGGACCGCGGTCCCGCAGTACGCGGCCACGTACATCATGAGCACGGTGAGCGGGCTCAACTTCTTCTACGTGGCGTCGGAGACGGTGTACCGGAACGACAACGGGACGGGCGGGCAGACCACGAGCTACAGCTACACGTTCACGAGCGGCACCAACCAGATCGCCTCGACCACGGTCACGCTGCCGGCCGTGACCACGGCGCAGAACGGGTCCAACAGCGGGACCACGGCGACGGTGGTGAACGACGCGTTCGGGCGGCCGGTGTGGGCCAAGGATCAGGCCGGGGTGCTCAGCTACACGCAGTACGACGACCTGACCGGGGCGGTGGTGAAGACCATCACCGACGTGAACACGAGCCTGACGGGGACGTTCGTGAACCTGCCGAGCGGGTGGAGTACCCCGTCGGGCGCCGGGCTGCACCTGACGACCAGCTACGAGGTCGACGCGCTGGGGCGGGCCACCAAGGTGACGCACCCGAACGGGCGGGTGGACTACGCGGTGTACAACGACGCAGCCCACGAGGTGCGGACCTACACCGGGTGGGACGCGAGCACCAACCGCCCGACCGGGCCGACCACGGTAACGCGGGAAGATCGGGCGAACGGGTACACCGAGACGCTCACCATGAGCGCCGCACCGGCGGTGAGTGGCGGTCGGCCGACGGGCGCGGAGAGCATTGCGCAGGTGCAATCGCTGTCCCGCAGCACTGTGAACGCGGTCGGGCAGGTGATCTCTGAGGACGCGTACTTCGATCTGGGCGGGTTGAGCTACTCGGCCTCCGCGGCGCTGGGCACGGAGGGGGTGAACTTCTATCGAACGCGGTACCAGTACGACGACACGGGGGCGGTGAAGCGGGTGCAGACGGCGCAGGGGACGATCACCCGGACGGTGCGGGACGCGCGGGGGCGGGTGGTGAGCGAGTGGGTGGGGACGGATGACACGCCGACGAGCGGGTACTGGAGCCCGAGCAACACCGCCGGCACCAACCTGGTGAAGGTGCGCGAGTACCAGTACGACGGGGGGGGGCGTCGGGGATGGGAACCTCACAAAGGTGACCGAGTACCCGGGCGGGGGTGCGGCGGCGCGGGTGACGCAGACGTGGTTCGACTGGCGGGACCGGGCGGTGGCGGTTAAGCAGGGGGTGGAGTCGAGCGAATCCACGAGCGTGAACCGGCCGCTCGTGTACACCGACTACGACAACCTGGGGCAGGTGACCAAGACCCGGGTGTACGACGCCGACGGGGCGACCCCGAGCGTGACGGGCGGGGTGCCGCAGCCGCTGAGTGCGAGCCTGCTGCGGGCGCAGTCCACAACCAGCTACGACGAGTTGGGGCGAGCGTATCGCACCGACACCTATTCGGTCGATCCGAACACCGGGAGCGTGGGCTCCAACACGCTGTATTCGCTCACTTGGTACGACGCCCGCGGGCAGGTGCTCAAGACGGTGTCCCCGGGCGGCTTGGTGCAAAAATCGACGTATGACGGCGCGGGCCGGGTGACGGTGAGTTACACGACGGACGGCGGTGGTGACAGCGGGTATTCGGACGCCGACGACGTGACCGGTGACACGGTCCTGACGCAGGTGGAGTACGGGTACGACGCGAGCGGGAATGTGCTGACGGTGACGAGCCGGGAGCGGTTCCACGACGTGAGCGGGACCGGTGCGCTGGGCTCGCCGTCGGGCGGAATCGGGGCGCGGGTGAGCTACGCCGGTTACTACTACGACCTGGGTGACCGGCCCACGGCAACGGTGGACGTGGGGACCAACGGCGGGAGCGCGTGGACGCGGCCCGGCACCGTGCCCACGGGCACCGCGACGGTGCTGGTGACGCAGACCCGGTACGCGACGGATGCGGTGCAGTGGTTGCAGCTCACCGGGGCCAACGTGGGCGGCTCGTTCACCCTCACGTTCGGCGGCCAGACCACGAGTTCGCTGGCGTGGAACGCGTCGGCGGCGGCGGTGCAGTCGGCGCTGGAGGCGCTATCCTCGGTCGGGACCGGGAACGTGGCGGTGACGGCGGCGCCGGGCGGGTACGGGTGGGAGGTGCGGTTCACCGGAACGCTGGGCGCCAAGTACCAGCCGGCGGTGGTGGCGACGGGCGGCAACCCGACTATGTCCGTAACCGTGGTCAACGCCGGCGGCGACACCGGGCGGGCGGCCGAGACGACGGACACGGCGGGGCGGGTGAGCCGTACCTACGCGGACGCGCTGGGGCGCGCCGTGCGCACCGTCCAGAATTTCGTCAACGGGGTGGTGAGCGACGCGGACGACAAGACCGTGGGGTACACGTACAACGGGGCCGGGATGACCAGCCTGACGGCGTACGTGACGGGCGGGAGCGGGCAGACCACGCAGTACCTGTACGGGGTGAGCCAGGGCACCGGCAGCGCGGTCGATTCGTTCGACGCGGTGGGCGTGACCCGGTGGCCGGATGCCACGACCGGCGCCGCGAGCGCGTCCGAGCAGGAAGTGAACACGGTCAACGCGCTGGGGCAGACGCTGACCGCGACGGACCGCAACGGGAACGTTCATACGCTCACCTACGACATCCTTGGTCGGGTGGTGAGCGACGCGGTAACGACGCTCGGCAGCGGCGTCAGCGGGGCCGTGCGGCGGATCGAGACGGCGTACGATAGCCAGGGGAACGCGTACCTCGTCACCAGCTACGACGCGGCCAGTGGCGGGAGCATCGTGAACCAGGTGCAGCGAGCCTATAACGGGCTCGGGCAGATGGTGACCGAGTGGCAGGCGCACGGCGGCGCGGTGAACAGCGCGACCACCCCGAAGGTGCAGTACGGGTACTCGGAGATGGCGAGCGGCGCGAACCACTCGCGGCTCACGTCGGTCACGTACCCGTCCGGATATGTGTTGACGTACAACTACGCGTCGGGGATCAACGACGGTATCAGCCGGCTGTCGTCGCTGAGCGATTCGACCGGCACGCTGGAAGCGTACTCGTTCTTGGGACTGTGCACCGTGGTGGTCCGCGCGCACCCGCAGCCGAACGTGGACCTGAGCTACGTGAAGCTGGCGGCTGAAGCCGTGGGAGATGCAGGGGACCAGTACACGGGGCTGGACCGGTTCGGGCGGGTGGTGGCCCAGCGGTGGCTGACCCCGAGCACCGGAACGGCAACGGACCGGTTCCAGTACGGGTACGACGCGGCCGGGAACCGCACGTTCCGCGACAACCTTGTCAACACCGCGTTCGGCGAGGTGTACGGGTACGACGCCCTGGGCCAGCTCGCGAGCTTCGACCGCGGCACCCTCAACGGCGCCAAGACGGGGATCAGCGGTGCGGCGTCACGGACCCAGGGGTGGGACTACGACGCGGTCGGCAACTGGGACAGTGTAACCACCAACGGGGCCGCACAGACCCGCACGGCGAACGCCCAGAACGAGATCACGGGAATCAGCGGGGCGACGACACCAACGTACGACGCGAACGGGAACATGACCGGGGACGAGACCGGGCGGCAGTTCGTGTACGACGCCTGGAACCGGCTGGTGGCGGTCAAGAGCAGCGGCGGCACCACCCTCAAGACGTACACCTACGACGGACTCAACCGCCGCGTGACTGAGACTGTGACGGCCACAAGCGTGACCACGGACCTGTACTACTCGGCCTCGTGGCAGGTGCTGGAGGAGCGGGTTGCGGGTAATACCACGGCCCGGTACGTGTGGAGCCCGGTGTACGTCGATGCGATGATTCTGCGGGACCGCGACACCGACGCCAACGGGACGCTGGACGAGCGGCTGTGGGTCCAGCAGGACGCCAACGGGAACGTGACCGCGCTGGTGGACGGCAGCGGAACCGTGATCGAGCGGTATTCGTATGACCCGTTCGGCGTGCGGACCGTGTACGACGCCAGTTATGGGGTGAGGAGCGGTTCGAGCTACGGGTTCCAGCACGGGCACCAGGGGCTGCGGTACGACGAAGTGGCCGGACAGTACGACAACTACGCGCGGTGGTACAGCCCGACGCTCGGGCGGTTCACCAGCGTGGACCCGCTCCGGTTCTGGGCGGGGGACGCGAACGTCTACCGGTACGTGGGGAACAATCCGGGCGCGTTCACGGACCCGAGCGGCCTGGACGGGCGGCCCAACACCCAGCGGTACGGTGGGTGGATCGACTATCTCCCCCCGGTCTCGGCCATCGGGGTCGCCGGGCGGATCTTCCGCGGCGAGATTGCCGCGGGCGAGCAAGCGGTCACGGTCGGGAACAGCCTCATCCACGGAGACATCGCGGGAGCAACGAACCAGACGGCGGCGTTCGTCCTGCCAACGGCGGAATACCTGTTGGCTCCGACGGCCGTCAGCGTCGGCAGCCTGTTCGGACCAACAGGCGGTCAGCAGCTGGCGAATTGGATCGATCCGAATTCGGCTACACTCGGTATCTATTCCCAACAAGGCCTTCAAACGTTATTAGAGAACCTAGCAGGGATCTACGGAGCCGAAGCGAGCGTAAATGGGCTGATCGCACGGCTCCGGTTGCTCGTCCTAGAGCCGGCTGATTACCGCTTGCCTAGGCTAATCCCCGATAGAGCTTTGATCGATCTCTATGTGTTCGGAAACAAGCAACAGCCTCGCCCTCCCCGGCCGAGTGATTTGAGAGTAAATGGACTAACTGATCTTGTCGGGCCAGAGACGCCGCCTTATCCGCATGGCGCGTCTGCTTTTGGCAATCCTATTCAATCACCACTAAAAGGGCATTATCATCGACTGCCGTGTAAGGCACAACTTCCGGAAGGCCTGGGAGTAGTTGCCGATGGTTCGGATGTCTTGCCAGCGTCTGGAAATCCGCCGACACATCATACTATTTTTCCCACTAGGCCAATGACATTGAAGGAGTTTCAGGATAAATTCCTTTCGCTACCCTGGCAATATGGAGGTAAGAAATAGTAATTGTAGGCCCTGGCAAGCCCCAGAAGTGCCATCTCAAGTAGTAATTTGGGGCTTGCCAAATAGGTGTGCAAAATCTTCGGGCATCAAATTGTGACATGCTGCTGCTGTAAGACGCCTGAAAAACACAAGATCGCATGCAACGGACTCCAGTAAATTTTCGCCCACCTGCTTGCAGTCGCTGACAAAATCCCAAAAATGCCTTGTACATGGCCCAGATTCGGAACTCTGTCAGGGCTAAATTGCGAGACAGGGAGGGGCTGAAACAATGGCTAATATATATATGAATAACTTGCGACATGAGATCAACCAGGCGTGCCCAGGCATACTGGACGACGCAAATATGATATACAGAATACCAGAATCTTCAAGCTATAAATTGATTGAAATTTTGCTCAGTCACGCTTGTGAATCGCAGAATATCGGCGCAATCGTATCGGCACGCGAATTGATTCGAAACTTGCCGCCTGCTTGGCTAGCGGCAGTTCTTCCTAATTCAGTAGAAAAAAAAATTGATCTTAGTGACGAGTGGCAATATCGTCGTCTTGTTGAATTGCTACAAGAGCTAAAGTCAGAATTGCTTGTGGCGTACATTGGCTATGGCCTTGCGTCTAACATCAACGAAATCCGTGAGGCCGCCGCAGACTACAGTAACACGCAATTGCCTCCAAACCCATTGCGCCCTTTATAGCAAGACATTTACTATGCCGACCTTCCTCTTTACCGTGAGTGGATACGAATCAAAAGGCCACCATGTTGGATTTTTGCCCGGCATTCCACAGTCACTATTGATCAACAGCAATGTATCATCAATAGGCCACGGGTCAGAAATACTACTAGTTATTCCAGACGGGCATGCAATCAAAACAACTATATATGATTACTACATAAATATAAACGATATGACTAGCGCAAATCCTATTGACATGCCAATTATCCCCATCTTCCCTTTAGATGTAACTACTGCGATGATTCCTCTTGGTACGAAAGTTTATACTGCGGATGCAGAGGGGTAACACGCCCATAGTGTTGCGAGCAGCAAGGGGATGAATGGTGGAGCGCACGCCTCCGCACCCTCAATAGGGCCGTTGACGAAGGCCAGTATGTTACGGACACTTATTGGTGATACGAGGCTACAACGGTAATCCCCTGCTCGGCGAACCGGCTCTCGCGTGGAGTCTGTCATCCGCGATGGGGCTTCGCGAAACGAACGCATAGGCGATAAAGACGGTGGAGACGCTCCCGGACGGGAGCATCAACACGGTGTACACCAACGCCTTCGGTCAGGTGATGCTGGCGGCGCGGTCGGACGGGACGAGTCAGTGGCTCAGCTACACGCGGTATGACGCGGACGGGCGGGTGGTGCTGGAGGCCGGGCCGACCACGGTGACCGGATACAGCGAGAGTAACGCGGACTTGGTCGGGTTCAGCGGCGGCAACGCCACGTACCTAAGCGACTCGGTGGGGCTGGTGACTGCGTACACGTACGGGACCAGCACGACGGCCACCACCTCGACCGCGGGTGACGCGCTCGGGTACCTGAAGCAGGCGGCGATCCGACAGGGGGAGACCGGGACCGCGATCCCGCAATACGCCGCCACGTACATCCTGAGCACGGTCGGGGGAATCAACTTCTTCCACCTGGCAACGGAGACCGTGTACCGGAACGACAACGGGACCGGCGGGCAGACCACCAGCTACGGCTACACGTTCCAGTCGGGCACCAACCAGATCGCCTCGACCACGGTCACGCTGCCGACGGTGACCACGGCGCAGAACGGGTCCAACAGCGGCACAACGGCGACGGTGGTGAATGACACGTTCGGGCGGCCGGTGTGGGCCAAGGATCAGGCCGGGGTGCTCAGCTACACGCAGTACGACGACCTGACCGGGGCGGTGGTGAAGACCATCACCGACGTGAACACGAGCCTGACGGGGACGTTCGCCAACCTGCCGAGCGGGTGGAGTACCCCGTCGGGCGCCGGGCTGCACCTGACGACCAGCTACGAGGTCGACGCGCTGGGGCGGGCCACCAAGGTGACGCACCCGAACGGGCGGGTGGACTACGCGGTGTACAACGACGCAGCCCACGAGGTGCGGACCTACACCGGGTGGGACGCGAGCACCAACCGCCCGACCGGGCCGACCACGGTAACGCGGGAAGATCGGGCGAACGGGTACACCGAGACGCTCACCATGAGCGCCGCACCGGCGGTGAGTGGCGGGCGGCCGACGGGCGCGGAGAGCATTGCACAGGTGCAGTCACTGTCTCGCAGCTACGTGAACGCCGCAGGGCAAATGGTCTACCAGGATGCGTACTTCGACCTGGGCGGGCTGAGCTACTCGACCTCGGCGTCGCTGGGTGTGGAGGGGGTGAACTTCTACCGGACCCGGTACCAGTACGACGACACGGGTGCGGTGAAGCGGGTGCAGACGCCGCAGGGCACCATTACCCGGTCGGTGCGGGACGCGCTGGGGCGGGTGGTGAGCGAGTGGGTGGGCACCGACGACACCCCGACGAGCGGGGGCACCGTGCCCACGGGCACCGCGACGGTGCTGGTGACGCAGACCCGGTACGCGACGGACGCGGTGCAGTGGTTGCAGCTCACGGGGGCCAACGTGGGGGGGGGCTCGTTCACCCTCACGTTCGGCGGGTAGACCACGAGTTCGCTCGCATGGAACGCGTCGGCAGCGGCGGTGCAATCGGCGCTGGAGGCGCTGTCGTCGATCGGCACCGGGAACGTGGCGGTGACGACGGCCCCGGGCGGGTACGGATGGGAGGTGCGGTTCACCGGCACGCTGGGCGCCAAGCACCAGCCGGCACTGGTGGCGACGGGCGGGAACCCGACCATGTCCGTGACCGTCGTCAATGCGGGTGGGGATGCCGGGCGGGCGGCCGAGACGACCGACACGGCGGGGCGGGTGAGCCGCACCTACGCGGACGCGCTGGGGCGCACCGTGCGGACGGTGCAGAACTTCGTCAACGGGGTGGTGAGCGACGCGGACGACAAGACGGTGGGATACACGTACAACGGGGCCGGGGCGACTTCGCTCACGGCCTACGTGACGGGCGGTGGGGGCCAGACCACGCAGTACCTGTACGGGGTGAGCCCGGGCACCGGCAGTGCGGTGGACTCGTTCGACGCGGTGGGCGTGACCCGGTGGCCGAACCCGAGCACCGGAGCCGCGAGTGCGTCCGAGCAGGAAGTCACAACGGCCAACGCGCTGGGGCAGACGCTGACGGCAACGGACCGCAACGGGAGCGTTCACACGCTCAACTACGATGTGCTCGGGCGGGTGGTGAGCGACGCGGTGACGAAGCTCGGCAGCGGCGTCAACGGTGCGGTGCGGCGGATCGAGACCGCCTACGACGGGCAGGGGAACGCGTACCTCATCACCAGCTACGACGCGGCCTCGGGCGGGAGCATCGTGAACCAGGTGCAGCGGGCCTATAACGGGCTCGGACAGATGGTGACCGAATGGCAGGCACACGGCGGCGCGGTGAACGCCGCGACCACCCCGAAGGTGCAGTACGGCTATTCGGAAATGGCGAGCGGGGCGAACCACTCGCGGCTCACGTCGATCACGTACCCGTCCGGATATGTGTTGACGTACAACTACGCGTCGGGGATCAACGACGGTATCAGCCGGCTGTCGTCGCTGAGCGATTCGACCGGCACGCTGGAAGCGTACTCGTTCTTGGGACTGTGCACCGTGGTAGTTCGCGCGCACCCGCAGCCGAACGTGGACCTGAGCTACGTGAAGCTGGCCGCCGAAGCGGTGGACGACGCGGGGGACCAGTACACCGGCCTGGACCGGTTCGGGCGCGTGGTGGACCAGCGGTGGCTGAACCCAACAACTGGCACCGCGACGGACCGGTTCCAGTACGGGTACGACGCGGCCGGGAACCGCACGTACCGCGACAACCTCATCAACACCGCGTTCGGTGAGGTGTGCAGCTACGACGCCCTGGACCAGCTCGCGAGCTTCGACCGCGGCACGCTGAACGGCACCAAGACGGGGATCAGCGGCACGGTGTCCCGGAGTCAGGGGTGGGACTACGATGCGGTCGGTAACTGGGACAGCGTGACCACCAACGGCACGACGCAGACCCGGACCGCGAACGCGCAGAACGAGATCACCGGGATCAGCGGGGCGACAGCGCCGACGTACGACGCGAACGGGAACATGACCGGTGACGAGACCGGGCGCCAGTTCGTGTACGACGCGTGGAACCGGCTAGTGGCGGTCAAGAGCAGCGGTGGCACCACGCTCAAGACGTACGCCTACGACGGGCTCAACCGGCGGGCGACCGAGACGATAGCGGCAACAAGCGTGACCACGGACCTGTACTACTCGGACCAATGGCAGGTGCTAGAGGAGCGGGTTGGGGGTAACACGGTCGAGGGGTATGTGTGGAGCCCCGTGTACGCGGACGCAATGATTCTGCGTGGCCGTGACACCGACGGCAACGGGTCCATGGACGAGCGGCTGTGAGTGGAGCAGGACGCCAACTGGAACATGACCGCCCTGGTGAACGGCAGCGGGGCGGTGGTCGAGCGGTATTCGTATGACCCGTTCGGCGTGCGGACCGTTTACGACACCGGTTATGGGGTCAGGAGCGGTTCGAGCTACGGGTTCCAGCACGGTCACCAGGGGCTGCGGTACGACGAGGTGGCCGGACAGTACGACAACTACGCGCGGTGGTACAGCCCGACGCTCGGACGGTTCACCAGCCTGGACCCACTGCGGTTCTGGGCGGGTGATGCGAACTTCTACCGGTACGTGGGGAATAATCCGGGTGCGTTCACGGACCCGAGCGGCCTGGACGGGCGGCCCAACACCCAGCGGTACGGTGGGTGGATCGACTATCTCCCCCCGGTCTCGGCCATCGGAGTGGCCGGGCGGATCTTCCGTGGCGAGATTGCCGCGGGCGAGCAAGCGGTCACGGTTGGGAACAGCCTCATCCACGGGGATGTCGCGGGGGCAGCCAACCAGACAGCCGCATTCGTCCTGCCGACAGCGGAATACCTGTTGGCTCCGACGGCCGTCAGCGTCGGCAGCCTGTTCGGACCAACCGGGGGGCAGCAGCTGGCGAATTGGATCGATCCAAATTCGGCTACACTCGGTATTTATACTCAACAAGGCCTCCAAACGCTTTTGGAGAACCTAGCAGGGATCCACGGAGCCGAAGCGAGCGTGAATGGGCTGATCGCACGGCTCCGGCTGCTCGTCCTGGAGCCGGCTGATTACCGCTTGCCGCCGATTGTCCCAGCCAGTAATCCGCACGTTGTATTCAATCGACCCAACCTGAACGTTGGCAAACCAGTTCCGAGCCCCGGTCCCCAGACGACATTCGGGGAGCTCTTCCCGAACGTGCCTGATGACGCTTGGTTTCACCTATCTACAGCGACACCTGCCGAGGTGCAAGCCGGCGTTAATAAGGGCGTCTGGGTTAAGTGGAAGGAAATCCGCGAACTCACCCCAGAGCAGTACCGATTTGGGGTAGTGGGAGGAGGTGGAGCCGGGAACGATGCAGCCGCGCGAACCGGTGTGATCAGACTTGCGAGGCCCGATGATGCGAAGGTATTCCTCAGGTACCACGAAAGAGGCTTCGCAGATGTCCCAGAATGTATTCCTGACTACCGGAACGTCCAGCCGAAGCCAGACATCATCGTCACACTGCCGGAGGGAAAATAGCTTGGACGCGATTGAACTCAAGCATCGGTGCGATGAAGGTCTTCGCACAGCGTTGGCCCGGCGCAATCCGCCGCTGTCTCAACATCCGGCGGTTGCGTGTGGGGTTGTGCCTTTCCGCCTCCGCAGATGCGATCCGAAAGAGGGAGATGTTTTTCTCGCTATCTGGGTGACGCTTTCGGGCACAGACATTTCGGGTAAGAGCATTCGCGACTGTTGCTCTGGCGTAATTGCAGCCTTGCTCGACTGCTTATCCGATGCCTCACTGCGAGGATTAGAAATAAACGTTTGCCGAGGTGATGGCCCAGATTCTCCGGCAAAGGTAGTCCGCCTTTCATTCTTAACCGATGACATTCGCTCATCTGTCTCCTCTGGTGGACTCATCGATGATCCGTTCAAAATTCCGGACGCACTTGTCGCGTGGTACGAACCTCTCGTTACCGACCAAGGTGATTCTTTTGAAGCTCCCCACGAATGGTAGACAGCGGGAAATTGGTGTAAGCTCGGATCACCGGAGATACGCCGATGGCAGGTAAGCGGAAAACGTACACCGCCGAGTTCAAGCTCGCGGCGGTGAAGATGGTGACCGAGCAGAAGCTCTCGGTCGCCGAGGCGGCCCGCCGGTGGGGTGTGAGCGAGAACCTGTTGCACACCTAGAAGAAGGCACTCGCCAAGGACGGGGTCCACGCGTTCCCCGGATCGGGGCACCTGACACCGCTCGAAGAGGAGAATCGCACGCTGCGGGCCGAGGTGAAGCGGCTGGAGGCAGAGCGCGACATCCTAAAAGAGCGACGGCGTTCTTCGCCCGCCAGCCGAACTAATCTTCGCTGGGATCGAAGAACGCAAGGGCGAGTGGCCGGTCGCGCAGGTGTGTCGGGTGGTGGGCATGTCGCGCGCCGGGTACGACGCCCGGCTCGAGCGGGCCGCACGTGCGGCCCAGAAGCTGCGCGGGCCGTTGACCGCGCAGCGGGTGGAGTGCGCCGGCCGGTGCCGGGCTGCACCTGACCACCACCTACGAGGTGGACGTGCTGGGGCGGGCCACCAAGGTGACGCACCCGAACGGGCGGGTGGACTACGCGGTGTACAACGACGCGGCCCACGAGGTGCGGACCTACACCGGATGGGACGCGAGCACCAACCGACCGACCGGGCCGACCACGGTAACGCGGGAAGATCGGGCGAACGGGTACACCGAGACGCTCACCATGAGCGCCGCGCCGGCGGTGAGTGGTGGGCGACCGACGGGCGCGGAGAGCATCGGTCAGGTGCAGTCGCTGTCCCGGAGTTACGTGAACGCGGTCGGGCAGGTGACGCACACCGATGCGTACTTCGACTTGGGCGGGCTCACGTACTCGGCCTCCACGTCATTCGGCACGGAGGGGGTGAACTTCTATCGAACGCGGCCTTCACAGCTCTCGTTTTCGGTGCCACTACTGAGCTACCAATCGCCCCGCCGGCCAATTACAAGCTCCTCTTCGCCCGATCCCTCGTGGAGTGCCCCAGATGAAGACGGTGCGTCGGTTCTGCGCGGTGGCGGCGGTGGTTGCACTCGTGGCGCCGGTGGCGCGAGCCCAGGACGGTCCGAAGCCCGGCCCGGAGCACGAGGTGCTCAAGAAGATGGAGGGCAACTGGGACTTGGTGATGAAGGTCGGCGGGGCCGAGACCAAGGGGACGGTCGTTTACAAGATGGAACTGGGCGGGCTGTGGCTCACAGGCGCGCTTGAGAGCGAGCTGTTCGGCTCCAAATTCACCGGCAAGAGCCTCGACACCTACGACGCGACCAAAAAGAAGTACGTCGGCGTGTGGGTGGACAGCATGGTCACGCAGCCGATGCTCCTCGAAGGCGACTACGACAAGGACAAGAAGACGCTGACGATGAGCGGCAGCGGTCCGGGCATGGACGGCAAGCCGACGAAGTATAAGGCGGTGTCCGCGTACCCCGACGACAACACCATCGACTTCAGCATGTACGTCGGCGACGGCAGCGAGCCGGCGTTCACGATCGTCTACAAGCGGAAGAAGTGATCGGGCGACCAGACGAGCCCCGCGCGTTAGAAGTCGGTGAACCCTTCGCCGGAGCCGCCGACCGAACCGAGCTCGCGAGCGCGGCCGGTACCGGGAGCCCTGGTGACCGCGGGCCGGGGCCGGAAGCCGGAGCCCGTCTTGGGCTTGGCCGCGGGCGCGCGGGCCGTGGTCGTGGCCGCTCCGGCGCTGTGCGCCAACCGGAACCGTGCGATCAGGTCGCGGAGCTGCCCGGCCTGATCGGTGAGCGCCTGGGCGGTGGCCGACAGCTCCTCCGTCTGGGAGGCGTTGTGCTGGGTGGCGGTGTCCATCTGCGACACGGCGCTGTTGACCTGCTCGATGCCGGCGGACTGCTCCTTGCCGGCGGCGGCCATCCCGGTCACGATGTCGGTGACCTGCTTGACGCTGGTGACGATCTCGGCCAGCGTGTCCCCCGACCGGTTCACCAGCTCGGTGCCCGCGTCCACCTTCTTGACGCTGTCGCCGATCAGGGTCTTGATCTCCTTGGCCGCGGTGGCCGATCGCTGGGCCAAGTTGCGGACCTCGGTGGCGACCACGGCGAACCCGCGCCCCTGCTCCCCGGCCCGGGCCGCCTCCACCGCCGCGTTCAGAGCCAAGAGGTTGGTTTGGAACGCGATCTCGTCGATGGTCGTGATGATGTCCGCAATCTTCTTGCTGGACTCGTTGATCTCGCTCATGGCCCCGACCGCGCGGCTCACCACCGAGCCGCCCTTCTCGGCGATGTCCTTGGACTGGTGGGCCAGTTGCCGGGCCTGTTGCGCGCTGTCCGCGTTCTGGCGCACGGTGGCGGTGATCTCTTCCAGCGCGGACGCGGTCTCCTCCAGGCTGCTCGCCTGCTCCTGGGCGCCGGCGGAGATCTCGTCGCTGGCGCTGGACAGTTGGGCGGACGCGTCGGCCAACTGCTCGGACACCTCCCGCACCCCCTCCAGCGCGGCCCGCACGCTCGCCACCGCCTCGTTCAGGGACGACGCCATCTGGCCCACGCTGTCGGTCCCCAGGTCCGGGGCCTGCTGGGTGAAGTCGCCGGCCGCCAGCGCGCTCACGACCCCGCCCACGGTTTCCATCCGGCGCCGCAGCTCGGCGGCGGCTGCGGCGTCGCGCTCGGCCTGGGCGCGGGCGGCGGCGGCCTCGCGCTCGACGCGCGCGCGCTCGGCCGCCGCCTCCCGCTCGGCCCGCTCGCGGTCCCGCGCGACCTGTGCCCGTTCGGCCTCTTTGGCGGCCCGCAGCGCGTCGATGGACGTGTTGAGCGCGACCGCCAGGCGGCCGATCTCGTCCGCCGAACGGACCTCGGCGCGCCGGCTCAGGTCGCTCTGGGCCACGGCCTCCAGAACCCCCATCACATTTTGGAGCGGGCGCGCGGTGAGCCGCGACAGCAGCACCCCGAGGGCGACCGACAGGAGGCACCCGGCGGCCACGGCCGCGCCGATGGCCGTGCGGCTCCGGTCCGCGGTCGCCGCCGCTTCGGCCCGCGCCTCCTCGATGAGCTTCTGCTTGGAGGTAACGAGGTCGTTGATGTCCTGTTCGATCGCGTCCGCCGCGGTGCGGATGCGGGGGAGCCGGGCCTTCGCGTCGGCGTCGTTCTGCGCGCGGGCCAGGGCCACGACCTCGTCCTGCTGCGTGCGGAGCTCGTTGAACCGTCGCTCGAGTTCGGCGGCCTTGGCCTTTTGCTCGTTCCGCACGATCGTTTGCCGGTACGCCTCGAACTCGGCCCGGAACTGGGCTTCGTACCGGCGGATGTCGGCGGCCCGGCGGTCCACGGCCGCCGCGTCGTCGTCCAGGATGGCGTTCCGCACGGCGCGCGAGATGCGCAGCAGCTCCCCGTTCGCTTCTTGGAGGTGGTTGAGTCCGTCCGCGTGCCGCGCGACGACCGCGGTGCGCTCGTTGATCTGGCTCTGGCCGTACAGCCCGATCCCGCCGGCGAGCGCCAGCAGCGCCGTCAGGGTGCCGAAGCTGACGGCCAGCTTGCCGGCCATCGACATGTTACGCAGCCAGTTCATTGGTGACCTCGGCAAGCGGCGTCAGAGAAGATGGGCGCGGACCGACGCCGGCACCGCGCAAGCGCGTTCCACCCACCTTCATTCACGGCCCGGCGGTTGTGTCTGTTTCTCGTAGCGCAGACATTGCTTTCTGTGGAAGCGCTTCGAGCGCCGCACAGCAGGAATGTCTGGACCACAAAGACAAGCCTAAAGCGGACACTGGCAACCGCACCGCCAACCGGAACGTGCCCGGCCGGGCGCGCCCGCGCGGTCGGCGATCGGCCCCACGCGCGAACCCTTTTGGTACTTTCAGCCCTGGGGCAGAACGTCAAGAGTTGGTTAACGGCGGGGGACAGATCGGCAGTCGCTCCGTGAATCAAGTCGGTCGCTCTCGCAGTAAATAACTAGCACTGTTGTGCATTAAATACGAAAGAATTCTTGATAGATTCGACTCGTATTATCGGGAGCTATTCGCGATTTTGCAGGTGTGGCGCGAACGGGCGCCGTGCCGGCTTGGTGGCCGCGGTCACCCCGCCGAAGCAGGGCAACCAAGGGGAAATGAGTGGGGTCAGCGATCAGATCTCATGCACGAACTGCCACGGAATCGTCTTTCTGACGTGTTACGATCGCCAAGGACTGGGACACGTAAAAACTCCACTCCAGGGCACGGCCCGTCAGATCGGCGCCACACCCGGGCCGGTGCATTCGAGCCGTTTTTTGTTGGAAACTGGCATTCGCGGTGCATCCGAACCGTTCGGCCCGGTGACAGGGGCTCAGGCCGGTTAAGGCGAGCTGGCATCTCCGGCCGCTGTCATGGGATAAGGCGTGAGTGCCCTGCGGACTACCTAGCCGCGACCACGTCCGTCGGTGGGCGCCACAATCAACTGGCGCGGTGCCGACCTCTGCCCGCCCGGCCGGGCACAAGGCGCGAGCCAGCCGGTCGAATAACGCGAGCGGGCCGGGGGTGCCCCCGGCCCGTGTCGATCAGAGATGTGAGCGCGTGACGCATTTAGGACGGAAGCGGCAGTGTATCGGCTCAGTGCCCGCTGTCGTCGAGGGGCGGCGCGCCGCCGGCGCTGCGGACGTCGTTCTTCTTGGGCGGCCCCTTGGCGACGCTCGGCTTGCGCCCCTTGCAGCTACAGCACCCCTTGCACTGCTTCGGCAGGTTCAGCCCCTGGAGCTCGGACAGCTCCATCCGGGCCAGCCGCACGGCCGACTCCAGGTCCTCGCGGTGCTTCGCCGCCGCGGCCCCGTCGCCCCGCCGGTCGGCCTGCTCGGCCAGCAGCCGGTAGCTCTGCCGGGCGGCCTCGATCTCCGGCTCCCACTCGTCCCGGGACAGCCCCTCGAGCCGCATCAGCCAAGTGGTGTAGTACTGGCTGTTGGCCTGTGCGGACCGCGCGTCGGCCAGCACCTTCGGGTCGGCCGCCGGGTCCGCCGCCATCTCGTCCACTAGCGCCCGCAGGTCCCCGTGCGCCTCGGTGAGCTGTTGCGCGAGCATCTGCGCCTTGGCCTTCTCCAACCGCAGCTTGCGGGCCTCGGCGGCGCGCCCGTCCGGCAGCGCCTTGAGCGCCTGGTCGAACGCCTCGACCGCCGTGGCGTAGTCCTCGGCCGCGACCGCCTGCTCGGCGGACGCCACGTGCAGCGCCACCCGGTCGAGCTTGCGCCCGTCCACCCCCGGCCCGAACCAGTGGGCCACCGCGGCGCCCACGCCGAGCAGCAGCCATCCGGTCAACAGCAGAACGCGAAGCGCCATCGAACCGTCCTCCGCGACAAGGGAATCGGAATCGCGCCAACAAGCGGACCAATAATACCGTATCCGCCCTGGCGCGTGAAGAGCTTTTGTCGGAATCTCCTCCGAATGTGCCGGTGAACGTGCGCTATCCCTTGCCGAGTACCAAGTCCACCACCCAGCACCCGCGGACGTGCGGCCCGTCACCCCGGCAGTGGTCAAGCACCTCGGGGCTGTCGCACCCGGCGTCCTGAAGCGCGTCCGCGAGAATCGGCATCGCGCTGAAGTCCCGAGATTCGTACATCTGGCGCGCGAGTGACAACGCGGTATCCGTGCGCCAAAACGGGGAGAAGGTCACGGGGCGGAACGGGTTCCCGAAGATGTCGCGTGTGAGGGACGCAAGACCTCTGTGAAGTATGCCTACCGCCACCTCCACCTCTTTGCCGCACCGGTCGATTTCATCGTCCGTTACGGGGGCGTCACGCGTGAAGATGTCCTTGAAGACCCACCGCTCTAATTCTCTCGCGACACCGGCAGCGGCGGTAAGGGCATCAGTGTGGAGCAGAATCGACGGGAGGTCGTCGGACGGCGGGAGCACCTCCCACTCCGCTCTGCGCCCGTGGGCACTCACCTCTTCGGCGATCTGCTTCGTCGTTGCTCGCCAATCGGTCACCAGGTTTCGAGCAAAGAAGTGAAGGCAGAAATGGCCCGAAAGCAACCGCAGTTGCCGCTCGCTCGCCCGCCTACGGAGAACGCCGAGTTGCCCGATTGGGTTTTCGCACGCCAGCCATTCTGCTTCTGTCATCGCCGGGCACCTCCGCCCCCAGCATGACCGATCCGCGCCGGGGTGCAAGCTGAACGGCGATCGGCGGTCTGAGCGGTGCCGACCAACCCGCTCATCTGGCCCACAGAAAAAAATGCAAGGACGGCGCCCTGCCCGGGAAACAGTAGGTAACGATGAGGGCGTCACCGAGGTGCCGACATGATAAACGCTCACGGCGGTCCACTCGCCAGCCGGCTCCGCGGGGTTGTTGTGGGCCGGGACGGCGGCGAACCGTCCGACGACGAGTTGCTCGGGCGCTATGTCCGGTCCGGCGACGCGGAGGCGTTTGCACATCTGGTTCGCCGGCACGGGGCGATGGTGTGGGGCGTCTGCCGCCGGCTGCTGTCCGACTATCACACCGCTGAAGATGCCTTCCAGGCCACGTTCCTGGTCCTCGTCGCGCGGGCGAGCGCCGTCGCGCCCCGCGACCGGGTTGCGAACTGGCTGCACGGGGTCGCTTACAACACCGCGCTCAAGGCCCGCGCGCGGGAGACTCGGCGGCGCACGCGCGAGCGGCTCTCGGCGGCGCCCGCGGAACCGATCGCACCGGCGGTACACGATTCGTCCGACCTCCGCTCGGCCCTTGATCGCGAGTTAAGCGGTCTGCCGGTCCGGTACCGGGAAGCGATACTCCTGTGCGACCTTGAGGGCCGAACGCACGCCGAGGCCGCCCGGCAGTTGGGATGCCCGGAGGGCACAGTCGCCGCCCGGTTGAGCCGGGGGCGGGCGATGCTGGCCGGCCGGTTGTCCCGCCGCGGCATTACGCTGTCCGCCTCGGCACTTGCGATCGAACTGGCCGCAGGTACGGCCGCCGGGGCCATACCCCCGCGGCTGGTGCGACGGACCGTTGACACGGCCGAACTGGTGGCGGCGGGCGGGGCCGTACCGCCACACGTCGCCGCGCTCACACACGGGGGATTCAAAGTCATGCTGCTGGAGAAATGGAAGGTCGCGCTCGTCGGAAGCGCCCTTCTGGTGGCGCTGGCCGTCGCCGGAGCGACTGAACGCCCTGGCCCGTCGGTCGTCTCCCGTGCGGGCGCCGGCCGGATCGCGGCACGCCCGGCGCCGGTCCCAGTCGCGCCGCCACGCGAGGAGCAACTGCTCGTCACCTCGTCCCGCGCCGCCGACGGAGTAGCCGAGGTGTTCAAACCCGATGGCACCCCGGCCCGTCGGCTGTCGATGGGGGAACTGGGGCATGTGTGGCGTCCCCGGTACTCGCCGGACGGCACCCGCCTCGCGGTTACCAAGGTGGGGCCGTTCGTTCCGAACTCCGGTCCGTGGGCCTCGATCGACCTGCACGTTTTCGACCCCGCCAGCAAGGACGGGCCGGGTGAGCCACTGATTTCCGGCATGCGGTGTATGTTCTTCGCGTGGCACCCGGACGGGACGAAGCTGTACGTGTCGCACCTGCCCCCCGACGTGAAGGACGTGGCGGCGGACAAGCCGGCGCCGGTCGCGACGTGGGTGTACGACCTGAAGACGAAGAAGAAGGCCCCGCTGGAGTTACCGGCCGGGTACGGGGTCGTCGATGTCTCGCGCGACGGGAAAACCCTGTTGGCGGTTACCATGACGCTCAATGATGTCTACCCGAGCCGGACGTACCTGATACCGGTCGCGACCCTGAAGCCGCAACTGCTCACCGAGAAGCGGTTCGACGGGCAGCGGCTTTCGCCGGATGGGAAGTCGGTGCTGGGGGTTCGGGTCGAAAAGGACTTGGTCCCATTGACACGGTCGCTGACGGTGGTGGCGGTGGCCGATGGGTCCGAGCGAACGGTCAAACTGCCCGCCGGCGCGGACAGGGTGTATCAGGCCTGCTGGTCCCCGAACGGCCGGCGGATTGCGTTCCACTGGTGCGAGGAGGTGCCTGTGGACCCGAACCAGCCGCCGGCCGTGGAAGGGGGAAAAGGGTGGGCCGATCGGGTGACGGTGGCCGACCCCGACGGGGCGAACCCGAAGACGATACTGACCTCGGACGGTAAACGAACGGTTTCCGGGTTGGACTGGAGGTAACGGCGCCGGGAGGCACGTTCTACCGACCGAGTACCGCATCCACCACCCAGTACCCGCGGACGTGAAGGCCCTGCGGGTCGCGGCAGTGGCCGAGCACCTCGGCGTTGTCGCACCCGGCGTCTTGAAGAGCGTCGGCTAGGACCGGCATTGTGCTGAAGTCGCGGGACTCGTACATCTGGCGGGCGAGTGCGAGGGCGGTATCAGTGCGCCAGGAAGGCAAGAGTGTGGCCGGTTGAAATGGGTTGCCGCTGATGTCCTTCAAAAGCCGTAGGCCCTCGCGGTCCACATGGTCTCGCTCAGCACGGTAGCGTTTGAGCCAATCGCGGTGCCCCTCTCGGCTCGATTGCTTTGCCCGCCAGATCATCTCATCGCGCAAACCCCAGAGACAGTTCCAGAATTCACCGGGAGCGATAATGCCTCGCACATAATTCTGGGCGCAGCCAAAAACGGTCTTTGTGGCGCAATTTCCCTCGTGATGTTCTGAATTTCGCGCGTCTCTCCACTCGTCAGCCGTTAAGCCGTACTCGGCTTGTTGTGTGAACAATGGCAGGAGTTGCTTACAGGCAGGACAGAACGTATCGAACATGAATACAGGGAGGTAGGCGTCGAGGAAGAGAAATATTCGCCGCTCGTTCGGCGTACTTCGAAGCCATGACAGAGGACACACGTTGCCGAGCGCGTGCAGCGCCAGCCACTCTGCCTCGGTCATCGATCGCCCTCATACATGAACCCATCTCCGGTCGCGGCTCGTCCGGAAAGCGGCCGTATTACCGGGTACGTGTATCAGAAGCGAAGACGGCCCCGGCGAAGCTCCTTCGGAGTTCGCCGGGGCCGTCTTCTTACCACCGGTCAGTAGCTGCGCGCGTACCCGCCGCGACCGGCGCCGCCCCGCGGCCCGCCGGACGAGCCGCCCTCGCGGGGCTTGGCCTCGTTCACCGTCAGGCTGCGCCCGCCGAACTGAGCCTGGTTCAGCGACTGGATCGCCTCCTCGGCACCCTCGGCCATCTCGACGAACGCGAACCCCCGGCTGTTGCCGGTCTCGCGGTCCGTGCAGATGGTCGCGCTCAGCACCCGGCCGTGCGGGGAGAACATCTCCCGCAGTTCGTCGGCGGTGGCGTTGAACGGCAGGTTGCCAACGTAGAGCTTCTTCAAAACGCACTCTCTTCTGGGCTTTCGGCCCGGGAAACGGACGGCGCGGCCGGAATGGCCGCATCCGGTCAGGAGCCGCGCGGCTCAACGGTCTTGGTGGCTGTGGTGAGACGGCACAGGGCGAACGAACCAAGAGGGGCAAGCGCGAGCGGATTGATAAGGCATCGTCTCCTGACGGGCAGGCCGGTCGGCCCGCGTTGCGGAATTATACTCGACATCCCGGGCGGCGCTAATGCCGATTCAGGATTTTGCCCCGATTGTTCCGCCGAGGCGAGGTCTCGTGGGTTGCCAGAAACGACAAAAGCCCTAGGCCCCGGCGCGCAACAGTTTCAGCGTGGCGTGGTACCCGGCCTTCATGCGGCCGCCGGTGACAAGGGCGGTGCGCCCGCGCAGGTCGGTCGCACGGGTCCGGTTGGCGAAGTTGTGGGCGGCGCACGCGGGGCACAGGGCGTCGTAGAAGTGGTGCGCGTGGCCGAACGGCTGCTTGCACACGTAGCAGCGTGCCGCGCGGGCCAGGGACGGGGGCCGGCGCCCGGTCCCGGTCCGGAGCGGACCTACGGTACTGGGTTCTGGCCGCGATCCTGGATTCGGAAAGAGCCCCGTGAGGGACTCGCACCCCCGTCTCCGCGGTTTATGAGACCAGGCGTCTTACTCGTTAAACGAACGGGGCCACGGGCCGGGCGAAGGCCGGTTTCGTTACGATAGGGCCGTGCGCGGTTCCGTAAACGACCGCGGGCGGGCGAACCGCGCCCGCCGGGCCGCGTGTCCCTGCGCCGCACCCCGCGGAGGCGCGCCACATGACCGACGACGAGCACGCGTTTATCCGGGCCGCGCAGGCCGAGCCCGACGAGGACACGCTCCGGCTCGCCTACGCCGACTGGCTCGACGAGCAGGGCGAGGGGGCGCACGCCGCGTTCGCGCGCCTCCAGGTGTGCCGCTCCCGCGCCGGCATGTTCGACCCCGGGCGGTCGCGCTGGCTCGGGCAAGAACGGGCGGCCCTCCAGAAGCACCAGCGCCGCTGGAACGGCCGCGCCCACCGCCTGCTCTGCCGCCTCGGCTTCACCGGGACCGTGGGCACGCGCCGCGGGGGGCTTCGCGGGTGGGACTACCACCGCGGGATGATCGCGGCGCTCACCGTGGAGGCAGGCGCCCTGGCCGCGGACGGGGCCGCGGTGCTCGCGCTGGGGCCGGTCGCGCACCTGCGGCTCGCGACGTGGCCGACGCACCAACTGCCGCCGCTCCCCGTCGGGGTGAAGGTGGTGTCGGTCGCGGGCTCGGTGGCCCGGGACCGGAGCTTTGATCTGCGCCCCTTCGCCCCGGTCGCCGGTGTTCCCGTGCTCGACCTGCGCCGGGCCGGGCCGCGCCTCCGGCCCGACGTCGTGTTCCCGCTCGTGCGCGCCGGGGCGCTGTCGCCGGTGGTGCTGTGCCGGGCCACCCGCGGGCAACCCTGGCCCGGACCGGGACACGACGTCGTCGGGCCGTGCGGCGACGCGCACATCGTTGACCCGGACGGGAAATGGGGCGCGCTGCGGTTGCCGTTCGCGGACCTCACCGGCGAACTGCTCACGCCGCTCCCCTACCAGGGCGCCTCCCGGTAATCCTTGAACAGCACGCCGGACGCCGGCGCGCCGCTCTCGATCCCGTCGAACACCGGGGCGAGGATGCGGGCCGCGGCGTCGGTCGCGTCGAGCGGGACCCGGCCGCCGCTCGACGCGAACCGCTCGGCCGCCGGCGCGGCCGACTGGACCGAGAACCAGCCCGGATCGACCGCGGTCAGGAACACGCGCTCCGCGGCGAACTCCGGGGCCGACGTGCGCACCATCATGTTCAGCGCCGCTTTCGCCATGTTCGTGTGCGGGTGCCGTCCGCTCTTTTCGGCGGCGAACTGCCCCTCGGCCGCCGACACCATTACCGCGAACCGGTCCCGCGCCGGGCCGGCCCGGAACAGCGGCAGCAGCCCGCGCAGCAGCAGGAACGGGGCGAGGCAGTTCACCGCGTGGACCTCGACCAGCTCCACCGCGCCGACGTCCGCGTGCGCGAGCCCCCAACTGTTCTCGGGGCGCAGGTCGAGCGGTTCGCCGTCGGGCGCGAGCGCGCCGGGCGGGAAATGTTCGTTCGACTCGTCGCCGGGGGCGAGCGGGATCAGCGACAGGTCCGCGTGCCAGCTCGCGCTCGGGCCGCTGCCGGTGGCGGGGACCGGCACGCAGAGGTCGGCCCCGCCCGCCAGCATTTCTCGTGCGCGCGGGGGCAGCGCGGCCGGCGCCTCCCGCTCGCCGGCCGCGAGCGCCCGGTAGTACGCGGGCGGGCGGCGCACCGTCTGGGCCGCGTTCGCCACAAAGATGTCGAGGCGCGCGACCGCCCCCGCGAGTGCGGCCGTGAACCGCTCGACGGCGCCGAGCGGGCGCAGGTCGAGGCCCACGAGCCGGAGCCGGCCGGACCACTCCGCGGCGTCCGACTCGCCCGCGAACCGCTTCGCCGCGTCCTTCGGGAACCGGGTCGTGGCCACCACCTCGGCCCCGGCGCGTAGCAGCTTCAGCGTGGTGTGGTACCCGGCCTTCACGCGGCCGCCGGTGACAAGGGCGGTGCGCCCGCGCAGGTCGGCCGCGCGGGTCCGGTTGGCGAAGTTGTGGGCGGCGCACGCGTGGCACAGGGCGTCGTAGAAGTGGTGCAGGTGGTCGAACGGCCGCTTGCACACGTAGCAGCGCGCCGCGCGGGACAGGGCCGGGGGGCCGGCGCCCGGTCCCGTTCCGGAGCGGATCGCGGCGGCGGCGCGCAGGTCGGCGTCGCGCTCCCGCTCGGCCCGCTGCTGCTGCTTGCGGTCGCGCCGGACGACCCGGGCCGCGAGCCGGACCAGCTCCGCGAGCGCCGGGTCGTTGGACGGCCACGGCCCCGCGCTGCGGGTCAGCGCGTGGAGCACGTCCCGCGCGGCGCGGAGCTGGTCGGGGTCGGGGAAGGGCGGGTCGGTCATGCCGCCACGATAACACACCCGGGCCGGCCGGGGTAGGCGCCGCGCCATTGCGGCGCGAGCGAACCGGGCGGTTCGTGCCTTGAGGTTCTGTCGTGCCCGTGCGAATAATGGGTCGAACCCGGTTCCTCCGGCCCAATCCCCGATGCGAGGCCCGCGATGCGGCGCAACGCCCTGTTCATCGTTTCGGTCGCGCTGCTCGCGCTCGCGGTGCTGTACTTCTGGTGGCCGGCCGGGGGCGGGGGCACGGTGCCCGAACACTTCCCGGTGCTCGCGCCCGCGGAACTCGGGACCGCCGAGCCGCGCGCCGGCGCGTCCGAGGAGGTGGCGACGTTCGGTTCGGGGTGCTTCTGGTGTACCGAAGCCGTGTTCGCCCAAATGAAGGGCGTCACGCGGGTCGAGTCCGGGTACAGCGGCGGGACGGTGCCGCACCCGAGTTACGAGCAGGTGTGCTCCGGGCGCACCGGGCACGCGGAGGTAGTGCAGGTCACGTTCGACCCGAACCAGGTTTCGTACCCCGAACTGCTGGAGGTGTTCTGGCGGTCGCACGACCCCACCACGCCGGACCGCCAGGGGAACGACCGCGGCCCGCAGTACCGGTCGGTGGTGTTCACGCACTCCGAGCGCCAGAAGCAGCTCGCGGAGCAGTACAAGCAGAAGATCGACGCGGCGCAGGTGTTCCGCGCGCCGGTGGTGACGGAGGTCGTGCCGTTCACGGCGTTCTACCCGGCGGAGCCGGAGCACCAGAACTTTTTCGCCAACAACCCGCGCCAGGGGTACTGCCGCGCGGTCATCGGCCCGAAGGTCGAGAAGCTGCGGCAGGTGTTCCGGGACCGGGTAAAGGGCGGGTGACGCGGGCGGTTGGCATGTGCCTTTGCCGGAGCGCGGGCCTCTGGCCCGCTGGTATGCGCCCGGAGTGAGATTCGGGTTCCCGCGGAGCCGAACCGAACGGCCCGCGCCCCGGCAAAGGCACATGCCAACCGGATCGGGCATCAGCCGCGGGGCGGGTGGGCCTGTTCGGTCGCGCGGGCCAGGGCGTCGGGCGGGAACGGCTTGGGCAGGAACACCGACCCCGGGACCGCGGGGTCCGTGTCCGTGAATCCGGACATGAACACGACGCGCACCGCGGGGAGCAGCTCCCGCGCCCGGGCGGCGACCTTCCCTCCGTCGGCCCCCGGCATCCGCACGTCGGTGACCAGCAGGTCGAACGCGCCGCCGGCTTCGAGCAGCTTCAGCGCCGCGGCCCCGTCGGCGGCCTCGGTCACGTTGTACCCCTGCCCCTGGAGGATCACCCGCGCCAGCGTGCGCACCCCCGGTTCGTCCTCGGCGAGTAGCGCCGGTCGGGCGGTACCGCCCGGCACCGGTGCCGGTGCCGGGCACCGCGGCAGGTCGATGTCGAACGCGGTGCCGCGCCCCGGCGCGGACGCGACCGCGATCCGGCCGCCGCACCGCTCCACAACCTGCTTCACGGTCGCCAGCCCCAGCCCGGTGCCCGCGTCCGGTCCTTTGGTGGTGAAAAACGGCTCGAAGATGTGCGCCCGCACCTCGGGCGGCATCCCCGCCCCGGTGTCGGCGACCGTGAGCCGCACCCCGTCGGCCCCAGCCCGCACCTGGAGCGCCAACCGGCCGCCTTCCGGCATCGCGTCCCGGGCGTTGGTCGCCAGGTTTAGCAGCACCTGTTCCAGTTCGCCGCGGTCGGCCAAAACGAACACCGGCTCGGCGTGCGCGCGCACGTCGGTCTCGATCGCCGGCCCCACGACCCGGGCGAGGATGGGTGCCAGGTCGGAGGCGACGCGGCCCAGGTCCAGCGGCTCGCGCACCGCGGCCTGGGGCCGCGCGAACGTGAGCAACTGGCGCACCAGCCACCGGCCGCGCTCGGCCGCGAACCGCACCTCGCCCACGAGCCGCGGGGCGTTCGGCCCCTGGCCCGCCGGGCCGTCGAGCAGCGCGGCGCTGCCGCCGATGACGGTGAGGAGGTTGTTGAAGTCGTGCGCCACCCCGGCCGCCAGCCGCCCCACCGCCTCGAGCTTGGCCGCGTTGCGGACCTGCTCCTCGAGCCGGCGCCGCTCGGTCGTGTCCCGGAGCACCGCGACCCGGTACTCGCACCCGTCGGGCGGGCCGGGCACCGGGACCACGTCCCACTCCACGCACACCTGCGTGCCGTCCTTGCGCCGGGCCGGCACCTCGAACCGCCCCGGGGCGTCGGACCGCAGCGCGGCGCGCACCGTTTCGCGGTCGGCCTCGCAATCCTCGGTGTACAACATGCTCGGGCTCTGCCCGAGGGCCTCTTCGATCCCGTACCCGGTGAGCCCCTCGAACGCCGGGTTGGCGTACACGATCTGGAGCCCGACGGCGGTCGGCCGCGTCGCGGTCACCAGCACCCCGTCGCGGGACGCGCCGAGCGCCGCGTCGAGCAGCCGGAGCCGGTCGCGGTGCGGCTCGGCGCCGGGACGCCGCTCGCGGGCCGTCCGGTCGAAGGCGGCGCCGACGAGGGCCAGCGGAACGACCGCACCCGTGACCGCCAGGTACGGGAGCCCGGGGCCGGCCCACGCCGCCGCAAGCACGCAGACGGCTGCCGCCGCCGCCGCGCCGCGGTACGCGCGCCCGATCGCCGGGGGCCAGCGCCCCGCCCGCGCGCACAAGAGAACCAGGGGAGACAGGCCGACGAGCACGAGGGCCAAAGCGGACAGGTTCACAAACGAACTCCGAGCAAGACCGCCGCGGCCGGTCGCGTCAGCGGTGCCCCCGTGCCGGGGCGGGCATTTTCATGAGTATAGTGCCACCAGAACGGTCGCGCGTGCCACTTGCGCGCGGGCGTGCCCGTCTCTGCCCGACTTGCGCTTCACGGGTGGCAAGGCGAGGTGAAGTCCCCGGTCGGCCTCCGAAACCGGGGGCCGGTCGAGGCGCAACCCGTTCAGCGTCCGGGTTTCACCACCACGGTGAGCTGAACGGACTGGTCGGACTCAGGAAACTCGTACTCGAGGTCGATGGTGCCAGCCAGTAGAACCCGGTGCTGCTCGTGGTGGTTGTGGTGGTGGTCGCGGTAGTCGTGGTGGTGGTCGTCGTCGTGGTTGTCGTGGTCGTGCCATAGTCGCCCGCGAGCGCCGGGCCGATCGGGTCGGTCAGCGCGAGGAGCTTCGCGTCGATCTTGAGCGCTTTCAGCGGCGAGCCGTCGGCCGTCGCGCCGGCAATCACCACCGTGTACGCGCCGGGCTGTAAGAACACCTCGCCGGCAACGGACTGGCCGTTTTGGGCGACCATCGTGAACACTGCATTCCCGCTCGCGTCGAAGACGGTAAGCCGGGCCCCGGTCCACGCCGGGTCTTTTTTGCTTTCCACCGCGAGCCGGAACTGGAACGCTTGTGTTCGGTCCACCTGGAGCGAACGCGAGACCTGCGGGGCCGTGCTCTTGAGCGTTTCGGACGCGAACGTCGGGGGCGCCACGGCGGTGTCGCGGAAATCGATACCGACGCTGTACGCCTCCCGGCCGGCCCACGCCGCCGGGTCGGTCGCGCGGACCGAGACGAAGTAGTCCTGGTTCTTCTTGACGTCCTGGATCTGGACGACCGCCACGTCCCCGTTCCGCACGAGCACCTCGGCCGCCACCGGCTTGCCGTTCTTGTCGTACACGGTCACGTCCGGCGCCACCCCGCCGTAAGCGGTGCTGACGTACACCACGAGCACCCGGCCCGCGGTCGCGCCGGCCCGCACCCGGTACACGTCCACGTCGCCGGGGGCCTCGAAGGCGGCGGCGCCGGCGAAGTCCCAGCGCCGGTCGGTGATGTCGCGGTTCTGTCCCAGGTTCGTCGCGGTCGCGAGCGTGTCGTTGGTGCCGGTCCCGTTCGCCCAGTCGCCCGCGGTGGCGGCGGTGCCGTCGGCCCCGACGATCACCGACCCGCCGGCCGTCCCGCGCATGCCGTACAGCCCCTGGATCGCCGACACGTCGCCGGCCGACAGCCCGGGGCGCGGGCCGGCGTACGACTCGTACATCACCGATCCCGGGTCCGCGCTCCCGTCCAGACCCAGCACGTGCCCGATCTCGTGGAGCACCACGGCCCGCAGGTCGTAGCCGTCGGCGCCGAACACCTTGTTGCTGTTGATTATGATCTCGCCGGCCCACGGGCTGATGAGGTCGAACGGGTTGGAGATCGCGAGCACGTTGTCCGAGAGCGGCCGCGCGGTGACGCGGACGTCGCCGACGAACGGCGACCCCTGGACCGGCCCCGGGGTGCCGAGCGCCCGCCCGTCGTCGCCCACGAACGAGACGTTCAGGTTGGTCGGGGCGGTCCAGCTCTGGAACGCGCCCCGGATCGCCCCCTGCCACTCGTCGGCGGTGGCGCGGGCGCCGAGCAGCCGGAACAGTTCGGAGGGCGCGCCGGCGACGTCGGTCCCGTCCGGGGCGAAGCTGACGGTGAGGTTCGTGTCCACCCACGTGTTGCCGAACACGGCGGGGACGGTGCGGTCTTCGAGCGGCGTAACGGCCAGCCGGGCGGTGCGGGTCATGGAGATTCTCGTGGGCGCGGGAGAGGTTAGCGGTTCAGGTCCTTGAGGGCGGCGGCGAGCGCGCCGAACTCGGGGCGGTTGCGGATCGGGTCGAGGTCCGGGTCCGCGGCGAGCGTGCGCGCGTCCCGGAACCCGGTGCGGACCGCCTGCCGGAGCAGCTCGAACGCGCGGCCGGCGTCGGCCGGGTCGGTCGCGGAGGTCAGGGCGTACACCCCCGCGAGCTGGTAGACGACGTCCGCGGCGTCGGACAGCGCGAGGGCGGTTTCGGCTTCCTTGTGGGCCTCGGCGCGGCGGCCGAAGCGGGCCAGCAGCACCGCCCGCCCGGCCCGCGCCGGGGCGTACTCCGGGTACAGCTCGGCGGCCCGGGTCACCAGCGCCAGAGCGCGCGCCGAGTCCTTCCGGTGCTCGGAGTGGACGTGGGCTTGGTTCTGGACGGCCCGGAGCGAGGCCGGGTTGACCCGCTCCGCGGCCTCGAAGTCGCGCAGCGCCGCCGCGGGGTCGGCGGCCAGCCGCGCCAGCCCGCGGGCGATGAACTCGCTCTCGGTCTTCGGCTCGTGCGCGGCCGCGGCGGCTCGGTCCCGTTCGGCCCCGGCGGCGTCGCCGCGGCGAGCCCGCAGTTGGGCGCGGAGCGGATACACGAGGAGCGGGGAGAGGCCCTTCTCGAGCGCGGTCGTAAGATCCTGCTCGGCCTCCGGGTGCTTGCCCTGTGCGAGCCGCGCGACGGCGCGGTTGCGGTGCGCCTCGGCGTGCCCCGGGTCGATCGCGAGCGCCAGCGTGAACTCGGCCTCGGCCTCCGGGTGCTTCTGCATGAGCCCGTACACGGTCCCGCGGTTGAACGCCGGGCGGGGGTCGTGCGGGAGGAGCGCGTGGGCCGTGTCGTACCGCTCCAGCGCCCGCTGGTACTGGCCGAGCTGCTGGCGGCAGAAGGCGAGCGCGAAGTGGGCGGCGCCGTGCCCGGGGGCGCCGGCGGTGGCCCGCTCGAGCGGCCCGGTCGCGGCGCGGAACCGGCCGTCGGCGATCAGACCCACCGCTTCGAGGTAGTGGTCGCGCGGGTGCCGCGGCTCGGCGGGGGCGGGCGGGGGTTCCCCGCCGAGCCGCGCCCGCTGGGCGAATAGGAAGGGGGGCACCGCGTCCGGGGCGAAGCCGCCTTCGGCGAGCCGGTTCAGCCGGAGCGCCTCACCGAGGGCCGCGGCGCGCTCGTCTTCGGGGAGGGCCGGCGCGTCCTGGGCGCGGGCGTGGGCGAGCAACAGGAGCAGCTCGCCGAGGTCGGCCGCGGCCCCGGGCTTGAACCCGTCCGGCAGGCGGGCGAACGGATCCGCGTCGCGCCAGTTGTCGGCGCCGGGCAGCCCGAAGGCGGCGAGGTGCCGCTCGGCGGCGGCCCGGCCCCGGGCGCGGCTCGGCGAGTCGCCCGGGGCGGTCAGGTCGAGCCGCAGGGCCGGCATCTGGTTCTGGGCCGCGAGCGCCTGCTCCGCCGCGGCCCGCGCGCGGGTCGCGCCCTCCTGGCGGTAGACCACGACCCCGAACCCCAGCGCCAGCCCCACCACCGCGGCGAGCGCCAGCCGCAGCGCCAGCCACGGGTTCCGCCGGTGCCACTTGCCGAGCCGCTCGACCGGCGACCGGTCCGGGGCCGACGCGAGCGGCCGGTCGGCGAGCTGGCGGTCGAGGTCGGTTTTGAGTTCGAGGGCGGTCTGGTACCGGTCCGCCGGGTCCGGGGCGAGGAGCTTCCGCACGACCGCGTCGACCGCCCGGGGGACGGCCGGGGCCTTGGCCCGGACCGAGGGCACCGCCCGGCGGTTCGCGATGTACTGCTTGAACTCCGACTTCGACATCATGCCCGCGGGGAACGCCTGCTCGGCGGTGAACAGCTCGTAGGCCAGCACCCCGAGGGCGTACAGGTCCGCGCGGGCGTCGACCGCGTGGCCGGCCCGCGTGTCGATCTCGGCCAGCTGCTCCGGGGCCGCGTACGGGAGCGTCCCGCCCACCGGCCCGCGGGTCGCGCCGGTGGTGTCGTGGGCCAGGTTGAAGTCGAGCAGCATGGGCTCGCCGGTGTCCGCGAGCAGCACGTTGGCCGGCTTGATGTCCAGGTGCAGGATGCCGCGGCCGTGGGCGTGGTCCAGCCCGGCGGCGAGGTCGGCCAGCAGCCGCAGGACGCGCCGGTGGTCCGCGAGCAGCCCGGCCCCGGGCGCGGCCGGCGGCGGGGTGCGCGGGCGCGGGACCGGGACCGGGCCGGTTCCGGGCTGCGTGGGGCTGCTCCCCGAGTGCGCGAGCCGCGTGGGGTGCGACGGGCTGCGGTAGCGCTCCGCGCGCAGCACGTCGGCGAGGGTGGTGCGCCCCAGATAGGGCATGCAGATGAGTTCGTGCGGCGGCGCGCTGTGGACCGAGTGGATGGGGACGACGTTCGGGTGCTGGAGCCGCCCCAGCCGGTCGGGCTCCTGGGTCTGCGCGCTGGTGACCTTGAGCACCACCAGCCGGCCCGCGATCGCCTCCTGCTCGGCCAGGAACACCTGGGCGAACGTCCCCTTGCCGAGGAACTCGACGAGGGTGAACCCGAGGACGTGGTCGCCCGGGCGCCACTCGCGCCGCGTGGCCGCACCGCCCAGGGCCGGGTCGAGCGAGTCCCACACCGCCGTTTTCGGGTTGTCGCAGTCGGCGGCGGCGACCGGGCGGGGCTGGAACGGGGCGCTCATGTGCGGACGGGTCCGTTACTGTGTCGGCGACCGGGCGGCCGAATTCCGTTCGGAGTTACAATCCGGTCCGGTCGCTCGACGGGTCATCGGGCGCGCGGCGCACGCGAGCTGTTGCGCGTGCCCGGGTGTGCCGGTTGCTCGGATTATACCGCACGTAATCACGCCCCAACGCGCTGCTGCGGGGGGTGTCTCACGGATTTACGGATAATCGCCTCATCGATTCGGGAGGGACGGGAAAATTTCGCGTGCGGGCGCGAGGGGCACGGAACGGGTGTGTACGGTACCGTACTTTTGCGGCCGGGATCAGTAAACGGCCGCGGGCCGTGCTCGGCTGAACACGGCCCGCGGTCCTCGGATGGGTGACGCCGGCGGGCCGGTCACTCGCGCCGGGATTGAGGCGCGGGCTGAGCCGGCGCGTCCAGAAGTTTGCGCCAGGCCGCGGCCGTCGGCGCGGTGTCCTTCCCGGTCAGCTCGCGCAGCGCCGCCAGAGCGGCCTTATGGTACGGCGACAGCACGCCGGGCTCCTTCGGCGTGAGCTTCTCGCGGTACGCGCCGGCCTCCTCGTCGCTCACGGCGCGCTCGCGGACGAAGAAGTCGAACCGCTGCTGGTCGGGCCACGGCTGCGCGTCGGGCACCGTGAGCCGGGCCGAGAAGTCCTGCCGCAGGTACGTCACGTCGATGCGCACCATCAGGTCGGGTGACGACTGCCGGTACCCCTGCGAGGGGGAGGGGAGCGGCTCGCCCGGGACCGGCACCTCGGCGGTGACGTCGGACGCGGCGGACACGCCACTGGTGCCCGGGGCGTGGCACATCATGCAGTTCCGGTGGTGGTTCACCTTCACCATCTCGCGCACGAACTGCGCCTTGCCGTTCTTCCGCGCTTGCGGCAGCCGCGGGTCCCCCTCGTCGAGTACGGCGACCAGTTCGCCGGTGAGGTCGGCGCGCTCCAACCGGGCGATGGCGTCGGCGGCGCGCCGGGCGACCGCCGGGAACGGGTACCGTAGCGCCTTCACGAGCACGTCGGTGTAGTCCTTCTCGCGGCGCACCTTGAGCGCGTCGACGGCGGCGAACCGCAGGTCGTCTTCCGGTGAGAAGACGGCGAGCCGCGCGAGCGCCCGGGTCGCTTCGACGTGCGGCACCCCGGTGAGGTGCTTCACCAGCCCGGCCCGCATTTCGGCCGGTTCGGGCGCGAGCATCTGCGTCAGCGCCGCGATGCGGGTCACGGTGAGATGCTCTTTGAGCGCCTTGTCACTCTTTGAGGCGGCCTCGTCCTGCTGCTCGCAAAGGGCGTTGTAGTTGGTCCAGAAGGCCCGCCCGCTGCCGCCGGACTGCATGGCCCGGCGGACGAGCGCGACGGCCGCGGCGAAGTGCTTGGCGCGCTCCGGCCCGCTCCGGCAGTCGTCGCCCATGACGAACGGCATGCCGGCGAGGTCCGCGCGGCTCTCGATCAGCGCGCCCATGAACGCGTCGGCCTTCTTGGCGTTCATGTGGTTGATCTTGGCCAACTGGTGCGCGGTGCGCTCCGTCAGCTTGCCGTGATCGGCGGGCTGGTCGGCGCGGGCCTCGAACTCGATTTCGGGCACCTTGTTCAGGTCGTCCGCGAGGAGCGGCCCCCGCGCCGGTGCGGCCTTCGGCGCGACCGGCAGCAGATCTTTCACCGGGGTGCTGGGGTCGATCTTGAAGTTGAAGCGTGGAGCGGGCTGCGGCGCCAGCCCGGCCACGGGGATGAACGACTGCTGCCCGAACGTGGGAGCGACGTTCGGTGCGGGCGGCGCGGGCACCGGTTGCGGCAGCGCTGGGAGTACAAGTTGCGGCGGTTGGACGGCCTGTTCCTGTGCGAAGGCGGTTGCTGGAACCAGCAGCGTGCCCGCGGCGAGCGCGGCGAACAGCGAACTCCGGCGGCAGATCATCGACGGTCCCTCCTGGAGCGCCCCGCCTCGTGCGGGCGAGGTGGGACGATCTTACCCGGGACGGAGTGACTACCACAAGCCTGAGCCGAAAATTGTGTGACGATTCTGTGTCGCCGCGTCTATAGGAATCGCGTTAACTTTGGGGTGCTGAGCCATGTTCCGGCAGCAAAATCGAAATTTCCGCCGTTGCGGATCTTCAGCACAGTAGTCCGCTCGTCGATTCCGACCACACACTCGTCTTGGTCATCGAAGTACACGTCGATGGCGAGTTCTCGGCACAAGCGCCCTTTATCAGAGAGCGAGTGGGCAAAGTGCAATTCGTCGTACCGAATGCCCCAGCCCGCGAGCTGGTACTTGGTGTGGTCCTCACGTTCGGGGGCGCGGTAGGTGATTACGGCGACGAAATGCCCCGCGGCGTGGAATGCGCCGGAGAGGAACGCGAAGAACTCCGGGCGCTCGTCAAGCAGCCCGTCGATGTCCAGCCCGATCCGCATGATTACCTCGCCAAAGGCACGTCGGAACAATGAGATCACTTCGCACGCGGGTTGCGCAGGAAGTAGAACCGACCGTCCTCGGCGCCGCCCAGGAAGTCGGGCACGCCGTCCGCGTCGAAGTCGGCGACGGCCGGGCTGACATCGTGCCCCTCAATGTTCCGCTGCGCCAGCGCGCCGGCGTTCTTGAACACCCAGGTACCGTTCTTCTCGCCCACCTGTTTCAGCAGGTCGGCGTTGGCGGAGTTGAGGAGCAGGTCGAACTTGCCGTCGCCGTCCCAGTCGGTCACGCACAGCTTCCGGCGTCCGCTTTTACCGGCCGTGTTCGGGTTCAGACGCAACGGGGCGCCGTCCTCAGACACGAACGCGCGCCGCGGCGGGAGCAGCACCAGTTCGCCGTCGCGCTTCGCCCGCTCGAAGAACGCCAGGTAGCCCTCGGTGTCGAGCACCGCGAGGTCGGGCAGGCCGTCGCGGTTGAAGTCGTACACCACCGGCGTGGTGCGCCACTGCGTCAGGAGGGCCTTGCCCTGTGGCTTGCGCCAGCCCCACGCGAGTGCGGGTTGCGGCTTGTCCTTCGCCCACTCGACCTCGACCGGCTGCGGGGCGCTCAAACTGGGCTGCTTGAGCGTGCCGACGTTCTTCAGCCAGACGACTTCGCCGAGGATGCTGTTGAGAACGATGTCGGGCCGCCCGTCGGCGTCCCAGTCGGCGACGCTGAACGTGGTGTAACCCCACTTCGCCTCCGCCGGCCCCTGGATGCTCCCGTTCGGGCCGGCCGTGATCCGGAACGGCTTGCCGTCCACTTCGAGGCGCTTCGGGGCGGCCCATTTGGGCTCCGCGGCCCCCGGCCCGCTCAGGTTCTCGAAGAACTCGATGTACCCCGCCGTGTTGCCGCTCAGGATGTCGAGGTCGCCGTCGCCGTCCCAGTCGAACGTGACCGGCGTGGCGAGGGCGCCGCACTTCAGCGCGTCGGCCTCCTGCCGGAAGTAGACCGGCGCGGCGAATATCGGGGTGCGGTCGTCGGCGAGCTTCCCGGTGTTCTCGATCAGCGCGACGCGGCCATCCTCGTCCCCGACGATCAGGTCCAGGTCGCCGTCGCGGTCCCAGTCGAAGGCGATTGGCACGATCATCTGGAGGTCCATCGTCAGCGGGGCGCCCTTTGCGTCCTTCAGCCGCTTGCCCGCGGCGTACTTCGGCTTGGTGCGCGTGCCGACGTTCTCGTAGTAGGTGAACCCGTCGAGGAACTCGCCGCACAGCAGGTCCAGGTCGCCGTCCCCGTCGAAGTCCGCGAAGTTGGGCGACGGGCAGCCGAACGTGTCCAGCGGCTTCCCGCCGGCCTCGACGCGGAACGGCTCCGCGACCTTGCCGTCCTGGGCGAGGAACACGAACACGAACCCGTGCAGCGGGCCGTTCTGCCACTCGCCGCGGGCGCTGTACGCGTCGTCCCAGCCGTAGAAGCTCCAGTCCTCAATGCCGACGACGAGGTCGAGCTTCCCGTCGCCGTCGTAGTCGGCGTAGCGCCACTGGTTGTGGCGCACCTTGGGGCCTTTGGTCTGCTTCCCTTCGGGCTTGTAGAAGTTCTTCGCCACCGGCAGCGGGCGCTTCTCGGTGAGCCCCTTGGTGACGAAGTTGGGGTGCTCGGTGCCGGGCGTCAGCACGCGGACCCCGCCGCCGACGTAACTGGGCATGACGTAGTGGGCGGCGGGGCTCAGCTTGCGTGCGGGCTTGAACACGGGGAACTTGTTCTTCGCGGTGTCGCCGGTGACGTTCTCGAACAGCCAGACGCCGTTGGACGGCTTGTCGGGGCACGACACGATGAGGTCGTAGTCGCCGTCCCCGTCGGCGTCGCACGGCACCGGCCACGCCCACAGCCCGACGCCGAGGTCCGTCACGAGGCCGGGGTGGTTGTACCTCAGCGGTTCGAGCCCGTCGGCCCGGGCCGCGCCCGGGACCAGTGCGAGTACGAGGAGCGCGAGTCGCGTGCGCATGAGTGCCCCGGGTGTGGTCGCGTGCCGTTACAGCGGCTTGCCGAGGGCGGCCCGCTTGCCGTGAACGAACGCCAGGTGCTCGTCGATGTGGTTAATGTAATCGCCGACGAGCTGGCCGAGCGAAACGGTGCCGCGGCGGTTGTGCTGGCCGGTGCGGGCGAACGCCGCGTCCGGGAGCCGGCGCAGCACCCGCGCCCACTGCCGGCGGCCCACTTCGAGCAGGGTGAGGGCGTCTTCGAGGCTCTGGTCGTGCGTGAACAACTGATCGACGTAGGCGGTTTCGTTGGCGTAGAGCAGCGGCGGGTTGTCCTCGGTGAGGATGCGCTTCATCCGGTCGATGCTGATGGCGTCGCTGTCGGCGATGTGAACGACCACCTCCAGAACGGACCACTTCCCGGGGCCGGGGCGGGCGGTCAGTTCCGCGTGCGTGAGCCCCGCGACGGCGGCGCGGAGCCGGGCGGGGGCGTGCTCGTACTGGTCGATGAGGTTTCGGTCCATGACGTTCTCAGTAGGTCCGAGTTTCGGGGCCAATTCTCAGGAGCCCGGGAGGCCGGGCGAGGTTCGCACCCGGCCTGCCTGCGGCCCATGTGCGCGTGATTCCGCCCGCCGCCGCAAAAGTCATTACCGGTGCGCGCCGAGTGCGGCCATACTGACCGATCGACGGGCGCGGGCGGCAGCGCGGCGAGCCGGCCGGCGCGGGTGGTCCGTTTGTAGCCGACCTCACATGCGGAACCGCGTCCGGTGACAGGAGAGCCCATGTCCGCGCTGCTTGAGCCGATCTGCCGGCGGGAGTTCGACGCCGCCGCTCTGATGCGGGAGTTCCCGCCGCGATTCAGTCACGCGAACAAACAGGTGGTGTACGGCATCTCGTGCCCGCCCGGGGCCGAACACGCGGGGCGCATCACCTTCTCGCGCTGGGCCGCGACCAACCCGCCCGCCGTCATCCCGGCCGACGCAACGGTCGTGGAGCCGCGAGCGGACTATTTCGGTTACGAGCCGGCGCCCGCGGGGCGTGTCGAATGGTACCTGAACTTTTCGCACTCCGATCTGTTTTGCGCCTACGGCGGCTCGCTGTTCGCCCAGGACGAGATGCAGGTGACCGAACACCCGGCGCTCGGGGCGTTGCGCGAAGCGCTGCTGAAGTCCGATCTGGAACCTTTGACGGTCCAGCACCAGCGACCGACTCCGGTACTCGTTGCGGGTGTGGAGCGCCGGTGCCGGGTCGCGATCAACCCGGACGCCTCGCAGGGCCGTCCGAACGGGCTGTACGGGAACAACTTCGGCCGCGCGAAGCCGGACGTGGTTGCGAAGGCGACGGCCGCGCTGGTCCCGCCGACGGTCACGAACGTGCTCGCGATGGAGGCGCCGACCGGGGGCGTGGGGCGGTACGCGCGGCGCGAGATCGATTCCATTCTGCTCACCGCGTACACCGGGTTCGCGGCGGCGGGTGCGGAATCGCGGCAGTTGTCCGCGGCGCCGCCGGAGGTGGTGGTTCACACCGGGTACTGGGGGTGCGGCGCGTACGGCGGGCACCGCGTGCTGATGGCGGTGCTGCAAGTGCTGGCGGCCCGGCTGGCGGGTCTGAACCGGCTCGTATTTCACACCGGGGATGCCGGCGGCGCGGCCACGTTCGGCAAGGCGCTCGCGGTGCTCGCAACCGACCTCGGCGTGGGCGCGGCGCCGTGCCCGCTCGAACCGGTGTTGGGCCGACTCGATGCGCTGGCGTTTCAGTGGGGCGTTAGCGACGGGAACTGAGCCCCGCACAGGGCTCCCGCCCTGTGCTACGCCCGGCGAGCCCTCCGGGGTGCAACACAAGGCAATAGAGGCGCAATCCTTTTGCCTTCACACTTTCGCCTTTTAAGTTGTTCTCCGCCCCGGAGGGGCCGGCGGGCGTAGCACAGGGCGGGAGCCCTGTGCGGGAGGCCAACTACTCTTTGCCCAGCACCAGATCGACCACCCAACACCCGCGCACGTGCGGCACCTCACCGCGGCAGTGGCTCCGGATGTCGTCCGAGTCGCAGCCCGCATCTCGGAGCGCGTCGGCCAGAATCGGCATCGCGCCGAAGTCGCGCGACTCGTACATCTGTCGCGCGAGAGCAAGCGCCGTGTCGGTGCGCCAGGCGGGTGAGAACGTGACCGGGCGGAACGGGTTGCCGAAGATGTCGCGGAGAATGGGGATGGAATCTTGTCCCCGGCCCGCGCTCAAATCACGGGGGCCGCACCATTCGATGTGCTGGTTGTAAGCCAGCCAAGTGATAGCCGTGAGGCGTTCAGGTGTGAGTTTCGCGGCCGCATGGTTCGCATCGGGAGGCTTGCAATAGCCTGCGTCGATCAAGTAACGCTCGTAATCATCTAGATATTCGTTCGGGAATAGATGTATGCCGTGGTGGGAGATGGGGATAGTGGCGCTGAGATAAACGCCTTCCGCGAGGTATTCCAGTGGGCGGGCCAGTTGCGCCTCCACGTCTTCACCGTCGGCCTGGCGCTCGGCGAGTTCGGTCAGCACTTGGCTGAGCCACGGCAACTCGTCCCACACCCGGCGCACCAAGGCCGCGCGGTAGAGTCGTGCTTTGCGTTCCGGGTTTTTGGCCCAGTGCAGCGCCGAGCGGATCATCTCACCGGCGCTGTGCCCCTGTTCCCAGCGCTTGCGCGAGATCACGGCTCACCTCGGCTTCGCCCGCTGGAGGTGCAGCGCGACCTTCGCCGCGACCGCCTCGCCCTGTTCCACACAGTCGGCCATCGCGACCCCGCGGTACGAGTTGCCCGTCAGGAACAGCCCCGGGTGGCGCGACGCCAGCGCGTCGATCCGCGCGACGCGGTCGAGGTGCCCCAGCACGTACTGCGGGATCGCGTTGGGCCAGCGCACGACCTTCTTGAACACGGGCGTGCCGGTCACGCCCATCGCCAACTTGATTTCCTCGTGGACCGCCTTCACCAGTTGCTCGTCCGGCCAGTCGATCTGCTCCGCCCGGTGAACGCCGCCGCACAGCGCCCGCCACAGCACGAACCCCTGCGGGGCGCGGTCCGGGAAGATCGACGAGCACCACTGCACGCCCAGCAAATCGCGCCGGGTGTTCTGCGGGGCGATGTAGCCGAACCCGTCGTGCTTCCCGGGGCAGTGTTCCGCACGGTACCCCAGCGCCACCACCGCGATCCGGTTGTACGGGATCGCCGCCATTTCCGCGCTCAGTTCGGGGTTGATGTCCGACACGATCCCGGCCTGCTCGTAGGACGGACACGCTAGCACCACCGCGTCCGCGGACCACGTGTACCCCGACTGCCCGTGAACGGTCCACGGCGCCACGCCCGCCGCCTCGGACACCGCCTCGACCCGGGTGCCGCACCGCAACCCGCCGCCGACCTGCGCGGCCAGGGCGTCCACCAGCACCTGCAACCCGTCGCGGAACGACCACATCCGCATCGGGCCGGGCGGCGGTTGGTTGTTGGCTTTCGCGTCCTCTTTCCGCTTCTTGGCGGCGCGCATGAAGCCGCGGACGATGCTGCCGGCGTCGCGCTCCATGACCGGCAACCGGGGGAACGCGGCGGACACGCTCAGCAGGGCCGGGTCGCCGCCGTGAATGCCGGTCACGAGCGCGTCGGCGAACACGTTGGCCGCTTCCGAACCGGCGCGCCGCGTGACGAACTCCTGAATCGTCTCCTCGTGTCCCGGCGGCGGCGTTTTGCGCCACGGTTCGGCCAGGAGCTGCCATTTGCCGCGGAGCGACAGGAGAGACGTGGTGAGGAGCCCGAGCGGGCCGCCCGGCAGCTTGCGCAACTTGTTGCGGAGGAAGACGTAGCGGTTCTTGCGGCTGCCGTCGCTGGCCGCGATCGCTTGGCCCTCCAAGCCCAGTTCGCGAACGAGGTTGGGGAGCGCGGGGGTGCGGTCGAGGTAGCCGTTCGGGCCGTGCTCGACGCGGAACCCGCGGTCCGACTCGGTGTAAATGTTCCCGCCCGGCCGGTCCCGCGGTTCCAGCACGGTCACCGCCGTGCCGGGGGAGAACTGCTTCAGCCGGAGGGCGACCGTAAGGCCGGACAGCCCCCCACCGACGACAACAACGTGGGGCATTCAGTGCGTCCTCACCCGGCCGCACCGGCCGCCCGCCGGGTCGGAGCCCGGCACCGACGACAGCGGCCTTGCCGTCCTTGATACCGAATCGACCGCCGTCCGCCAGACCCCGCAACGCGAGCCAGTTCCCGGGATTGTCAGGCGTTCGCGCGCGTCAGGCCGTTGCCCTGGGACCCGCCGGAATCGGTCGCTATCGGCGCCCGCGGGAGCCGTTACGACCGCTCGCAATGGGACACCCGCCGGGCCGCTTTGAGCCAGCGCGGGTGTCAGCGGGTATCAGATGGCGAAGCGGGTGGGGCAGTCGCAGTGACCGGTCCGGCTTCTGGACGTGCATCCAGCCACGCCGCGATGTCCGTCACCAGCGGCTCTGATGTCGCCGATTTGGCGACAGCCATGAACTCCATCCAGATGTCCCAGTCCAAGCCGACCGCCTGCTCCCCCCGCCGGACGTCCCAGAACATTTGCTCCGGCCTAATGACGATGTCGCCGGCGGGGGCGAGACCGAACGCATCGGCGACCCGTCGGCACACCGCTGGGTATTCCTCGGCCGAGACGCTTGGCAGGTCGAAGGTCAGCCGCCTGCTGCTATCCCGCCACAGCCCCACTACAAGCCCTTCGCTGTCGTACATCAGACTCCCTGTCGCGCATCGCAGCATAATCTACGAACCGCTTACTTTATAGCAGTCTGGTGCCGCACCGGGTTCGGCTCGCCACCAGACGGTGAGAGGGGCCTGCCGCGGCTCCAACCGCTCGATTTCTTCGTACCACGATGACCGGATACCGGGGAGTCGCTCCGTGATCGCGCGGACGACCTCTGGGAACCCAACCCAATCGGCGTACACCTCGACCCACTTGCCGAACTCGAAGGCCAGCTCCAAGTACGTGTACACGGCGTCGACCACGTCGAGTTTGGCGCCCGTGACGCAGACGATCTCGTCCCACGCGATGCCCCACGGCTCCTGCCCCGGCTCCTCCTGCCGCCACACCCCACGCCCGTCAGCGAACACCCGCGGCAGGTCAGTGGTCACGCAATTTCTCCAACTCCGGTGGCCGAATAATGAACTCACCTGCTGCCGGGAAGCCAATCACCGATTGAGACAACAGGGGGAGCCGAAAAGTACAGACGCGCCGGCGGTCCGGCGCTGCGACCGGTTCGGCCTCGCGTCACTTGCTGTCTTCAGGATTGGTGAGCAGGCCGATCATACCAAGCGATTCGAGGGCGGTCCGTATTGCCGTGTAGGAACTACTATCCAATTTACCCCACCGGAATTGAGCCGCCCGGAGCCGGATCGTGCTGGCGACGACTTTGGGATTGTGGGTGAGAAATTCGGTGATCCGCTCACGTGTCTTGGGGCCGTGGCGTGCGGTGTTCGCGTTCAACGACGCGAGTGCGAGATCAACCAAGCCTGGGCACGTTTCAAACGTGCGGGGATAAATCTGCTGGCAGCAAACGCACACCGTCGTCCCCACCGGATGAATGGTCAGGCAGAACGTCCCGCAACGTCCCTCTCCCAAGGCGGGATCGATTTCCGCAAGGTCATGTCCCGTCGGATCGGAGCTGCTGATCAGCAGATTGTTTCCGCAGTGCGGACAGACCACTTCGGCCCCTGTCGAGTACGACACGAGTGCGTTGCAGATCGGGCACTCGTCATCGAACATTATCGCCATGTTCTCGTACCCGATCTGCGTCAGGGTGTTTGGGCAGCCGAACATACCGCTCATCTGCGCCACCATCATCGGATGAGCGGCGCGTCCCGTATCAGTCGGCGGTGCCCGGTGCCGCTCTGGGTTCCGCCTGCGTTACGGCCGCACCCGGCACGTCCGGCGGCTCGGCCCCTTCAACGAGTGGACCGAACACACCGGGCAGGCAATTCGGGCCGCCGGCACGCGGCTCGATCGGGCGGAACACGCCCAACTGCTCCCGCGGTCGGCTCCATTCCCGCAGCCGCTCCTCCGGCACGCCGACATCTTCGGTGTACGTGATCTCCGCTCCGTCCTCCAGCGGTTCGTGAATGACGTTCAACTCCCGCAGCCCACGGAACAGAACGCGTACCCGCCCGCCATCAGAGTTCTCGTACTCCCGCTCCTGCTGGAGTCCCAGGGCGACGGCCTTGTCGTAGGCCACATCAGGGGAGCCGGCTTCGATCAGGTGTGTGTTGACGTGCACAAGGTTCTCAGCGTCGCCATCGATCCGGTGTTCCAGCACCACATCGGCGAGATACCACCGCGCGCCCCTCGGAATGAAACCCATTGGTGCCCCTCCGCCGAACAAACCGCTCACCTGCACCGCCATCATCGGACGAGCGGTGCGTCACAAACTCCGCGGCGGTGTCCGGTGCAGCGCCGGGCTCGATCCGCCTTGGCCCGGCGACCCCGGACGATGAGCTGGGGACACTCGCGGGCTTCACGCTATCTCATTCGGCGAACGGTTCGCTCACACACAAGCCGGCTGTTGCTGTCCGTTTTGGTTTTTATCTTTGTGGCACAGACATTCCTGTCGGTGCGGCGCGAGAAGGCCGCACCGACAGGAATGTCTGTGCCACAAGAAACAGACACTATCAGCCGGACCGTGAATCAGGCAATTCGTCCGAGCGGGGTGGACGCGCGTGCGGTTGCATGGCCTCCTCGCACGCACCGAACGCCCGGTAGTTCGCCCGCGCCCGCGTCAGGCTCAGCGCGCCGTTCGGCCCCCCGTACACCTCATCGGCGTTGTGGTCGCCCTGTCCGTCGTCCTCCCAATAGCAAACCTCGCAAACGTCCGAGTCGCAACGCTCGTCCAGTGTCAAGCAATCGCAGCACGGGCACCGGAACCGCCCCGCCATCGGTCGCACCTCTGTGGCCGAACGAGGACGCCCACCGGCCCGGTCCGCGTTAGTGGGTCATGAAGTCCCAGCACGCGGCGCGGCGGCGCGCGTCAGGTGCCGCGCCCAAGTTCGGCCGGGCGCCCCGCCCCTTAGCGCCCCGCGAACTCCTGAGTCAACGCCACCAGCGTCCGCTTCACGTCCTCCAAGGTGCCGACGGCGATGAACATGCGGAAGCGGTACTCGTCGGCGGCAATCCCCTTGTCGTTCCGAACCCGGAAGACGCAGTTCCACTTGACCACCTTCTCCTCCTTGAACCGGAAGCGGCCGTAGCCCGCCGACTTGTGGCCGATCGACGGCTGGTCCGGGGAGAACACGCCCATCGCATGGGTCTTGCTCTCGGTCGCGAAGACGACCGGGAACTCCTGCTCGCCGGGGCCGTCGCTCAGCTCCTCCAGTTTGCCGGAGTCCGGTCGGAACGTCCAGAACGAGGCGAACTCGGGGGGCATGTACCCCGTCAGCGCCTCGAACTGCGCGTAGGTGTGCCGCTCGCCCTTTGGAACCGAGAACGTGACCTCGTACTCGATGGCGTGGGCGAGCGCCTTGTGCCCGATGCGGACGCGCTTCGCGACGAGGTGATCCGACAGCACCTTGTCGTTGAGAGCCGGGCGGCCGAAGGACTTCTCGCCGGGGGCGAGCCAGAACGCCATCTGCGTTGTCGTTTTCAGTTCGGCCCCCTCGGCCCGGAGCCGCAGCAACCGGCTGGAGGTCTTCTCCCCGGTGCCGTCCGCCCGCGAGCCCGCTTCCGTTGGGTTGTAGCGCTCGGCCCAGAACTCACCCGCGGCCGCGCGGTCGAAACTGGCGGCCGACTGGAGCTGTCGCCCGTGGTCGTGGCTGTCGATGAACTCCTTGCCGCCCCACGTCAGCGAGTGAATCGCTCCGGCGAGGCGGTTGGTGGTGGTGATGACGATCTCGGACGAACCGGCCATGCCCCTGACGGACGCATTACCGCTGGGGGCACGGCGTGGCTCGTCGGCCGAGACGACCCAGCCGGCGAAAAGCGCCGCACCGACGACAAGGCTACGGATCATAAGGAACTTCTCCGGACCGAACGCCCCGCTCAGCAGCCGCGGGGGTGAGTGAGCTATGAACCCAGAATCAGCTACTGCCCCCGCGGTCTGCTGCGGCGGATGGTTCGGCCGGCTCGGGGCCGTCGTCGGTGGCGAACTCGTACCCCAGCACCTCGGCCAATTTGCGGCCCAACTCCCGGCACGCCGGCTCCGCCCCCGGCGGCTCGTAGTGCAGGTCCAGCGAGGCGGTATCTGGGGTCATGTAGAACCGGACACCGGCCGCACCCGGCCCAGCCGCGTCGGCCACCGACACCAGCACTGTCCGGCCCCGTAAGGCACGTTCGGCCGCCAGGATGACGGGCGGCCCCTCATGCTTTTCCCACGCCGCGATCCGTGCGTCCACCCACCGGTCGCCCTCGGTCCAGTCAATGACCACCCGCCGGTACGCTGCGGCGACTCGGCGGAGTATCTCGTGCTGGTCGAGTGTCGGGCCGTGCGGCCAGTTGGGCATACCGACACTGTCGCCCGACTCCCAGCCAGACCACTCGCCCATCGGTCGCGTCTCCAGGGCCGAATAACAAGCCCACCCGCACCGCTATCACTGGACGAGCGGTGCCCGCATCAGCCGGCGGTGTCCGGTGCGGCGCCGGGTTCGGCTGGCGGCGATTGATGCCCACGCGACCGGGCGCACAGCCAAGCAATTCCAACGACCGTCAGGAGCCCGAGCAGCATGTCTGCGAGCAAGAAGCGCACATCGAAATGCTCAAAGCGGCCGAAGGCGCCCCACGCAAATGTAAACGGAAACCCGGCGTGCCACCAGAACCCGCCCAGACCCGAGGTCGAGGGCCAGTTGGCGAAGATCCAGAACAACGACAGGGCGACGCACCAGCGGGTGAAGACGCGCTTCGGGACCATCGGAACCCCCGCAGCCGAACTGACCGCTCACCTGCTGCGCGATCGAAACCAGCCGGTAAGCGATGGGACAGAAACTGCGCGCCCGGGGCCGGTGTAGCGACCGGTTCGGCGTGCCTTTACTCGTCGTCGGATACCCTTAATTGGTATCACACCAACCGCGAAGCTGTGCGGCGACCGGTTCAGCGTGCCTTTACTCGTCGTCGGTTGGGACCAGCCGCTCGACAAACTCGTTGAAGCCCCGCGCCAGCAAGTAGAGGCTCTCGTACCCGTCCGGCTTGGCCGGGAGTTGGCCGGCGCGACGCCGGGCCAAGTACGCCTCGATCTGCGGGTGCAGGCCGGGGAACATCCGGGTGAACTCGTCGTCCGCCCAGAGTGCGCGCTGGTCACGGTCGAAGAAGTACACATGCCCGTCGTCCCGCCCGCCGCACCGGACCACGACCATGCACCCGTTCGCGCCGCCAGCCGCGACCGCCACGAAGTCGGGAGCGCCGCCGACCGAACCGGTGGCCCAGCGGACATCGTATACCTCGTACTCCGGGACCATCCGGCCGTAGAACAGGTCGATCCAAGCGCCGGTGCCGAGCGGGGTCAGCGGCTCCAAGAAGTCGCACGTGGCGCTGCCACTCCACCCGCCAAACGCCAGCAAGAATTGCCGATATTCGGCGGGGAGCCGTAGCCCGTACTCGCGCTCGAACTCGGTGACCCACTCTTCGGTGACCGGCAACTGCCAGTCGGCCGGTTTGTACCGGAGTGCGTCGAGCTTCGCGCGAATAGCTTCCACGTGCCGGTACCCTCCGCCGCCGAACGACTCAGGGCAACGGCGGGGCGGCACCCGACGAGCTGTGGTCACCCAAGAACCTATTGTGCCGCCCCGTCTGCTTCGGTCTCTGGACTACATGCCCAGCACCGAGACGCACTCGTGGTCGTCGAGTTGCCCCCGCAGCCAGGCCGCCAGCTCGCCGGCCAGCGCCCCGAACGCCCGGTCGGCTGACGCGGCGGCCTCGCTGCCCAGGTCGGGGATGACCCGCTCCCACGTCGTCCGCCCGACGGCTACGAACGAGTAGTGGTCGAACTCCGGCACGTGCCGGGCGATGACCGGCTCGATCAGCCCGAACACGTCCTCGGCCAGGAACACCGACCCGGCGTTCCAGCACCGGCCGCGGTACGGGCCGGGCAGGAACTCGAAGTAGCAGGTGCCGGACAACTCGGCCGTGTCGCGGATCAAGCGGATCGGACTCACTGGCGAATCTCCACCAACCCGGCTCGACGCCGCCGAACTTGCAGCTCACCTGCACCGTCCTCACTGGATGAACGGTGCGTCCCGAATCAGCCGGTGGTTTCAGGTGCGGCGCCGGTTTCGGCCCGCTTGGGCTGCCTCCAGCAGCGACCACGCCTCATGGTTGTGGTACGTCGCCGCCAGCTCAAATGCTCGCGCAGTCGGCTCTGCCCCAAACGCCAGTAGTAACTCGACCAGTTCGGTTGACGCGGCCTCGGGTGGCACACCGGTCTGACTCGCTGCGTCGCTCTCGATGTCGATGGCGTGGACCAGTGGCGTCCACCCCTGGCCGACATCACGGTTGACATCCGCTCCGGCCGCGATGAGCCGGCGGGCGATCTCGGCCCGCTGGTGCTCCAGAGCCTGGAACAACGGGGGCCGGTGCGGTTCATCCATCGCATTCGGGTCCACTCCCGAACGGATCAGCGCGACCACCGCATCTCGGTCGTCGTGCCAAATGGCTTCTGTCATCCGCATCGCGTCTACGCCGATCCGAGCCTCGTGTTGCCGAACATACAACCACCTGCACCGGCATCACCGGATCGCAATAGGAGCAAAGCATTAGTCGACCGGCCCGAACCATTTTTGGTTAAAGTCACTTCTCGCGGCGGAACTCCAACAGAAGGCGTCCGCTGTCGGCCGGGGCTTTGAAGTCGTCTGGCATCCCTTTGACGGCTGTTGCCGGGTCCAAGCACAGACACACCGTGAGCCGGCCGTCGGCGACCTTCAGCAGGCCGATCGCCTGATAGTTCAACTCCTTGCCCAGCTCCTCTTCGGGGTTGAAGAACCACATCGCGTGACCGTTCTTGGCGGGCAGAACGTGGACGCCGAAGCGGTACCGCTTCTCTCCGTCGGTCAGGTGGAGGGCGCGGTCTTTGAACTCCAGCCGGGGCGGGGCCTTCGGGTCGATCTTCCGCCCGCGTCCGTCCTCCTGCCCGCTGGTCGCCACCCACCGCCCCTCGACTTCGGGCCACAGACCGGCACGCGGCGTGCGGAGGTACAGCGTTCTCGCGGAGTAGTCGATCACTGCGGCGTAGACGCGCAGGTGCGCGTGACCCAGGAGCCCGTCGATCGGCCGCGACTTGCGGCGTTGGACCAGTGCGTTGTTCATGGCGGTGAGGTCGAACGCGGCAAACGTGATCGTGTCGGCCGTGGTTCTCGTATCGAAGTCGCCGATCGACAGACCGCGGAGGGGAACTTCAACGCCATCCTGCTCGCCCCCGGTGCCTACCGCGATGACCTCCCTTTTGGGTTTCAGGCCTAACTTCTTGACCGCGCTCGCGTCCAGTGCGGAAACCTCGGCACCCGTATCGAGGAGGAGGCGGACGCTTTCGGTTCCGCACGTGCACCCGACGATAAAGCCCCATCCCCCTTGCTCTTCGGTGAGCGGAACGGCGACGTAGCTCTTCTTTTCTAGCCCGGCGCGCAACGGATCGAGGGCCGCGACCGGCGGACCGACCGGCAATGGCTTATCGCGCTGGAACTCCAGGAGGAGGTGGCCGCTCCCGGCCGCGGTCTTGAAGTCGTCCGGGAACTCCTCGCCTTTCTTGGCCTTCGACGGGTCGAGACAGAGGCAGACCGTTAGCTTGCCGCCCGACACCTTCAACAACCCGCCGGCCTCGTACTTCAACTCTTTGGCGAGTTCCTTTTCGGGATCGAAGAAGACCAGCGTGTAACGATCCGACTCCGGTCGGACGTGGACGCCGAAGCGGTACCGCTTCTCTCCGTCGGTCAGGTGGAGGGCGCGGTCTTTGAACTCCAGCCGGGGCGGGGCCTTCGGGTCGATCTTCCGCCCGCGTCCGTCCTCCTGCCCGCTGGTCCCTACCCACCGCCCCTCGACCTCGGGCCACAGCGTGTTGAGCGGCGTGCGGAGGTAGAGGGTGCGGTTGGGGTAGTCGATCACCGCCGAACCCAGCCTCAAGGCTCCGTCGCCGAGGAGCCCGTCGATCCGCCCGTGTTTGCGCCGGTCCCGAGCGGCGTTGAGGGTCGAAAGATCAACGGATCGGAGGGGGAGCGCGTGGGCCATAGTCCTCGTATCGAAGTCGCCGAACCGCAGGCCCCGGAGGGAAACTTCATGGCCCGTTTGGACGCCTCCGATGCCGACGAACTTGACCTCGTCTCCGTGCCTCAGGCCCAGCTTTTTCACGACGGCCGCGTCCAGTGACGACGACTCCGCGCCCGTGTCGAGGAGCAGGCGACACGTTTCGGTTTCGATCCGACACTCGACCGTGAACTGCCCTTCCTCCTCGGCCAGCGGGACGGCGACGTAACCCTTCTTTTCCAGCAACTGCCGGAAGGGATCAGCCTTCGGATGATCTACCGGTTTCGGTCGCCCGTCCGCCGTCGCGGACAGAGAGATGGCCAGTACGACGAGCGTCCATGCGCGATTCATGCGGCGTCCATCTTTCGAGTGAGTGCTCGGGGCGGAGGGGCGGCCCCGGGCGAGTGGGAGCGACGGCAGCTCGATCCGTACTTGAGCTTCACCCCGGCTCGACGCCGCCGAACAGACACCTCACCGGCACCGCCATCATACCGTCAGCGGTGCGTCACAAGTCCGACGGCGGTGTCCGGTGCCGCGCCGGGTTCGGCGTCCGACGCCCCGGTGATGTCCCGCAGAAACGCCCGGCAGGCGGCGGCCTCGATCGCGAACTCCTGCAGCCCGGTCCGGCACCCCCGCTCGCTGTAGTACACCTGCCACACGTCACCGACCCGCCCGATCGTGTACGCCTCGTTGGGCAGACCACCCGTCAGACAGTACGCGGACGCCGGGACCCCACGGCGGGCGAGTTCGTGGGCCAGTTCCGCGACAGTCATGTGCCCCTCCGGTGCCCGTACCTCCGTGGCCGAACGTGTTGCTCACCCGCCGCGTGGTGAGCAACACGAATGACACACAACGCACTTCACGCGGTCGTGTGCAGCGCGGGGGGGCGTCCGCGCGGCCGGTGAGGATTGGCGATGCGCGGTTGACACGCCCCCGCCGCCGGTCACTTCGGGGCGTCGGCCTCCGCCTTCTTCACCAGTTCGTCGAGCAGTCCATCCAGCTCCGGGCCGCGGACCGCCTTCGCCCGGATCACCCCGGCATGGTCGATTACGTACACCGTCGGCCAGCTGCTCACGTTCCACGCCCGTGGAACCTCGCCGGCGTTCCCCTTCGGCCCGCACCAGAACGACCGCCACGGCAGCTTAAGCCCCTCGACCACGGCCTTCGCCGCGTCCCGGTCCTCGTCGACGTTGGCCCCGACCGCCGCGAACGGCCGCCCGGTGAACCGCGCAACCAGCTTCAGCTCCTGCCGCGCGAACACGTGGCACGGCCCACACCGACTGTGCCAGAACGTCAGTACCGCCACCTTGCCGCGGTAGTCGCTCAGCTTCATCGCCCGGCCGTCGAGGTCCTTGCCGACGACCTCCGGCGCCTTCTTCCCGACCGCCAGGTGGCGGACCTCGTACGCCTCCTCCCTGGCCCGCTCCACGATCGACACGCCGCGGTGCAGCTCGCCGGGCACCTGCTTCGCGACCAGCTGGTCGAGGATGTCCAGCGCCTCGACCTCGAGCTTGGCCGCGTCCCGCTTGCGGACCTTGGAGATGAAGTCCCGGCTGTACCGCCGGGCGATCGACGGGTCGGACATCCGGGCGACCTCGGCCTTATCCTTCAGGTGCACGGCCAGTGCGAACTGCAGCAAGGCCCGCTCCTTCGGGGCCCTAGCCGGCTCGGCGAGGAGGCCGCGGATGATCGGCTCGCGGAAATCGTCGCACCCCCCACCCCACCCAAATTGGGCCCAGCTCAGCACGATCGGGTTGGACAGGTGGTGCCGGCCCATCAGGGCGCCGGCCTCCTCCCGGTCGTCGCTGCCGCCGTGCATCGTTGCAAAGGCCAGCCCCATGTACACCTGCGGGTCTGCGGCGTGCTCACGCAGCAGCGGCATGAGGGCGCGGGCCGCGGCGCGGTCGGCCGTCCTCAACTCCTCGCCCGCGTCGGCCGCCCACTTGTCGACCGCGTCTTGCTCGGCCGGGGCCTTTGCCTTCCCGTCCCTCGCGGCGTACTCCTCGTACATCTTCCGCTGACGGCCCTTCTGGGCTTTGACCGCCGCCTCGATTTCGGCGACCCACGCCGGCTGGTCGCGTGGGGGTGAGCTCGCGGGGGGTGTCGGGGGATCGGCCAAGGTGGGGTTGAGGAGCAAGCTGACGCCGCAGAACACCGCCCCAAACAACACGCACCTCATGGTCAACCCTTCGGTGGCCGAACAATAAGCTCACCTGCACCGCTACCTCCAAGGGAGCGGTGCGTCACAAGTCAGATGGCGGTGTCAGGTGCAGCGCCGGGTTCGGTCTCGGGCTTCCCGCCCCTAATGCCCTCGGTCCACGCGATGAAATCCGGTGAGCACGGGTTGGGGATGAACAACCCTAAGCCATACCGGGCGCTGACCGCGCCGACGAGGATCTCGGCCCCGAGGAACGCGCGCACCTCCTCGGCAACTGCTTCCGGCAACTCGCCAAGGGTCGTCATCAGGGGGCTTTGGTACTTTGCCCCGCTCTCGTCCTCATCCTTGTACCAACAGGTTCGAAACTCGGCGACACGGCACACGAACGTCTTTACGTCGCGCTGGCGACCCGACCGGAGCAGTTCTATGGCGAACGAGCAGACCGTCTTGCCAACGCGACCGCTCGCCCAATAGAAGCCCATGACCACCACGTCACCAGGGCGAGGTTTGCGCATGGCATTCGCGGCCTGCGTAGGAGTGGCCTTCTGCGGCCGAACTTGTGTTTAGTGTGCGAGACTTCACCCAATAACACGGGACCTTGTCGCACCACACAACACGCACTTGAGGCTAAATTCGGCACGATACAGTACCGTTGTTGCGCAAAGTATACATTTGCAATATGCGCAACAACAAGGTAACAGGTCCGTGCGATACGCACGTCGCCAGAGCATTGTGACAGCTTGAATGCGATTAGACCAGCGCATCGCCACGGCGCCAAGTCTCCCGAACCTCATTTTGCCGCACTCGGTTTCACTATCGCCCCGCCGACGGGCTATCGCACGCGGGCCGTGCTCAGCCCGAGTTCGTGTCTGGGTGGCTTGCGTCTCGCTGTCGGCGTCGTGGTGCGCTTCGCCCCGCCGCGGCCCGCAGATTGCCCGCGCACCCGCAAGAAGTGACCCACCCGGCTGCGGCACACGCTTGGCTCGACCGGCGGGGCGCTGAACAATTCCCGCCCCCCGACGTGCTGTGTAACAATTTCTACCGCAGTCGCCACTCTCTTACCTGAGTGCCCCAGGTTACTTATCCCGTCAAGCTTGCCCTGGTGTATCGCATGTTGGCCCCCACCTGTGAGCCATTACCCGGAGCGCCACCGCCACTCGTTCGGAAAGTCGGTATGCCTCCACCGCGGTCGTAGTGGGTGCGGGTTAGATCGGACGTCTCGCGCTCATCAGCGCGAAGATGCCGAGCAGCAAGCTTCCGAAGAACACCACGAGGCCATAGGTCGTTAGCTCGGAACCGGCCGCGCCGAATGCTACCGGTGCGGCCACGAGCGCCATTAACAGGAATACCCGTACCCATCGACGCATAACACCCCTCCGTCGCGCTTGTCGCGAAAGACTGCCGGGCAGAAGTCATCGGGTCAGTAGGTCATAGAGTCACAAGGCGCTGCCCCTACAGCATTTGTGACTTTGCGACTTCCGACGGGCGGACTTTTGACCGGAAGTTCTGAGCCTTCTGAACGAAGGCACCTTTCGGGCCGTTCAGCGATTTCGGAACGTACCGCCGCAGTCCGGTTGCCGGCCTCGAACGTGCAGGGTTTTACGCCCCATCCGCACCGCCAGACCGGCGTCGGACTCAAAGGGGGGAAACGATGTCAACTGGGGAGCGACGCTCGGTCGTCGGGGTGTTCGATCTGTGCGAGCGGGCCGAGCGGGCGGCCGCGCAACTGGTGTCGGACGGGTACGGCGAGGAGCACGTTCGGGTCGTCGAGCCTGGGGCGCCGGATGGCGTCGCCGATCTGGTCGCGGGCGGCACGACGGCCGAAGCCGGGACGTACTACGCGAGCGAGACGACGGCCGGGCGGTGGTTAGTCGTCGTGTCATGTCGCCCGGAGCTGGTGGCAGGGGTGCTGAGCGCGTTCGGGCGAAACTGCGGATCGGTTTGCATTCCGCCCGCGGTTCGCGACGGCACGGACTGACACCAACTCCGACTGGCCCGGGATCCGTGCCCGGTAGCGCTATGAGCCTTTCACGCATCGAAGCGGGAAATCGGCGCCACGGGAACGCGACACGGACTGGGAGTGATCCCGGTTCGCGTCGCGTGCAAACTTCTGTCCACTTCGCGAATTCCCGACCGCGGTTTTCTGCACCCTCTGACATGTCGGGGGCTAAGATAATAGTATTTATGTCCCCTCGACGTGATGCCCGAGCTGCGAGGTCGGGCGGCGGGCCGGGGACGACTACAACCCCAGCCCGCGCTCTTTTCACAGCGCGGCGGGTCGAAGACTCGCATGGCCAAGTCGCTTTCGCTGCGAGGGATGCCGAGATCGCGGATCGGGTGGAGAGCGATGCGGGCGGCTGTGGTACGCGGCGCGTCAAAACGCGCCAGGAGAGCCGTCGTTTCACGTTCCAGGTGGGAGCCGACTCGGCACCAACTCCGGGCCACTCCTGTGCCGTTTGGCTCAGAAACGACGGCGGAATGGTGAAAGGTCGCAGATTCGTTTCGGCCTACACGCAATTTGTATTCAGAAAGCAGTTTTTGACAGGATCGACAGGATGAACAGGATTTCAATTCAATCAGCCTTTATCCGGTGAATCCTGTCGATCCTGTCAAAAACTGCTTGGCTTAGCCATTGCGTGTTGGTGCGCCCCGCCCGCGTCGCCCGTTCAGGCACACACCAGTGAGCGCCCCTCCGCAGCATCAAACCCGGGGCTATCTGAGAGCGCAACCTTCTCCGGTTGCGCATTTCCGGGTTAAACGGGCCGGCGCCACGTTTGGGCGTGCGGTGCCATCAGTTAGATATGCGAACTGTTTCTGCCAATCGCCGCCGCCTTCTTACGGACGGCTCCGTCGCTTCTCGCTTGCTACGCACCGCAACGAGACCTCGCGCCGCACCGGCGGGCACCTCAACTGGGGTGCAGACGGGACATTTGCTGGCGTCCCGCTACCGCCTGACGGGCGGTTCGCTGGGTGCCAGCTACCACGGTTCACGCGCGTTGAGACAGGGATTGCGGGCGACTTTTATCAGGCCGCCGTATCGAATGGTGAGCCGTAACGTGTTGCGAAATGGCCCCTTGTGTCGAAGGCGTGTCTTTAGGAGCGGCTGCGCATCTCGGGTCCGGGCGTGGGTCCAGATGCTCCGACCGCTGCGGCCTTGGTAGCGGAAACGTTCGGCACTGCCGTTATGGGGAATAAGGGTGCGGAAATACCCAGCGTACCGATTACCCGTTCGGCGGCGCCGTGAGCACAAGGGGCGCTACCGACTACAGCGAGACCTTACCGTGGACCTTCGGATCGTTTCCGACCTCGGGGCGCGAGCCGGTGATCAGCGCGCGGCCGGCTTCGATCAGGTATTTCACCCCGCTGGTGCCGCTGTTGTCCCAGTACTCGCCGGCCTTGCCGTCCACACGGAGCAGCACGATGTTAGGGTCGTCCTTGCCGCCCGGAAACCAGACCTTCCACTCGGCCTTCCAGAGCCGCGACACCTTCTCGCGGTCCTCGACCGGGGCCGCGGTTCCGCTCAGCGAAACGAACTTGGTGCGCGACTGCATCGTCACGACGACGTGCCCGTCCCGCGCGAGTTCGTCCATCTTCCCGGAGTGCCGGTCGGTGGCGAACCAGAGCGTTCCGTCCGCTTCGACCGCGGCGAGGGCCATCGGGCGGCCGTGCAACTGGCCGTCGGCGGCACGAGTGACCAGCATTGCGAGGCCGAACTCTTCGAGCAGTTCCCGGAGCTTGTTGTCGGGTGTGGTGGCCATAACGAGTGCCCGTGTGGGGTGTCCGCCGTCATGGCGGACAAGATGGGATGTGGCACCGCAAATCCCGGGCCGCGGCGCGTCAGTGCGGAGCCGCCGCGGGGCGCCAGCGGTGCGGCTCTGTGTTCAGGCATTGAGGTGACGTGATTGATGAACAGACTGTGGCCGAGTGACTGGCCGCTTCCTGCGCTCCGTGGTTGACAACCCATGAGGCTGCCAACCACAGACACGCGATCAGTGTCCGCAGTCGCGACGGTTTGTACGCGCGAGCGAACCGCCCCCCGTCGTGTAGCGCCGATTGTGACCGATTACGGAACCGTCACCGTCTTAACGAACTGAACTCCGGTGGCGGCGTCCGTGATGGTGACCGTGTACGTCCCGTTCGGGAGATCGGGAGACGTGTACGTGTTGGTTCCCGCGGGGAGGGTGTTCGTTTGGTTCACCTCGATCGCCTGGGTCGCGTTGTTTTGGATGACGAGGGTCAACGTTTCACCGGCCGAGGCGTAGCCCGTGATGGTGATCTTATTTCCCGAGGCAGAGATGAGTGGGGTCGCCTTTGTCAGTAAGTCCGCCGTAGTTCCGTCCGGGAACACCATCATTGAGAGTTCCGTAGACGACGAACTGGCCCGGAAGTATCCGTCGGCGTTCGTCTCGAAGCTGAACTCCTGCGGGTGCGCGGTCGCGTTGTCGCGGGGCCGGATCTCGACCCGGAACTTCGTCCGCTTGATGTGGCCGGACCGGGGTGCCGGTTTGGCCGCGGTCGGGGCGGCGCCCGTGGTGCGATCGGGCTCTTTTGAAAGCATCACTGTCTCCGTTAATTCGTTAAGACTGCTGGGGAAACGGGACGACGCGCAACTTGCGGACGGTGATTCGCCCGCCGACGACGAACACGCCGAGCCGGGGCGCGAGGTTCTCACGCAACATCGATCCGAGGCCCGGGTGTGTGCGATCGACCGACTGGGACGCGTTAGCGCGGTGCTCCGCGATCGGCATCGTGAGTTCGCGCCGGGGCGGCCCCTCCCACACCAACCGGACCACGTCCGGCGTGAGGTGGAACCGCAAGGTTCGGAACGGCAACGGTCGTGGGGCGCCTTGGACCGACGGGTACTCGCGCTCGTCCGCGCTGTGCAACAGGAACGGCGGCGGCACCCCGTCGGCACCGGGTGCCAGTTCCGAATACCGAACGCTCCCGAGCGCGACCACCGGCATGGGCTCGTTGTCGTCAAAGGTCGTGTACTCCAGGAAGTGGTGGATCAGCTTCTCGTGCTCCACCCGCGCGGCCGCGAAAAACAGTCCCAGGCAGGAGTGCTGGACCGGCCCCATGTCGGAGAAATCGTGCCGCACTTCGAGCACCACTTCGCACCCGGCGGCGGGCAGCGTCGGCAGCAGTTCGACCAACGCCAACGTGGTGCTGCGGACCACGAGCCCCTCTTCGCTCATGCCCACCTGGGTCGTCCCGGCCCCGGCCCGCAAGTGGTACGGCGGTACCGTCCCGCCGGGGGCGATCAGATCGACCGAGCGCCCGTGCTTCAGGGCGGTGAGGTGCCCGTCCGTGCGCCAGCGGAACCGCCGGTACGGGTCGGACGCCAGGAACGCGACCGGTGCGGCGCACCCCAGCGCCGTACCGCCCACCGCCACCGCCCGGCGGAGCAGGTCGCGCCGCGACGCACCGCCCGCGCGGTGCAGCGCGTCGGCGAGCTGGCCGGCCGACTGGAAGCGCTTCTCCTGTTGCCGCTCCAGGCACTTCCGAACGACCGCGGCGATCGCCTTCGGCACCCCCGGAAGGGGCGGCACCGGGGCGCTCAGTACCAGTTGCCGGAACGTTTCACCGGCCGCCGGTCGGAACGGCCGCTCGCCGGTCAGCAGTTCGAACAGCGTGACGCCCAGGGCCCACACGTCGGCCGGCTTGGCGATCGGGCCGAACGCCGCGTCGAACTGCTCCGGGGCCATGTAGGGCGGGGTTCCCGCGCCGCGCCGTGGCGTGAGCCGGCCGGCGCCCTCGTCGGCCCCGGCGGCGAGCACCGCCGCCAGCCCGAAATCCGCAATCAACGGGACCCCGTGCTCGTCCAACAGCACGTTCGCCGGCTTGAGGTCGCCGTGAATCACGTTGATGCTGTGTGCGTCCTGTACCGCCCGTGCGACCTTCTCCATCAGCGAGGCGACGGCTCGTGGGCCTTCCGCCGTCAGCCGCTGTTGGTGCTCCCGGAGGCTCCCGTTCGGCAGGTAGCTCATCACCAGGTACGGGCCGCAGGCGTCCTGTCCGGCGTCGTAGGCCATCACGACGCTCTTGTGGGCGAACCGGGCCAGCACCTGGCACTCCTGCATGAACCGCTCGACCGACGATCGGTCGGAGCGGCTGCCCGCCTTCAGCACTTTGATCGCGACGTTCTTCTTGAGGTCCAGATTGACGGCCTTATACACGGTACCCATGCCGCCCCCGCCCAGCCGTTTCAGCACCGGGTACTTTCCGATTCGCTCCGGGATCGGGGGCTCCGGGGTCGGGGCGGTGGTGACGGGCGCCATCAGCTCGTCGAACTTCTCGAGCAGGCGGATGCGCTCGGCCAGTTCCGGACGCAACTCAGGTGTTGCGCACAGATCCGCCGCTCCGACCCGCTCTCCACGTGCGCGGCGGTCCTCCCACTCCAGAAGCAGGCGGTCGAGTCGGTTCATGGTGCCCCTCGCTCCGGTACCCACAACTACAAACGACCGGCGGACGGGTTTCCGCAGATTTTTTCAGAATGGGGGCGTCGCGTTGCCGTACAGCCGCATGAAATGCAGCTTCGCGCTGTTCCAGTGCGTGCGAAGGGTCGTCTCGGAAACGTCGAGCTGGTCCGACGCCTCCGCCACCGCGAGCCCGTGGTAGAAGAGCAGGTCGAACAGTTGTCGCTGGTCTTCGGGCAATTTGTCAATGGTTGAGTGGATACTTGTCCATTCGGCCAGTTTGGCCGGGTCGTCCGTCGTTTCGGGGGCGTCTGCGCCCGGGTGCGGCCCGGCCGCGTCCGAACCGGGGGCGGGGAAGTGCTGCGGGCGCCGCTTGTTCGCGAGGTCTTTGAGGTGGTTTCGCATGACCTGGGCCGCGTAACCGAGGAACTTGGCCGAGCTGTCGAACGGCTTGGCCCGAAGCACCGGAATGAGCCGGGTGACGGCCTCGTTTACGACATCGTCGGTATCGAGGTCGCGCGCCGCACCCGGGCGGTTGAGGAGCACACGAGCGAGGCGCTCGAAGCGCTCCCGGCAGCACTCCAGGATCTCGTTGATGGCGTTAACGTCGCCGTTCTTGTGGCGCTGAAGCAGACCGCCGAGTGTGGACGGCGGATCGTTGGACGCGGGCATGGGCGGCCTAGCTGAAAGATCGGGCGAGGCGATTAATGGCCGTAGTGTAAACAGTGATCCCGTTACGAGCAAGTGCTCAGTGCCGCGTTTCAACGACCGGTACGGAAAGCGTTTTGGACGGACTTCTGTCACCGCTCGCCATCCGGTTTCGCGCGAAGTTCGTAATTTTCGGCCGCCCGGCCGTTCGGTATTTCAGGCCCGGCGCGGGAATTCGATGTGGCCGAAGCACACGCCGGCCCGGCCGCCGGCCCGCTTCGCGTTAGCGGCGCCGGCGGGCGACCGTTAACGCGGGGCCAACTCTAATCTTGAGGAGCGTCGATGGCGAAAGTGCGCAAGTCGAAGGCCGACGGGACGAGCGGCGACGTGCCGGAACTGCCGCCCGGGGTGGGCGGCGACGGACCCACCACGGGCCGGTTCATCGTGATCTTCAAGGACGGGGCCGTCGGCGACCCGGCGGGCGCCCGTGCGGTCCTGCGCGACGTGGCCGGTATCGGCGACGCGGCCGTCGCGTCCGACTACGAGGACTCGGCGGTGACCGCCGAAGACCTAGCGCAGACCGAGGCCATGTACTTCCCCACGCTGGGGATGGCGGTAGTGTCCGGGGACGAAGCGGTCCAGGCGATGGCGGCCGGAATCGCGGACGCCGACAGCCCGATCCTGGCGATCGAGCCGGAGTACACCGTCTCCGCACTGGAAACGAGCGGTCCGGTCGCGCTCGACTACCTGCGCGGGTACAAGGCGGCCGTTGACCACCTGTACGAGCAACTGACGGCCCGGGGCGCGGACGCCGGGATTGAAGAGATGCCGGCCGCGGGGTTCTCGGACACCGCTCAGTTCACTTGGGGGCTCCAGGCCACGCGGGTGAACACGTCCCGGTACAGCGGGCAGGGCGTCCGGGTGGCGGTGCTGGACACCGGCCTGGACTTCCAGCACCCGGACTTCCTGGGCCGGGCGATCGTGTCCCGCTCGTTCATCGCCGGGCAGACGGTTCAGGACGGGCAACGGCACGGCACCCATTGTACCGGCACCGCGTGCGGCCCGCGCCAGCCGGCGAGCGGGGTGCGTCGGTACGGGATCGCCTACGGGGCTACGATCTACATCGGGAAGGTACTCAGCAACCAGGGCAGCGGGGCGACGGCGGGCATCATCGCCGGGATCGAGTGGGCGGCCGTGAACGGGTGCCAAGTGGTGTCGATGTCGCTCGGCGCGGACATCGACCAAAAGTTGCAGCAGTACGACGTGCCGATCCAACGGGCGCTGAACGCGGGTACGCTGGTGATCGCGGCGGCCAGCAACAACGCGCGCCGCTTTCAGGGCAACGTCGGGTTCGTTGGCGCCCCGGCGAACGCGGACGCCGCGCTGGCGGTTGGGGCTCTGGACGCGCAGCTCCGTGTCGCCGACTTCTCGCCCCGCAGCAGCACGGCGACCGGTGTGGGGGGGCGGATCGACATCGTCGGCCCCGGGGTAAACGTGTTCTCGAGTTTGCCGAACGCGGTCGGCAAGCAAGGGTTTTTGAACGGAACGAGCATGGCAACGCCGCACGTGGCCGGAATTGCGGCGCTGTGGTGCCAGGCGACCGGCGCACGCGGCGCTGCGCTGTGGGCGCGGGTGCTGCAATCGGCCCGCCCCCTCGCACTCGATAGCCGGGACGTCGGTGCGGGTTTGGTGCAGGCGCCGCAGTAGCGGCCCACGGTGAGGATCGCCCCCTCGCCCGCCGGGCCGCCGCGGTGCGGCGGCCCGGCGCTTCAAACCCGCGGGAATTCATTCCGTGGGTTGGTCAGTCGGTAGTGCAATCAGGCGATAGATTGGTGCTTTGGAGGGGATATGATGGCACATGCGAAGCCGGTCGTTGTGACCGTGACCGACGCTGCACTGGCGGGCATTCAGGGCGTCGCCGATCGGCTCACGGCAGCGGGCATGGCGGTCGATCAGGTGCTGCCCGTGACCGGCGTCATCACCGGTTCGTGCCCGCCGGGAGCGAAGTCGTTGCTGCGACAGGTGGACGGGGTACACAGCGTCGAGGACGGCGCCTCGGTTCACCTCCCCCCACCGGGCTCCGATGCTCAATAGTGTTACTGCTACACGTAAGACGTGCTGCGCCAAACGTTTCGCTTTACGTAATCCACGAGTCGTAACGCGAAGCGTTATGTAAAGATGGAATACGCCCCTCTCGTTGCGTGCCCCGGCAAGCTGCGTAAAGTTGATTCCCCCTAGGTTCTCTACCCTTCTGCGCCGCAACGCACATTCTTCAGCCAATCCTGAAAAAGTTCCGAACTCGTGTGGGGATTTGGAACGGTTCTTCCGATTAGACATGACAAATTCCCGTTCCCACAGAGGGTGTCATGAGCGCATCACTACGAGCCGCCGTTGCGGGCGTTCGACTCGGCTGCGAGACCCTGGAAGACCGGGCCACACCGGCTGCCGCGTACGCGCTCAGCGGGGCCAGTCTGCTGGCGTTCGACACCACCGACGCGAGCAACGTGACCTCCACCGCGGTCAGTGGGGTTGCCACCGGTGAGACGTTGGTGGGTATCGACTTCCGGCCCGCGGACGGGCTGCTGTACGGTGTCGGCGTCAACGCCGCCACCGACACCGCCACGCTCTACACGATTTCCCTCGAGAGCGGAGCCGCCACCGCCGTCGGTGCCACGGGAGCGGTCGCGTTCGTAGACTCTGCGGACAACACCGTCGAACTGCCGGCCCCGGCTTCCGCGAACTACGGTGTGAGCTTCGATCCGGCGGCGGATCAGCTCCGCGTCGTCACCGGAACCGGGCTGACGTTCCGCGTTGACCCCGCAACCGGCGCGGCGATTGACGGCAACAACGGGCTGGCGGGGAGCGTTGCCGGCACCAACCCCGACGGCGCCGTCAACGGCCTGCCGACCGGTTCCACCGGCGTTTCGGGTACCGCTTACACGGCCGCCGCGCCCGGCGCCCCGGTTACGCAATACACGCTCGACGTTGCCAGCAACTCGCTCTTCATCCAAGGGAGCGGCAACAGCGGCACCCAGAGCGGCCAGCTCGCGGTCACGCTTAACGGTGCCCCGCTCGATTTCACCGCGGTTAAGGGGTTCGACATCCCCGGCGACATCAGCGTCACCGAACCCGGGACTCCGGCGACCGGCACGGCCGTAGCCGCGCTGGTAGTCGGCGGCACCACCCAGGTTTACGAGATCGATCTCGCCACTGGAGCGGCGACCGAGATCGGCGCCGCTCCAGACGGCACCCGGAGTCTGGTGCTGAGTAGCACGATCGTGCAGATGGCCGAGGTCGAGTTCGCGAGTGCGGAGTTCACCGCGACCGAAACGGGCCGGGTTGCGGAAGTTACCCTGACTCGCACCGGAGATTTGAGCGCCGAACTGACCGTGTCTGTGCTCGTTACCGGCGGTACCGCCACCGAGGGCGTTGACTTCACTGGCGTAACGTCGGCAGACGCACTCTCCGTTGTCGGCGTATCGTATGTCGTCACGTTTGCGGCCGGCTCGGACACCGCTACGCTGAACATTCCGATCACCGATGACAGTGTGAAGGAATCAGACGAAACCATCACGCTCATGCTTTCGACACCGTCGGCGGGCGCCGTCGGCGAACAGGGCACGGCCGTGGTGACCATCAAAGACAGCGGCGGCCCGGCCCCGATGCCGGTCGGTTCGAGTTCGGAGCCCTTCATCGCGGTCGGCTCCGGGGTCGGGACCGGACTGGTGTACCTGCTTAACGCCGACGGCACCCCGCGGGCCGGGTTCATGCCCTACGGTCCGACGATGAACGCGGGTGTGAAAGTCGCCACCGCGGACGTGGACGGCGACGGGGTGCAGGATGTCATCACCGCTCCCGGGCTGTTCCTGTCGCACGTGAAGGTGTTCTCCGGTGCGACCGGGGCGGAACTGTACAGCTTCAACGCGTTCGACCCGTCGTGGTACTTCCTCGGGATCAACATCGCGGCCGGGGACGTGAACGGCGACGGCAAGGCTGAGATCCTCGTCGGCACCGCGACCGGCTCCTCGCACGTCAAGGTGTACGACGGCGCCACCGGCGCGGAGGGGCTCAACTTCTATGCGTTCGCGGGGTCCCTGACCGGTGTGACGCTGGCCGCCGGTGACGTGAACGGCGACGGCCGCGCGGACCTCGTGGCCGGGTCCGGGGGCGGCATCAGCAACGTGAAGGCGATCGATCTGAAGAGTGGCGCCACGCTGTACAACTTCGTCGCGTACCGCGGGTTTGTGAACGGGGTCACCGTGGCGACCGGGGACATCGACGGCGACGGGCTGGACGACATCGTCACCGGCACCGCGCGGGGCGGGGCGCAGGTGAAGGTGTTCAACGGCCGAAACGGCGACGAGATGCGCAGCACCTACGCGTTCCCGATGGTGTTCGGGGGCGGGGTGAACGTCGCGACCCGGGACGTGAACCGGGACGGCATCCCGGACGTGCTCGTGAGCGCGGCCGACTTCAGCGACCAAACGAAGGTCTTCGACGGCTCCAGCGGCAAGGAGATCAACAGCTTCCTTGCGTTCGGAGTCGAGTTCCCCGGCGGGGCGTTCATTGGCTGATCGCCCAAGGGCACCATTGCGGGCGGCGCAACGATTGCGCCGCCCGCAATGGTGCATCGTCGCTACCCGGACCGGGGCGATTGTTGGGATTGCTATCCTCGCCATTTTAGCCATCTGTTCGTTTTCGGTTTTTGTTCGCTCGGACCTCATACAAGAGTCGGCATCGCACGAGATTCGCACGTCGCGTCGGGGCGGGCGCGACCGCCCTGGCCGGGCTGGCGGTAGCGGCGGCCCCGGCCGGCACTTTTTCGTTCGGGCTCTCCACTTTCAGCGCCACCGAGGGCGGGGCGGCGGTCGTCACCCTGTCCCGCTCCGGCGGCGCCAGCGGCGAGGTGGCCGTGACCATAACCGTGACGGGCGGCACCGCGACCGCGGGCACGGACTTCGCCAGCAGGCCGTACACCATCACCTTCCCGGATGGGGCGACGGCCGCCACGCTGACCATTCCGTTCACCGACGACACCCTTGTTGAGGGCCTCGAAACCGTTACCCTTGCGCTCTCCACCCCGACCGGCGGGGCCGTGCTGGGGGCGCTGACGACCGCCACGCTGAGCGTCAACGACAACGGTACCCCGGCCGCGGGCGCCGGCCCGGTGGCAGCCGGACGGCACCGCACCTTCAACGGGGTGACGCTCGCGCTGCTGTCCGAAGTGGCGCCGAGCAACCCGCTGAACCTCGGCGTCTTCGTCGGCTGATCGCGCCCGCGACCGTTACCGCGGGCGCAGCGCGTGGAACACCAGCCCGGTGAGCTGGAACGCGGTCGCCAGTACGAACGCGACGGCGAACGCCCGGACCGCCGCACCGAACGCCAGCCCCCCGCGCCACGGCCGGCGGACGGGGTCCACCACCGCCGGCCCGGCTGGGCGGGCGCGGGCGCCGTCGGCCAGCCCGTCGGCCCGCAGTTGGGCGAGCTGCGCCCCGATCTTGTCGAGGTGCTGTTGCAGCGGCGCCAGCTCCCGGCGCACGCTCTCGGCCGCGGCCCCGGTCACGTGGGCCGCGGCGAGCTCTTTGCGCAGCCCGTCGCATTCCTGCCGTAGCCCCTCTTGCGCGGCCCGGGCGACCGCCAGCCGCAACTCGATCTCGGCGAGTTCGTTCGCCGCCCGGTGCGTGTCGGCCTCGCGCAGGAGCGCGTCCACTTCTTTACGCACCGGCAAGCGCGCAGCCGTGAGCGCGGCCGTGGCTTGGTTCAGTTTGGCTTGCAACTCCTTGAGCGCCGCCTCGCTCGCGGTGGCCCGCTCCTTTTCCAGCGCGACCGCCGCGGTAGCCCGCTGGGCCAGCAGCGGGGCCACGCGCGGGTCCGCGTCCACGAGCCGCAGCGCTTCGACCGGGTCCGGAGTCCCACCGTCCGCCCGGCGCTTCTTGAGCGCCTCGGCGCGGTACTCGAGCAGCAGCCGCTCGGGCGTGGTCCGCGCGAGGTCCGTCTCCGCCCGAACGAGCTGCTCGCGGAGCGCCGCGCCGCCCCCGCCGCTGGCGTGGGAGACCACCTTCAGCGTCTTCTCTTGCAGCTTGATTTCCGACTGGAGCGCGGACTCCGCTTGCTCGAGCTGGCTCACCCGCTCGTTGCGGGTCTTGTGGTCGCGGGTGGCCAACTCCTCGACGAACCGCGCGACGATCCGGTCGAGCCGCGCGCCGAGTTCGTCCGGGGCGTCGCCGAACAGCCTGACGGTGACGACGCCGCTCTCGCCCGCTTCGACGGTGAGCCGGCGCTCGAGCTCGAGGACCGCCGGCCCGGACTCGTCGGGGGCGTTGGGGGCTTCGAGCGCGCGGGTGAGCAGGGCACGGTCGCGGAACAGGAACGCGGCCCGCTGGCGCTCGGCGTCGGACACGGTGGGCTCGCCGGGGGGCGGGCGCAGCAGCACCCGGGCGGTGGCCCGGTACGCGCCGCTCGGGTGCTCGTCGGGCGCATCAACCAAGCTCACGAGGCCCATGACCAGGGCCGCGACGAGCCCCAGCGCCAGCCCCGGGAGCCACCACGGGGGCGGAGGGAGCCGGGGCGGTTCGGGGGCGGGGAGCGGTTCGGGAGCAGGAGCGGGGGTTAGTGCTGGTTCGGGCGATGCGTCAGACACGCGGGTTCGCTCCTTTGGTACGCGGCATAAGGGGTGCGAAGTCGCCCGGCGCGTGGCCGTGCGCGAACGGTTCGCGGCGCCCGGCCGTGGCCCGGCGGTACACGGCCGATGGCACGCCCCGGTGTAACGGCGGCGGGGGAGTTCGCGTCCCAACAAATCGGGAGGGACTGTACCGCGACCGCGCGGCCGTTGGGTAGGCCAACTTGGCGGCGGGACGCGCTCTAGAATGCACCGGGCTGCCGTGCGGCCGTTCAGGAGGGGCGGGTGGAAACCGAGCGCGTACTGTTGCTGGTCGGGACCGGGGTGATTTCGTTCGTGCTGAGCTACGTGGGCGCCGTGGCGGGGCTGATCCTCGGCCACCTGCGCCTGCCGCTTCTGGTGTACGTGCTGGGGAACCCGATCGCCGGGGCGTCCACGAACTTGGCCGTGTCCGGGGCCGGGGCGCTGGCCGGGTCGCTGAAGCACGTCCGCGACGGCCGGGTGTCGGGCAAGGTGCTGCTGATGATGGGCCTGCCGTCCATGATCGGGGCGGTGATCGGGGTGCTGTTCTTCGTGTCCGTCAGCCCGGTGTGGTCGCACGTTGTGATCGGGGCCATGCTCGTCTACTCGGGCGGGGAACTGGTCCGCGCCGGCCGCAAGGAAGAGAAAGGGGCGGCGGCCCCGGCCGGGAAGCCGGGCCGGTGGCTGGCCGTGTGGGAGATCGTCATCGGCCTCATTCTGGGGGCGGTGGCTGCGATCACGGGGCTGATGCTCGGAACGATCCGGCTGCCGATGATGATCCGGTGGCTGCGCCTCGACCCCGCCGTGGCGGTGGGGAGCAACATGGTGATCGGGTGCGCGACGGCGGTGGCCGCCGCGATCACCGCGTGGGGCGCCGGCGGCGGGCTGCACCCGCTGAGCCTGCTGATCGTCGGCCCGCCGACCATCCTCGGCAGCTACTTCGGCGCGCGGAGGACCGGCAAGCTGTCCCCGGCGAAGCTGAAGCGCCTGGTGGGCTGGGTGGTGGCGGGGTCGGGCGTGTTCATGATGGCCCTTGCGGCGCCGGCGCTGCTGCTGCGGTCCCCGTCCGGTGCCCCGGCGCGCGGGCCGACCGAGCACCTTCCGGACCTGCGCCCCGAGGCCCCGCGCCCGCCGCACACGTCGATGGGGTTCATCGAACTCGACGACGACCCGGACGACGATCCGGACGACGCCCCGGATAATTGACTCGCTGTACCGGTGCCGTTCGCTGCGTTGCCGCGGGTCGCGCGTTCGGCACATCGGGCATTTCCCCACCGCAATTCCCCCTTTTGGAGCTTCCGGAAGTTTTCCACTACCCCGCGACCGGTTTCGAGCAACCGGCCGGCCCAAAATCCGTGCCCGAAAAGCGAACTCGCCTGCACATGACATTCGCCGCAACTCATTTGAATTCAAAGCATTGAGTCTCGATCGCTGCACTCGAACTCCGTCACATCGGTGCCCCGCTCCTGTGCTTGGGGGTGTGGGATTCGGTGGTAGCTGTGCCCCAGCGAGCTGCCAGCGAACGACCCGCGAATGGGTAGCGGATGTCCAGTCGAGTCGCTGACGTGGCGCTGTAAGGCGTTCGGCAGGCGCAAAATGACTTGGCCTGGGGCCACAACAGTTCGGGTCGCCAAGGTGGTGGGTGTCGGTCACCACCCGCACCCGCTTGTGCGCGCGGATGCGGGCCGCCCGGCCGTCGTGCTCCTGGGCCGTGTGCGGGCGGATCAGTCGCGCGAACGGGAGGTGGTACGCCACGCGCCCGAACCGCCGCGCCGGGACCGGTTCCGTCATCCAACTGCTCCTGCGGGACGCCGCGCCCGACACCGGGGGACCTTCCGGCCGATGGCACCGGCCACCTCGGTCACCCCGCGCCGCCGGGGGGGGGCGCCGTAAGTCCTGCCGGGCGCTGCCCGGTTCACACCGGTCATAGTGGTCACCGCTGTTCCTGTTTTCATCGATCGAACATCTTCTCGCCGGTGTAACGTCGGCGGGCGCTCGTTACACGCGCGGGGGCGGCCCAGTGTTACGGGGGGGAAGACGGGTGTGGCCGGGTGACCGCGCGTGACCGGGGAGACCGACCCCACGGCCCTCTCGCCGTGCTCGCCGGCCCGGTCCGCAGAGCTTCCGTGGGCCGGCGGGAAGGGAGGGGGTGGCGCCGGGAGGCGTGGTCCCGGGGCGACATGCGCACGCGGGGCGAAAACTCACCCCCCGACCCCCTCCCTGAAGGGAGGGGGAGCTAAAGCCACCGCGCACCCGAAGCGGAATCGGTGTGCCGATGCCTTCCTCCCCTCCCTTCAGGGAGGGGCTGGGGGTGGGTCGCCTTTGGCCTTGAGTGTGGCCCGCTCGCTCCGCGAGCGGTTGCGAGTTCGTGAGGGGGCATTGCGTACCGGTCAAGTGATACGCGGAGCACCGCTCGCGGAGCGAGCGGACCACACTCAAGGCAGAGCCCGCGTGCTCTGCACGCCCCGGGATCACTCCTCCCCGCGCCACCCCCTCCCTTCCCGCCGGCCCACGGAAGCTCTGCGGACCGGGCCGGCGAGCACGGCGAGGGGGCCGGGGGGTAGGTTGCCTTCGGGGCCGGGGACATTTTCACAGGCCGAACGCCTAACCCCCGTTACAGCGCCGCAACCGGTTCCGGCCCGCGTAACGCGCACGGCTTGCCTGCCTTGCACCCGCGGCGCCGCGTTTGCCACGGCCCGCGGATTTGGTTGCGGCCGGCAGCGCGGAACGCCGATGATGGTGCCTGTCGTCGGTTCGGCCGCGCCTCGCGCGGCTGACTAAAAGGGAACCCGGTGGAAATCCGGGACTGCCCCACGCAGCGGTAACGGGAACGACCGCCGTCACACGCACTGGCCCAGGTGGGCCGGGAAGCGACGGCCAGTAGGTGTGCGGTTCGCCGCACCGGCCCGAAGTCCGAAGACCTGCCGCCGACCCGCGCCGCGCACACCCTGCGCCGCGCGGACACACCCGTGCCTTCGAGGGGAAGGCGGCGGGCGGCCGGCATCCGTGCGCTCGCGCACGTACCCATCCGCCTGTGCTCTTTCCCCGCGCGCACCGCGTTCACCGGGAGAGAGCCGTGACCACCCCCGCCATCGACCTCACAATCACTCCCCCGCCCGCGGGGCGCCCGCGGCTCCCCGATTCGCCGTCGCTCATGCAGGTCCGCAAGCGGAGCGGCGCGCTCGAAGACGTTAACGTGAACAAGATCGTCCGCGCGGTGCAGCGGTGCAGCGGCGGGCTCCCCGGCGTGGACCCGATGCGGGTCGCGGTGAAGACCATCGGCGGGCTGTACGACGGGGCCACCACCGCCGAACTCGACCGGCTCTCGATCCAGACCGCCGCCGGACTCATTTCGGAAGAGCCGGAATACTCGCGGCTCGCGGCACGGCTGCTCGCGACCTACGTCGATAAGGAAGTCGCCAACCAGGACGTTCATTCGTTCTCGCAGTCGATCGCGGCCGGGTACCGGCACGGGCTGGTCGCCGAAGGTACGATGGCGTTCGTCGCCGCCAACGCCCGCAAGCTCAACGCCGCCGCCGCCGAGCCCGCGCCGGACCTGTTCGAGTACTTCGGGCTGCGCACCGTGTACGACCGGTACCTGCTCCGGCACCCCGACACGCGCCACGTCATCGAAACGCCGGCGTTCTTCTTCCTGCGGGTGGCCTGCGGGCTGGCCGAGTCCGCCGCGGACGCGATCGAACTCTACCGGCTGATGTCCGCGCACCGTTACCTGCCCAGCACCCCGACGCTGTTCAACTCCGGCACCGCACGTCCGCAGATGTCCTCGTGCTACCTGCTCGATTCTCCCGCCGATGCCCTCGAAGCCATTTACGACCGATATGCCGACGTTGCGAAGTTGTCGAAGTTTGCCGGCGGGATCGGGCTGGCGTACCACCGCATCCGCTCGCGCGGGTCGCTGATCCGCGGCACCAACGGGCACAGCAACGGCATCGTCCCGTGGCTCAAGACGCTCGACTCGTCGGTGGCGGCGGTGAACCAGGGCGGGAAGCGCAAGGGCGCGTGCTGCGTGTACCTGGAGACGTGGCACGCGGACGTGGAAGAGTTCCTGGAGCTGCGCGACAACACCGGCGACCCGGCCCGGCGCACGTACAACCTGAACCTCGCCAACTGGGTGCCGGACCTGTTCATGCGGCGCGTCGAGGCGGGCGAGCCGTGGTCGCTGTTCGACCCGAAAGCCGTCCCGCACCTGACCGACCTGTTCGGCGCCGCCTTCGACGCGGCCTACACCGAGGCCGAGGCGAAGGGGCTGGCCGTGAAGTCGGTGCCGGCCCGCGACCTGTACGCGCGGATGATGAAGACGCTGGCCGAGACCGGCAACGGGTGGATGACCTTCAAGGACGCCTGCAACCGCGCGTGCAACCAGACCGCCGAGCCGGGCGCCGTCGTCCACAGTTCCAACCTGTGTACCGAGATCGTCGAGGTGACATCGGCCGGTGAGACCGCGGTGTGCAATCTCGGTTCGGTGAACCTGGCCCGGCACGTCACGCGCGACGGGTTCGACTTCGCGGCGCTGGCCGAGACGGTCCGCACGGCGGTGCGGTTCCTTGATCGCGTCGTGGACGTGAACTTCTACCCCACCCCGGAGGCCGCGGCGTCGAACGCCCGGTGGCGGCCGGTCGGGCTCGGGGTGATGGGGCTTCAGGACGTGTTCTTCAAACTGAAGCTGCCGTTCGACGCCCCCGCCGCGCGCGAGCTGTCCCGGCGCATTCAGGAAGAGATTTACTACCACGCGCTGGCGACCTCCTGCGAGTTGGCGGCGGCGCGGGGGCCGCACCCGTCGTTCGCAAGCACCCGCGCCGCGACCGGTGTACTTCAATTCGACCTGTGGGGCGTGGAGCCGACCGACCCGGCCCGCTGGGCGGCGCTGCGGGAGCGGGTGCGCACGACCGGGCTCCGCAACTCGCTGCTGGTCGCGATCGCGCCGACGGCCACCATCGCGTCGATCGTGGGCGCCTACGAGTGCGTGGAGCCGCAGGTGTCGAACCTGTTCAAGCGGGAGACGCTGTCCGGCGAGTTCCTTCAGGTGAACCGTTACCTTGTAGACGACCTCAAGGCGCTCGGGCTGTGGACGGACGCGGTCCGAACGAAGATCAAGCTCGCCGACGGCTCGGTGCAGGCGCTCGCGGAACTGCCCGCGGGGCTGCGCGCGGTGTACCGGACGGCGTGGGAGGTGCCGCAGCGGGGGCTCATCGACATGGCCGCCGAGCGCGGGCCGTTCATTGATCAGAGCCAGTCGCTGAACCTGTTCTTGGAGAGCCCGACCATCGGCAAGATGTCGTCGATGTACATGCACGCGTGGAAGAAGGGGCTCAAGACCACGTACTACTTGCGCTCGCGGCCGGCGACCGCCATCGCGAAGACGACCGTGACGCCGACCGCCGCGCCGGCCGACACGTCGGCGGTCGCCTGCTCGCTCGAAAACCCCGGCGCGTGCGAGGCGTGCCAGTGAGAGGCAGGCGATAGTCTCAAGTCAGCAAGCCGAAAGTCATAAGAACGCGTGGCGGAATGAGCCCCGCTCGTGGTAGCGCCGCCGGCCCGAGGCGAGACGGTGGCACCGAAGCTCGATGGAGAAGTCAAGCGATTTTTGACAGGATCAACAGGATAGACAGGATTCAGAATTCATCTGCCTCTATCCGGTAGATCCTGTTAATCCTGTCAAAAATTGTCTTCGTAAGTGCGAGGGTGCATAGGTGCGAAACGCAGCCGCGGCCATCCGCCCCCTTTGTCCCTGTTCGAGAGTCTCGGTCAACGCAACCACACCCGGGGCGCGAATCCCCGGTTCACCGACGGCACGGAGGCCGTTTTTATGCTCCTCGATCCCGGCATGAGTCTGACCCTGCGCCCGATGCGATACCCGCCGTTCTTCGAGATGTACAAGGACGCGATCAAGAACACCTGGACCGTGGACGAGGTGGACTTCTCCACCGATCTCGCGGACTTGCGGGCGCGGGTGACGCCTGCCGAGCGGCACCTGATTCACCGGCTGGTGGCGTTCTTCGCCACCGGGGATTCGATCGTCGGCAACAACCTGGTGCTGAACCTGTACAAGCACGTGAACGCGCCGGAGGCGCGGATGTACCTGTCGCGACAGCTCTACGAGGAGGCGCTGCACGTCCAGTTCTACCTCACGCTGCTCGACAACTACCTGCCGGACATGGCCGCACGCGAGGCCGCTTTTGCCGCGGTGGACAACATCCCGTCCATCAAGCTGAAGGCCGACTTCTGCTTCAAGTGGATCGACTCCATTGAGGGGTTGGACCGGCTGGAAACTCGGGCGCACCGCCGCGCGTTCCTGCTGAATTTGGTGTGCTTCGCGGCGTGCATTGAGGGGCTGTTCTTCTTCGCGGCGTTCGCTTACGTCTACTTCCTGCGCTCGAAGGGGCTGTTGCACGGGCTGGCGACCGGCACCAACTGGGTGTTCCGGGACGAGAGCGCGCACATGGCGTTCGCGTTCCGGGTGATCGACACCGTGCGGCGCGAGGAACCCGACCTGTTCGACGCGGAACTGGAAGCGCAGATCGTCGCGATGCTGGGCGAGGCGGTGGAGTGCGAGACCGCATTCGCCCGCGACGTGCTGGGCCAGGGGGTCGCGGGCTTGTCGCTGGCGGACCTGCGCAGCTACCTGGAGTACGTGGCGGACCGGCGGCTGGAGTCGCTCGGCATCGCCCCGGTGTTCGGGGCTAAGAATCCGTTCGGCTTCATGGACCTGCAAGACGTGCAGGAGCTGACCAACTTCTTCGAACGCCGGGTGTCCGCCTACCAGCTCGGCGTAACCGGCGCCGTGGCGTTCGAGGAAGAGTTCTGATATTAAGGCGGCGCGTGTGATACGCATGGATGAGGTCCGTCTGGCCGCCACGGCCCTCGATCCCCGATGATTCTGCCCTATGTGTATCTCGTGCCGCCGTGCTATAATAACTGACTGCGACAATTGCCAACGTTGCTACTACTTCCGCTTGTAATATTTGCTGCTAGCCGGTGAACCGCCGTTGATGGTCGATCGCGCGAGATGGGTGTGACGCGAAGGAGGCGAGTTCGGGGCAGCATGCAAGGAATCTTCACGCGGCCTTCGCGCTATGCGCAGTTGCCCAGGCAGCCTCTTGCGGCTCGTCCCCAAGACTGGTAAGAACTTACAGACTCTTACCAGTCTTGAGGACGCGGGGCCGGTGCTTCGCACACTAAACACTGGTTCGGCACAAGAGGGCGCTGCGATGATTCCGTGCGTCCAATGCAATGGCCCGCTCGTTAGCGCCGTCCAGCACGGCAGCTTCCTGCTGCGGTGCCCGGCGTGCGGGGCCAACTACAACTGCACCTCGTGGTGCGCCATCGGGCCGACCATCAACCATCGGGTCGCCGTGTTCCGCGAGGGCGAGGAGGCCACCGGGCCGGTGTTGGTCGGCATCGGGGCCGAGGTGTGGCAGCGGGTGCAGGACCTTGCGTCCGACGGCAGCTTCCTCCACCTGCGAGCGGCAGAGGCCGAACCCGGCGCTGCACCTGACACCGCCGGCTGATTCGGGACGCACCGCATCCTGCATCATGGCGGTGCAGGTGAGCTATTTTGTTCGGCAACCCGAGGACGGCGGCAGTGTGGGGCACATGAATCCAGAAGAGTTGATCATCGCTGAGTTGACTGGACGGCCGGTGCCGGTGATTCCCGGTCAGCGGTTCGTCTTCGTCGATTACACCGACGTCTCCGAGGGCGAATGGCCCGTTGAGGTGCGTGGTGAAGGCCCGACACCGTTCCTCGCTCTCAAACGAGCGATGCAGCGCGACTTAGCTTCTGGGGGCATTCGAGGCTGGGGCGATGATCCCACCCAGTGGCCGTTCTTCGACACGCTGCCCGAAGAGGTTCGTAACAGCGGCGACCGCGATCTGATCTTGTTCCTCATTAGCGTGTCCGAAGGCTACATGGCCAGACACGGCTGGTTCTCATTCACAAACAAATCGGTCTACCTCGACGAACACATGGAGGCCTGTCTGCCATGCGCTCGGTGCGTCTGCGCTTGGGACGCCGAGCCACCGCTCCAAGAAGCGGCCTTCGGGCTGTACTCCTTCGAGCCGGTCGCGTTCTCTCCCAATTGGCGCACCGAAGCGGTTCTGGCGCTCGCACGGCACATGTGCGATTCGGAAGATTTCAACGCCTTATCGATTCTGGCTGATGCGCTTCAGGACGCGGGTTGCGAGGATGAACGGGTTCTGAATCACTGCCGCGATTCGCGGCCGACGCACGACTGTGGCCGTTGTTGGGTCGTGGACTTGGTACTCGGTAGGGGATTCGTATCAGAAGCCGAACCCAGCGCTGCACCTGACGCCACCCGCTGATCTGTGACGTGCCGCTGACTGGATGATGGCGGTGCAGGTGAGCTTCATTGTTCGGCGAGCGGCCCCTGCGAGATGTCCTGGCTGCCGTCGATAGCGCCTTCAGATGGGGGGGACGAGGTGTTGGCTTCCGACTACGAGCAATTGATGCAGAGTAACCTCGCCGCCGTGTTCAGCGAAGCGGCCCCTTCGGCCAGGATGCAGGCCATTGAGGCCCTGTACTCAGCCGCCCCCACGCTCTACGAGCCCGGCGGGGTAGTGCAGGGGCGCCAAGCGATTTCCGACACGGTCGGGAGGCTACTCGCGAGCCTCCCGACCGGCTTCGCGTTTACAGTGGCCGGGCCGACCGTGGGACACCACGATATGTGCTGCGTTCGGTGGCGTGGCGGTCCGCGGGACGGCTCGGCGTTGATCACCGGGAGCGATGTTGCCCAGATCGAGGATGGCAAAATCAGGGCGCTGTACGTGTTCATCGACCCCGCGCCGCACTGAGGTCGCGGCCGGTGGCCCGGCGAGACGCACCCCGGATGTCGAGCGTGAAGGCGCCGAACCCGGCCTGCACTTGACACCGCCATGCGATCTGTGGCGCACCGCTCATCGTGTGATGGCGGTGCAGGTGAGTTCATCGTTCGGCAAGAGAGGGCATTCCGATGAGCAAGCGTTTGGGGTGGGTGGGCCTCGCGGCTTTGTCCGTCGCCGCCGGCTACGGCGTGTACGACACCATGCAGTCTTTCTACCCGCTGCGGAGCAGCCAAGAGGCCCTCCCAGGGTGGTCTGTGGCTGATCGTGTGGCGGCCGGGGTTGGAGTGACGGCCCTGTTCGGTTGCATCTCGCTCGGGCTGGCCCGTCTCGTCCGATCCCAACCGCAGGCCGAACGGGGTCTGGTTGTCGCGGCTTGGGCCGGGTGGGTGGTGGCCGGCACGGTGTTCGCGCTCGGCTATTCGGGGGTGGAAGCCGTCCGGACCATGAACGACTCGGGCACGCGAACCTTCACGAGCTGGATCGTCGGGCGTGGTCTCGTGGCCGGATTGGTCTGGTCGGGTGTTGTTCTCGCTGGCGTGTTCGCTTGGCGGCATCGGCGCGGAACGCCCCGGACGCCGAACCAGTCGCTGCAGCCGACCGGGGCCGCATGACGGTTTCCTGATCGTCATAGCCGTTTCAGCGGCCCCGGTTGCTGGGCGGGGTCGTTCGACCGCACGAGATTGCTGGTGGCGACACGCGAGCCGGAATCCGAAGTATCTGTGATGCGCGAGTTCGCATCGCTGCTCGCCATGTTGTCGCTGATCGCGCTCCTTGCGGCGGTGTGCGTGGTGGCTCCTGCAGTGGTTGCCGTTCTCGTCAACCCGTGGGCCGGATTACCGGTTGCGGTCGGCTCGTTCTGGGTGTGGGGTCGGTTCGGGCCGCCACCAATGCCCGGCTTCCTGTCCGTTATCTTGTGCCTGTGGGGGCACGCGGCGATTCTCGGCTCGCTCGTGGCGTGTGTGCTTCTGGCCGTGCGCCGCTGAGGCGCCGAACCCGGCGCTGCGCCTGACACCGCCGGCAGATTCGGGACGCACCGCTCATCCGGTGATGGCGGTGCGGGTGAGTTCATCGTTCGGCGAGGGAGAAGTGGCGGGATGCTCGATGTGTCGTCCGTACACTCGTTAGATGCATGCGTGGCGTTCGCCCTCCAGTTCCGCCGGCATCTGGCCGATGGCGACCTGACCGCCGCCGAGGCGATGGTCGATGTCAACGCCACCGACGGGCCGTTCGCTGAGGCGTTCCCGGCGCCGGGTCTGGGCGGGTTCAGCTACGCCCACCCAGATCGGACGCCGGACGGGGCGCTGTACGTGTGGTGGAACGATGGGCTGAAGTTGGACTTCGACGTGCCGTTCGCGGAGGCTGAGTACGCCGGCCGGGCACTGTCGGTCCGGTTCGAACTGCGGCAGGTCGGCGACCGGCTGGAGGTGCGGTTGACCGGCGCGGTCCCGAACTGAGCCCGCCGCAAAGGCGAGCCGAACCCGGGGCGGCACCCGACACCGCCCGCGGATTCAGACGCATCGCTCATCCGGTGACGGCGGTGCAGGTGAGTTCATCGTTCGGCGGCGGAGGGTACACGGATGACGGAAGCGTCTGGTTGGCGGCACCAGCCCGTGACCGCCCACCCGGTGTCGCGGCTCCGGTGCCCGGAGTGCAACTGGCTCCAACTCGTCGCCACCGCGGGCGGGCCACCGGTGACCGAGTGTCCGTGGTGCTGGTGGTCCGGGGTGGAAGCCGAGCCGGGCGGGGCGTTCGCCGCCCTCACCTGCCCGGCTCACGGGCCGGTGCTGGTCGTCATCCCGGAGGCCGGGAACGAGGGCGGCGGCATCAGCCCCGACGACTTCGCCGACCTGTGCTGCCCGCACTGCCGCCAGCCGGCGGGGTGAGCCGCAGACGCCGACCCAGACCGGCGTGGCATGTAAGCTTTTCCAGATTCACAGCTCACACAGCCCCGCCGGCAGGTGCGTTCATCGTTCGGCCACCAGAAGGCCACTTGCCGTGCCGAACTGCGAGGTTGTCGCCGTGTTCTACCCAGATCTTGGGACGACGTGCCAAGTGGATCGAGGCGACCACGTTCGCGCGGTCGGGTGGCTCCACCCGGACCACTCGTTCCCCACCGGCTCCGTGTCACCGGGGTTCTCGGCCGCCCTTCGCGCGCACGCCTACGACTCCTGGCAGCCGGTACTGGTGATGGGGCCGCACTTCTGTGAGTTCTGCTCGCACCCCGCTCCTGGGGCCGGCCGCGCCGGCGGTGCGCGGAACTTCTGGATCCCGTCCACGTCGGTGGTGTACGTCGCGCCGGAGTTGATCGCCCATTACGTCGAGGACCATCAGTACCAGCCGCCCGAAGAGTTCGTCGCCGCGGTTCTGGCCTGTCCGCCGCAGAAGTCGGATGCGTTCCTGGAGATGCTCAGGCCGTTCGGTTACACTTGGCGCGAGTAGGCCGAACCCGGCGCGGCACCCGACACCGCCCGCGGATTCGGGGCGCATCACTCATCCGGCGATGGCGGTGCGGGCGAGCTGTATGTTAGTTCGGCGGAAGATATATCGATAACTTTGGCAAAGGGGCGAACGTGCGCGTTTTCATTGCCGTCGCGGCACTCACCATCTCGTGCGTCACGCGCGGCGTGTACGTGGATGCTCCCCGAGAGTTCTCCGCCGAAGACTTCCTCCTCCCCACACACCCTCTGGAGGTATCGTCCGGGAAGTTCGAGCAGTGGCAGCGGGAGGTCGCGGAGAAGCCCGGGGGCATCACGTACACTCGTGTGGAGTACGACAAAAAGGTGTTCTGGGTGACCGATACTCACAACGGTATTGGGAACTCCTACAAGAAAGTCGCCGTGTACGCCCCGAAGAAGGACGGGACGTTCCGGCGGTGCCTGTTGGCCGACCTACAGGGGGCTGTCAATCTCGCAGTTGCGGTCGACCCAGAGACCGCAACGCTGGAGTTGCGGGAACAGGCGAACAGCGACATCAAGGGTGCGGTGGTGCTATCCTTCAATCTTAAAACCGCCAGTGCTGGCCTGTCACCATGAAGCCGACCCGGCACCGCCCGCGGATTCGGGACGCATCGCTCATCCGATGATAGCGGCATCGTCAAGATTGATGCTAGTGCTAATTACTCTTGATATAATTTGACTCTGTGATCGACAGGCTGCGCTTGCAAATCAAAGGAGAGGCAAAGGAATCGAGTTGCGCCGTTCGTGTACGCTTCAGTGCCGATCGCATGGAACGTTCGCCATGTGCAAATCCGACGATCCGCTAATGGCCGATTCCTACCCGTAACGCTCGGAATCTGATCGTACCTGTTTAGCGCCCTCCGCAGCGTGGCGGAAAAGCCGTTGCCGTTCTGGTGCCAGGTGGGTATCTCCGGTCGGCGGTCGCCAGCAGTGATCCCACGCCCACACGCCGAACCGGAATATGCTCGTCATCACCGCATACGCGCTCCTGTCCGCGGCCGGCCGCTGTTGTGCGAGCCGCAGCTCAAGCAGATGGAAGGCGAGTGGACCGTCGCCAAGTTGGTGCTCCGTGGCGAAGACATAACCGATGA
>NZ_JAXBLV010000181.1:0-75650 GCF_034097035.1 Gemmata algarum
CTCGCACTGGTGCCCGACTTGGTCGTCGAAGCGGTGTCCACGCACGACACCTACGAAGAAGTGGCCGTAAAGGTCACCGAGTTCAAATCGGTCGGCGTGAAACTGATCTGGGTCATCAGCCCCGAGACGCGCACCGTGCTGGTGCGCCGCGCCGACGGCACCTGCGTCGAGTTGGACGAAACGGGAACGCTCTCGGGCGAGAACGTGCTGCCGGGGTTCGCGTGCCCGGTCGCCGATCTGTTCATCTGACATGGTTCAACCGCCTGCCGACCCGAGCCCTTGCTCGAGCACCTCACGGATGCGCTTCAGCTCTTCGTCCGGGCCGCCGTCCCACGGCGCGATCGGCACCCAGCGTGAACGCTGGTCCGGTCGTATCCAGCCCTCGTCGTCGTCAACGAACAGGATTTCTTCCGGCCTCGCACCGCGCACGAACGCCAGATCCTTGTACTCACCGACCCAGGGCACGTACTCGAGCGATTCGATCAGTTCTGCGGGGACGTGCCCCCGCGCCACGAGTTGGTCGAGCGCCGCGCGGGCGTCGGGTTCCTCGACGGTGGTGAGCAGCACGACGCGCTCGAACCGGGCAAAGCAGAACGCGAGGAACTCCGCCAGCGCGGGGCGGCGCGGAGCGCGTCGGAAATGAGGGTGCGCTCGAGGTCGAGCGCGAGCACGCGGGCCGTCATCTACTTCTTCTCGCGCTGCAACTCGAGGTACAGCAGCTTCGAGTTCTTCAGCGTCTTGAACTCGGTCGGCCGCTCTTTCTCGCTATCCGCTTCTGCGTAGCAGATCTTGAGCGTGTCGCCCTTCAGTTCGTAAATGCCTTCCCACTTCTTGTCCTTGAGCGGGCCGTCCTGGTGGACGTAGTCGATGTGCTTGGGCTTCTTCGTCGGGTTGAGAACCAGATCGCCCTTCAGCTCGGTGCCGTTCTTCGTTTTGACGTGGAAGTTGTTCTCCTTGATGACCATCTCCCCGCCGACGACGCGCTCCAGCGGGTCGCCGTCGTGTTCGGCGGCAACGACCGTCCACGTGCCCTCCAGCGCCTTCAGCTCCTTCTTGGCGGCCTCGTCGTCCCCGCGCACGGTGGAGCAAACGAACGCGAGCGCGCACCCGAGCAACAGGAATCGCATGTGAGAATCCCCGAGTGTGAGAAGTCCGGGGACAGGATACCGATCGGTTCGGAGCCGTTAACAGAATTCCGGCCGAACTCACGCCGCGCCGAGTCGCTTGCGGAGGATGCTGCCGTGGTGCCGGACGTGGCCGACGACGATGTACGCCAACGCCCGGACGGTGACCGGCGAATCGTTCGCCTTGCCGCTCCGCGCCCACGCCTCCGCGGGGAGGTTGCGGAACAGCCAGAGGCTCGACCGCCGCACCGCCTCGAACTCGCTCACCAGGGCCGCGACGGTGAGCCGCTCATAGTGGCCCGTCTTTGCGTAGTCGTTCTCCTCGAACCCCGGCAGCGGGGTGGAGTCGCCGCGGGCGAACCGCAGCGCCCGGTAGCCGAAGATGCGTTCGCCGTCGATCAGGTGCCCAATCACCTGTTTCACAGTCCAGGTGTACGGCGCGTGGCACACGTCCCCTTGCGATTCGGGAATGGCGCGCCAGAACGCGAGCGTCTCGGTGAGCTGCGATTCCATCGCCGCGAGTACATCGCCCTCGGGAACCAGGGTGATGTACGTTCCGTAGAACGGCGCGTATTCGGTCGGCTCCGGTCGTTGCATTGGCGGGCGCCTCGCGTCGTGAGTGGTTCCGGCGGCTATCTTAGCGGGAACGGCGCGTACCCCTTTCCGACACCGCGTGCGATGGTCGAGGTACTTCACTGATGGCAGCCGCTGTAACGGCGCACGCCGAAGGCGCCACGCTCGCGGTGCGCGTGCAGCCGAAAGCCAAGAAGAATGCCGTTCTGGGTGAGCGAGCCGGCGCGCTGCGGGTTTCGGTCACGGCGCCGCCGGAGGACGGGCGCGCCAACGACGCCGTTCTTGCACTGCTCCGCGACCACTTCAAACTACAACGATCGCAGTTGGTGCTGCTGAGCGGGCAAACGAACCGCAACAAGGTGATCCTGGTCCGCGGGGTTACGCCTCAGCAACTCGCGGACCTGATTCCGGCGTTGGACGAGGGCGACTGAACCGTGCCCACAGGGCCTGGCGCCGCGGGGCCAGTTCGATCGCGGCGACCACTGCGGCGAACGGCGCGAGCCCGGTCGCGACACCGATCGCGATGCTCAGCCACTTCGCTTCGACCGGAGTCACGCCCCACCACACGAGCGCCGGCACGCTCACGGCGACGAGCGGCTTCGTCCAGCTCTCGCGCAGGTAGTGCCACACACCCACATCGAGCGTGCGGCACGCGTATCCGATTACAAACAGGCAGAACAGGACGTTCGGAACCGCGACCGCGACCGCAACGCCCACGATCCCGAACGGTTTAACCAAAGTAAGGCTCAGTGCGAGGTTCACGCCGGCCTCCACCAGCGCGAGCCGCGCGAAAAGCTTGAGCTTCCCCATCCCGTACAGAATGCGCGACGCGACCGACTGCGCCACGCCGATGGTGAGTGTCGCGGAGAGCACGGCCGTCGCGGGAAAGCACCACTCGGCGTACTGCTCCCCGCCCATCCACCGCACCAGGAACGGCGCGCCGAAGAACAGCAGCCCCAGGTGAATCGGCAGGACGAGGTACAGCACCGCGCGGGTGCCGTCGAGCAGCACCCGGCGCACGCCCGTCATGTCCCCTGACGCCTCGCGCTGGCTGACGGCCGGCGTGAGCGTGGTGGTCGCGGAGCGGAGGAGGTTCTTCGCCATGTCCACCAGCCGTAAGGCGATGGCGTAGTGCGCCGCCGCCGCGAACGTGAGGAACCCGCCCGTCACGATCGCGCCCGTTTGCACGGTGATGCGGCCCGCGACCATCGCCAGGAAGGCGTCGAGGCTGTACCCGCGCACGTCCTTCACCGTGGCCCGATCGATCAGTCGGATCGAAACCCGCAGGCCGGGCAGAAACCGGAAGCAGCATAGCGCCATCAGTGCATGTTCGAGCACGTTCGTGACGGTCAACACAACGGCCAGCGGCAGGAGCCCGGGGCGCGTTTCCATCACCCACACGATCCCGCCCACACGCAGCGCCAAGCACACGAGCCGGACGAGGCTCTTGACCCCGAACCGCTGGAGCCCGTCGAGGATCGCCGGGAACGCACTCAGCGGGAGTGTGACGGCCAAGTTCGCAAGCACCAGCAACGTGAACGACAGCACGTCTCCAGACTCACCGAGTTTGCGTTCCAACCCCGGCGCGACGAACGGCACGACCGCCCCGCCGACGAGCAGCACCCCCGCCCCGGCGAGTACGAACAGAGCCAGACACGCCGACACGAGTTTGTTGAGTTCGTGGCGCGACTCGGTGGCGTGGTATTTCGCGACGAACCGGACCAGGCACGCCGCGATGCCCATGTCGAATAGGGTAAAGTACGCGAGGACGCTCTCCACGACGCACCACACGCCGTACCGGGCGACGCCGAGCGATTTCACCATGTACGGGGCGAGGAAGAAGCCGACCGCGAGCGTCGCGACGAACGCGGCCCAGTTGGTCGCCGCGCCGATCAGAAGGGACCGCTTGGCCGAACGCGATTCAGACAACGCAAACGCCTCCGTGCGGGGGGCGCAAAGGTTACCACACCGCGCCACCGACAAAAAAGGCGAACCCCGCCCTTGTGGGCGGGGGCGTCGGAGCGCGAGGGGTGGCGGTTGCTGTGAGCGCCAGCAACCGGGCGGGCACCCGCGGGGCACCCGCCCCCGCCCCGGCGGGCGGGGTTCGCCCGGGTGCGTCGCGCTACTCCGCGGCGGCCTTGCCCCGCTTCTTCTTGGGCGCGATCTCGACCTCTTCGCCCAGCGCCGCGAGGGCCGCGGCGGCTTCCGCTTCTTCCTGCGCGGCGGTCGCCTCGAGGGCCGCCGCGTCCACCACCTTCGGGGTCCGCTTTTCCTTCACCGCCGCCACGATCTCGTCCCGCACCGCGTGGTTCTCGCGCAGGAACTCGACCGCGTTCTTGAGGCCCTGGCCGAGCCGCTGCTCCTTGTACGAGAAGTGCGCCCCGCTCTTCTCGATGACCTCGTCCTCCAGCGCCAGCTTGATGACGTCGCCCTCGAAGTCGATGCCGCGGTCGTGCAGCAGCTCGAACTCGGCGTTGCGGAACGGCGGGGCGATCTTGTTCTTCACCACGCGGACCCGCGTTTCGGCGCCGATCGTGTCCTCGCCGTCCTTCACGTGCGTGACCCGCTTCACCTCCATCCGGACGCTGGCGTAGAACTTCAGCGCGAGCCCGCCGGTGGTGGTGTTCGGGTCGCCGTACATCACGCCGATCTTCTGGCGGATCTGGTTGATGAACAGCAGGCAGGTGCGGCTCTTGTTGATCTGCGGGGTCAGGATGCGCATCGCCTGGCTCATGAGCCGGGCCTGCAACCCGACCTTCGTGTCGCCGATCTCGCTGTCCTGGATCTCGTTCTTCGGCACCAGGGCCGCGACCGAGTCCACGACGATCAGGTCCACGGCGTTCGACTTGACGAGCATCTCCGCGATACGCAGCGCCTCTTCGCCGTAGCCCGGTTGGGAGACGAGAAGGTTGTCCAGGTCCACGCCCAGGCGCTTCGCCCAGTTCGGGTCGAGGGCGTGCTCGGCGTCGATGAAGGCGGCCACGCCGCCGGCCTTCTGGGCCTGCGCGATGGTGTGAAGGGCGATGGTGGTTTTGCCGCTCGCCTCGGCGCCGTAGATCTCGACGATGCGCCCGCGCGGGATGCCCCGGCCGCCGAGCGCCAAGTCCAGACTCAGCGCCCCGGTCGAGATGCACTCGATGTCCAGGCTGTTCATGTCGCCGAGCGACATGATGGAACCTTTGCCGAACTCCTTCTCGATCGCCGCGAGGGCGGTCTTCAGTTCCTTGTTGTCCTTGATGCTCCCGCCGCCTTCTTTGCTCTTCTCCAGTTTGTCGCCTTTCTCGGCCATGATGCGGTCCCATCCTTCGAGCGGTTTAGTGTGGGTCAGTCGTAACGGGGTGAAGTTTACCCGCGCGCGGGGAACAACTGAAGGTCAGCAGCCGGGCCGGCGGCGCACTTTTCCGGCGCGGCCGGTTGTCGGGGCGCGTGTGGGCACGTGCTACGCGCCACAAACTCGTACCGGCGCGGGAGAAACTTCCCGCACCGCCCGCGCCGCCCGCTTGACGGGACCGGCGGCGGCTGTCAGGCTGAACGTATCGTGTGGCGCCCTGGCGGCGGACTCGGGAGGAGCGGATGAGCATTCGATTGGCGGTCGCGCTGGGCGGACTGGTCGCCGGGTTCGCGCTCGCACAGGCCCAGGAGCCGAAGCGCGGTGCGAAGGCCGAAAACGTGGTCCCGTCCACGTTCCGCGCCCAGCTCGTGGTGGACAACCGGTTCTCGCTCAAAACCAAGCACCGGCTCGATACCGGCGACGGGTGGCCGGAGTGTGCCGCGCTCGCGCTGGGCGAAAAGGCCAAGGACGAGGACAAGGTCAACGACGGCGACCGCGACCCGCGGGACCGCAGCGGGAAGATGCACGACCTGGTCAGCGAGTACGGGCTGGCGCCGGTGGTGGCCGTCTTCGTGCGTGCGGACGCCGGCCGCCTCGACGCCGAGTCCGGGCTCGGCAAACTGCTCCGAGAGTTGGACCACGAGAACAAGAACGAGAAGGTCCGGGACGTGCGGCCCCGCGACGGCTTGCTGACGACGTACCAAGCGGACAAGCTGGCCGCGTTCGTGATGTTCCTCTGGCTCGAGGGGGGCACCAAAGCCGTCACCGTGAAGGGCGAGGACGGGAGCGAACAGAAGGTCGCGGTGGACCTGGAGTTCCCGCACGACGAGAGGCGGGCGGACAAGGTCAAGCTGGTGCAGGAGTACGCCTGCAAGGTCCGCGCGAACAAGGTGCCGTTCGGGCTGGCGGCCGACAAGTCCGGCGCCGTGACCGCGTTCAAGATCGAGGAGACGGCGCCGGTCACGATCATCATCTACAACCGGTTGCGGATCGTGCAGCGGTGGAGCCTGAAGACGGACGAGTTGACCGACGAGAAGGTCGCCGAGATCGTGGCCGCTACCAAGAAGATGGTTGACGAGAAAAAGCCGTAAATCGATGGCTTGCGAGATCAGACAGCGCCGGCGGCCGGAGCCACTGAGGTTCCGGCCGCCGGCGTTTTAACTTCCGCGCGCGCGTTCGCCCGCACCGGTCAGAAACGGCCGCAAGGTGTCTTCGGGGTACAGCACCCAGGGGTAGTCGCGGCGCCGGAGGATCGCGTTCGCCTCGACCTCGCTCCGGATGCGTTTCACTTCGGCTGCGGCAGCGGACACTCCAGTCGTCGCAGCTTCCCGTAGCCCTTCCTTCACCCGTTGCAGCGCCCGGAACCACTCGCGCCGCGCCGCGTGATCACCGTAAGGTGGCTCCGACGCCGCGAGCCGCGCGTGTTCGCGCACGAGGTCGGCCGGCGCATCCGGACGCGCGTGCGGGTTCCAGCGCAGATCACGTACCCGGCGTTCCGCGGCCTGCAAGTCACGAGCGGTGGACGGAAACGCGGGGAGCGGCAAATGCAAGGTCGCGGACAGCACCTGATACGCGGGCGGCTCGATGCCGAAGTAGTCGCGAATGATGTCGTCGGTGACCTCGTCGTACTTCCCGCCGCCGATCCCGTGGATGAAGAAATCGCCCAAGCATACCCGGGCAAAAAGCGTTAGCGTGAGCGCCCGTGGGCGCAGCTCGCTCGTGTCGCTCGCGGGTGTCGCGCGCTGCCGCCGGCCGGCGCCGGTGCGCACCCAGAACGGGCCTTCGCCCTCCGCCAACTCCGGCGCCGGGTGGTTCGCGCTACGAACGCGATTCGCGACCCGGTAGGCGCGAATCGCCGCGTTGTACGCCGCACGAAACCGCGGCAGATCGCCGAGGACGTGACGGGCGAAGCGGGCGAACGCGTCCGTTCGCGCCAACCGGCTGATCGGCAGTTCGAGGTTGCGACAGCCCCACGCCCGCTCGCGCCCCACGCGCATCGCCGTGAACGCCTCGCCCACGTTCGTACCGCCCGCCCAGTGCTTCGCCAGTAGCGGCTCGTAGCCCCAATCGGCCCACAGCGGGGCGGCTCGCTCCGCGAACGTGCGGAACTGTTCGCCGTCGTGAACCGTGCGGTCCTCGTAAGGAACTTCGCCCGCAAGCGTGTCGAAGTTCAGTGCCTGAAAGTGAACGGAAGCCGGGTCGTGGTCACGTAGTACCGGGAAACGAATCGCGGTGCTCTTGAGCGTGTCGTTATCGACGATCAGGTTGAGCGGGGCGCCGCCGAGCCGCCGGGCGAGGCCGTTGAGCGCGAAGTTCTTGACCCACACGCCCGGGTGCGACAGCTCGGGCTGGTGACCCGCGAGCAGCAGCGGGCCGTCGCCCGTTCCGCCCGCCTGATCCAGCGCCTCGCGTCGCGCCAACGCCCGCAGCTCGTGAAGCGACAACCCGCCGACAACCACATCAGCGCGATCGAGGCGCGCGCGGTTGGCTTCGACCAGCCCCGGAACGGCGTCGAAGCCCGGTTCGGCCAAAACCTCGCCGTCGGCCTTCGGGGCGCGAAACCGGTGCCGCATCAGCGCGTCCCCGGGCACGGACAGCACGCCGCCGCGCGGGCCGCGGGCAGTTCGTCGCGTTCCGCGGACGCGAGCACCGCGCGGTAGTACGCGAGCCGTTGTTCGGGGTCGTTCATCACCCCACCGAACGCCCGGTTCGGGTCCAGGTACAACCGCGGCACCCCGATTTCTTTCACCCGCAGTTCTTGGCGGGCGGCCTGCACCCACAGTTGCAGCGGCATCCCCCAGCCGCGCTCGGTGATGTTCAGCTTCTCCAGCGCCTCGCGGCGGTACGCTTTGAACCCGCAGAACGTGTCCGTCAGGTTGAAGCCGTACTTCGCGTTGATCTCGCGCGTGATGGTGGCGTTGATGAACCGGCGGTCGGTGGGCGCCGGGGTGTCCTGGCGGAAGTCGCGGAAGTAGCGCGAGCCGGACACGATGTCGCAGTCGTGAATCGCTTCCAGGAGCACCGAGATGCGCTCGGGTTGGTGCTGGCCGTCGCAGTCCATCGTGACCAACACGTCGAACGTGCTCGCGCGGGCGAACGCGAACGCCGAGATCAGCGCCGCCCCGTACCCGCGGTTCTGCGGGTGGTCGATCCGCAAGAGGCCGGGCTCGCGGTCGAGCAATTCGGCGGTGCCGTCGGTGGAGCCGTCGTTCACGACCAGGATGTCGGGCGTATATTGCCGCACCTCCGCGAGGACCTCGCGAACGTGCTTGGCCTCGTTATAAACGGGAATCGCGGTGAGAACGCGCATGAGGTGCTTTCGATTCACGGGGAAAGGACAGCCGGTTCCATTCTACTTGCACACTGCGTACCAGATCAAACCGCCGGTCGGACCGGACCTTTCATCGGGTTGCGGTTCCGGCGCGGACGCGGTTCGTTCTTCGGCGGCCGGGGTTGAAACCCGGCGGCGAGTCGCGAAACCTGACACCATGCTCACCGCCACACGCAAGCTGCTGGAACTGATCCGGTTCAGCCACACCGTTTTCGCGCTGCCGTTCGCCGCCCTGTCGGCGGCGCTCGCGTGGCGGGACGAGCCGTTCCGCTGGGAAGACCTCGTCGGCGTCCTGCTGTGCATGGTGTTCGCGCGCAGCGCCGCGATGGCGTTCAACCGCGTCGCCGACCGGCACATCGACGCCCGCAACCCTCGCACCGCCGGGCGCCACCTGCCCGCCGGCACGCTGACGGTCGGGACCGTGTGGCTGTTTACCCTCATTTGCTGTGTGGGCTTCGTGGCCTCTACCCTCATTTTCGACCTCCGCGAGCCGGCCAACCCGTGGCCGCTGTATCTGGCGCTCCCGACGCTGCTGTTCGTAATGGGCTACTCGCTCGCCAAGCGGTTCACCAGCCTCGCCCACTTCTGGCTCGGGGTCGCGCTCATGCTCGCCCCGGTGGCGGCGTGGGTCGCGATCCGGGGTTTCACCGAAATGACCGTGCCGCTCCTGCTCGGCGGCGCGGTCGGGTTCTGGGTCGCGGGCTTCGACATCCTTTACGCCTGCCAGGACGCCGCGTTCGACAAGGACGCCGGGCTGCACAGCGTTCCCGCCCGGTTCGGCATCCCCCGGAGCCTCCGCATCGCCGCCGGGTGCCACGCGGTCATGTTCGCGCTGCTGGTGGGGCTGTACTTCGCGTCGCCGCACCTCGGGGGCGTCTTCCTGGCGGGCCTGGGGGCCGTGGGGGCGCTCCTGGCTTACGAGCACTGGCTGGTCCGCCCGGACGACCTGACCCGCGTGAACCGCGCGTTCTTCCACGTCAACGGCGTCATCAGCTTGGGGCTGCTCGCGGTGGTACTGGTCCAACTCGCCGTCCGGTGAACCGCTCCGGTGCCATTCAGATCGCGGACGCAATCACGCTCCCGCTGGCACCCGGGGTATTTCCTCTGTGTCGTCGTTCTGGAAGTTCGAGCGACCCTCAACGGACCAGTCGCGCCTCTGCTCTCATCCGCGCGGGTGAAACCGCTCTACCGGACCGATTCATCGCAAAACTTTCCACATTAACAGGTTGCGATGCCGCACCTGAATCGCTCCTAAGCCAACCTCCGTTCGCACGGGCGTGTTATCCGGGTTTTGAGGGCACGATTCGGTGGTAGCGGGCGCCCAGCGAACCGGTAGCGAATCGGTAGTCCGACGCCAGCGAATGTCCCGTCGTTGACTAGTCGAACGGCACTTGTGTCGCACTGTACCCCCCGTTACAGACCCGCGCGAGCGGAAAACGCCAAAACCGGTCGCGGTGCCCGTCGGTCGTCCGGCCTTCCGCCGCGCGAAGGGCACCTCACCCTATCCGGCTGATGGCACCGGGCCGCAAAACGTGCCCCGCCGCGGCTTCGGATCGGGAGGGGTGGGGAGCCACTGCCGCGGTAGCGGTCCGCCGGATTACGCCGTATGCTAAACGGGGAATCAACGCTCGCCGAGGTACGCGCATGGGTGCCGTCGAACTGCCGCACGAAGCCCCGCGGAAGATTGAGAACACGCCCGGGCGGCTCGGGTCGTGGTCCGTCAACAGCGCCGTTTCGCGGGTCGGGACCCCGTGGACCCGCCGGCTCGCGAAGGCCGCGTTGATGATCCCCAAAATCCGGTACTACGAGAAGCTGCACGCGGACGTGTCGGACGAGAAGCTGATCGAACTCAGCATGGAGCTGCGCGGCAAGGCCCGCGGCAAGTGGGACCTCGACAAGCTGCTCCCGGAGGCGTTCGGGCTGGTCTCCATCTCGATCCAGCGCACCCTCAACATCCGGCCGTTCGACGTGCAGCTCGCGGCCGGCACGGTGATGCACTTCGGCGGGCTGGTCGAGCTCTCCACGGGGGAAGGTAAAACGGTCAGCGCGTCGGCCCCGGCGTACCTGAACGCGCTGTCCGGCAAGGGCGTCCACGTCACCACCGTCAACGACTACCTCGCCAAGCGCGACGCCGAGTGGATCGGGCCGGTGTACCAGAAGCTCGGCATGTCCGTTGGGGTGCTCCAGCAGAAGATGGACGAGAGCGCCCGGGTGACCGCGTATAAGGCCGACATCACCTACGGCACCGCGGCCGAGTTCGGGTTCGACTTCCTGCGCGACCGGCTGAAGCTCCGCGGCGGGCAGGCCAACGCGGCCCCCTTCTGGGCGGCGTGGACCGGCGGCGCGGGGCGCCTGGACCCGCGGGTCCAGCGGCCCCTGCACTACGCCATCGTGGACGAGGCCGACAGCATCTTCGTGGACGAGGCCAAGACCCCGCTCATCATCGCCAACCCGACCCGGGCCGCCGAGCCCGACGAGCAGGTGGTGTTCAAGTGGGCCGACAAGCTCGCCCGCGAGATGCGCCGCGACGAGCACTTCGTGATGAACGCGAAGAAGGACAAGGTCGAGCTGACCGACGCGGGCAAGCACCTCGTGCGGTACTCGAACCCGCCCACCGGTAAGCACGCCAAGGCGATGGACAAGCTGCTCGAGGCGGTCGAGCGCGGGCTCCAGGCGCACCACCGGTTCATGCGCGACCACCACTACATGGTGAACGCCGAGAAGAAGATCGTCATCATCGACGAGGGCACCGGCCGCCCGATGCCCGACCGGCACTGGCGGGACGGGCTGCACCAGGCGGTCGAGGCCAAGGAGCAGGTGCAGATCAACATGCCCAGCTCGCACGCCGCGCAGATCACGTTCCAGAACTTCTACCGCCTGTACACCAAGCTCGCAGGCATGTCCGGGACGCTGCTGCCGAACTTCTGGGAGATGCGCAAGGTGTACCGGCGGTGGACCACCAAGGTGCCCACCAACAAGCCGAACCGCCGCGACAACATGCCGGACCTCGTGTTCCCGACCGAGGAGGCGCGGTTCGACGCGGTGGTCGCGAAGACGCAGGAGATGCTCGCGGTCGGCCGCCCGGTGCTGATCGGCACCCGCACCGTGGAGGCGTCGAAGAAGATCAGCGCGAAGCTGACCGCGGTGGGCGTCACGCATCAGGTGCTCAACGCCGAGCAGAACGAGAACGAGGCAGAGGTGGTGGCCGCGGCCGGGCAGCCGGGCAAGGTGACGGTGGCCACCAACATGGCCGGGCGGGGCACCGACATCAAGCTCGGGCCGGGGGTGGCCGAGAAGGGCGGGCTGCACGTGATCGGCACCGAGCGGCACGAGGCCGAGCGCATCGACCGGCAGCTCGTCGGCCGCGCCGGGCGCCAGGGCGACCCGGGCAGCGCGCAGTTCATGCTCTCGCTCGAGGACCAGTTGCTCGAGGGCCTGGGGGTCGCGAAGCAGCGCGAGCTGTTGCAGCTCGGGAAGGCCGGCGGGAACCGCGACTGGAACGCATACGCCCCGCTGTTCCGCCAGGCGCAAAAGCGCGTCGAGGCGCGGCACTACCGCCAGCGGCTCGACCTGATGAACTACGACAAGCAGCGCCAGGAGATGCTCCAGGACCTCGGCGCGGACCCCTATGTGGACTGACGACCGAATCCGGTTGATGAGTCTCCGCGCCGTGTTCTGTAGCCCGCCTCACAGAGGCCAACTACCAGGGCCGTTCCGTGTGTAACGAGGCGGGCTACGAAACCCCTCCCCCAAGGGGAGAGGGGTTTGCTCCGACTACCCAGACCCAAACGCGCAACGGCCCTCAGCCAGCCACAGGAAGTTGTTACTCTTCAATCGGCTTTCAGTCGTTTCCAGTTCGTGCAGCTTGGTCCTGCCCATTGAGTGTGGTCCGCTCACTCCGTGAGCGGTCGGCCCGCAGGTCCGATTCGCTGCCCAGGCGTGCAGACCCGGTTGCTATGCGCCACGCCCATCCGATACCCGGGGCAACCGCTCACGGAGTGAGCGGACCACACTCAAAGACCCGTGCGGAGCACGCCATATCAACTTGAAACGACTGGATTCGGTATGAAACTGTTTCTGCCCAGGGTGCGAGCGGGTACCATCAGACCGAGGCCCGGTGGGTGCGAAACATCACCGTCGGCCAGCGAACCCGACATTCGCAAGTCGCCGTAACCCGGAACGGGCGACGGACCCGGTGTCAGGGCTGGGCGCGGCATTACGCCAGTAGCAACGCGCAGACGGCCCGGGCGCGGGAGAGTTGCCGACGATTCACGCGACCAGCATGAGGCCGTTAAACCCGGGCGGTCGGGTGTCATCGTCGCGCCCCAGCGCCTTCCGCACGCGCTCCCCGATGTCACAAGCAACGGCACGGATGCGGGCGAACACGCCTTCTGGCGACTCCCACTCCCGTTGAGGGGTGGCGCCGATGCCGTCGTTGTTTGGCGACTTGTTGTCCGTAGGCATCACGATGTCTCCCGGGCGAACCAGAGAGTGCCGCACACTGCGTGCCCGAAGCTGAGATTCGCGAAAGATCGGGGGGATCTTTGGCGGTCTGGCGGAAGTGATCCCTTGAGCCGGTATCATCACCCATTATGAGGCGGCGGGGCGACCGCAGAAGGTACCATCGGGAAGCGATCAAGGAATTTGGTCAGATGCGTGCCGGAGGCAACCGGCGCACGTCTCGACCTCGCGCCAGTGATCCGCGGACCCGACCTGCGCCCCGCAAGACGCGCGTTCAACTATCGATCCATCGACGGGATTATTCCCAGCGAATGAGGGAAGCAATCCATACATTACGATTGCCCACAACTCGCGAGTATCGTCGTGAAATCGAAAGATTCTCTCAGCGCCGAGCAACAGGTTTTGGCGATGCTCGACCGCGGATGGCGATGGCGCGACCCGCTCTCGAGTGTCCTGGTTCACCCCCAGGACTACTCCCTCTTCGTGGTCTACGACCAACAGGCCGGGACGCTCACCTGCTCGGCGGAACTGCTCAAGGCCCTTGAGCTGGTCATCCCGACGCCGCCCCACCAGAGCCGCTATTACTGGCCGGATGAGCAGCGGGCTTACCTACGAAGCAAGCGTCGTTAAGGCCGATGGCCCCGCGCTCACGTATTTCACGCGGGCACGTGGTGGAAACGATCGGACGTGTTCGTGTGGCTTACCGATCGCGGATCGGTAACGTGATTCGGCGGTAGTCTTTACCAGGAGGCGTAATGGGTTTGCGAATGCGGGTGCACGATCGGGAACCGATCGGTGCCGCCCTGCGACGGTTCAAGAAGCTGGTCGAGCGTAGCGGGCTCAAGCGGGAGGTTCGCGCTCACGAGTACTACGTCAAGCCGTGCGAGTTGCGAACCCGGAAGGAAGCGAACCGGCTGCGCGCGATTAAGAAGGCGGCGCTCGGTAAGCCGGTTAAGAAAGAACGGCCGTTCTGATCTGCGCCCGCCTGAGGCGGCCAATGCGCCCGGGCGGCAGTCACAACCGAGATGGGTGTTGAGTAGCAATTGAAGCCGGGCGCGGCGCGTCCGGCCCCCGGTTCAGTAGCCGCGTCGGCCACCGCCGCCACCGCCGCCGTACCCACCTCCACCGCCGTACCCACCACGTCCGCCGCCACCACCACCGCCGCCGTACCCACCACGGCCGCCGCCGCCACCGCCCTCACGGGGCTTGGCCTCGTTGACGGTCAGGCTACGCCCGCCGACCTGCGTGCCGTTGAGCGCCTGGATGGCTTGATCGCCACCATCGCTCATTTCGACGAACGCAAACCCCCGGGGGCGCCCGGTTTCGCGGTCCATGACGATTTGCGCTTTTGTCACGGTGCCGTACTGGGAGAACAGCTCCCGGAGCTCGTCCTCGGTGGTCGAGAACGACATGTTGCCCACATACAGATTCATTGCCACGGTCACGCCCCCAGGCCCGGTCGGGCCTCCAGCGAACACAGGCGGAAAGTACCGCCTACACTAATCGTACTCAAAATGGTAGGGTTTGCGCGCATAATCTTTCGGGCTTAAAAATTTTTCTCCGGGGGCAGAACGGCGAGCCGTTAAGACGGCTCGCCGCAACTTGGCGGAATATCGGCCGCGTTCGGCGCGCCCCGTGGTAGCATGACCCAGCCGCGACGCGCCAACGAGGGGACAACGTGGAAGACACGCAGACCGTCGAGTTCTTAACGTGGTTGACCGAAGGCGGTCAAAAGCCGCTCCAGTTCCAGTCCCGGGAGCCCGACCAAAAGGCCGAGCTGTGGCTGGGCGCGTTGCCCGTGACGCGCGCCGACCTCTCCCGAATTGCGCGGCACTGGGCCGGCCTGACGCCCGAGATCGCCGGTGCGCTCGCCGATCAGTGCTTCGCCCGGATCCAGGCTTCCGAAGGTGGCACGTGGAGGCCGGCGATTTAATCGCCGACCTGATTGACGGGCCGCGGCCGGTCGCCCGCGCGCCGGCCCGACGCGGTCCCACGGGCGTTATTCGTCGGGCTTGCCGACCCCCAGCGCGTCGGCCACGCGGTTGATGTAGTTGAAGAACGCCGCGATCATGGTGATCTGCGACACCCCCACGTCATCGAACCCGGCCCCGCGCAGCTTCTCCACGTCCTCACGGGTGTGGGTGTGCGGCGCCTCGGTCAATTTCACCACGAAGTCGAGCATCGCGCGGTCGGCGTCGGGCAGGTTCGCCCGCGTGTGGTCCCGCCGCAACTCGGCGGCGAGTTCGTCGTCGAGGCTCACCCGACGAAGGAACTCGGTGTGGCTCTCCGTTCAGTAGAAGCACCGGTTCCGGGCCGACACCACGGACGCGATCATCTCGTGCTGCCGCCGGGTGAGCGGCAGGTGCGGCTGCATCATCACCGCCAGCCCCGACATCATGTGGCGCATCGCTTCGGGGATCAGGCTGTGCGCGGCCACGACGCCGTCGGCCGCGCCGCCGGGCCGCGCCAGCGCCGGCACCGGCGGCCCGTACTCCGGCGGGTACAGCGCGTACACGGACTCGTACACCGCCCGCAGCGCGGCGTCGGCCTGATCCGGCGGGACCGTTTGGATCCACGGCATCGGCGTTCCCCCTCGGTCTGTTTCAGCCATTATTGCCGGCGCCGGTGCGGCGCCGCAACGCCCGGCGCTGAACGCCGGGGCGCCCGACGGCTACACTACCGACAGCAGTTCCGAAGCAGGGAGCAAATCTGTGGACAAGATCAGCGTTTCCGACGCCCGCCGGGCCGAAGCGGTCGGCCGGCACGTCCGGCTCCAGGGCTGGGTGCGCACCCGGCGCGACTCGAAGGGCGGGTTCAGCTTCATCGAACTGAACGACGGCTCGTGCCAGGGCAACGTGCAGGTGGTGGCCCCGGGCGAGCTCGCCAACTACGAGTCGGTGGTGAAGCACCTCCCCACCGGGGCCAGCGTCCGCATCGACGGCGAGGTGAAGGCGTCGCCCGCCAAGGGGCAGGCCACGGAGGTGCTCGCGGCGAGCGTGGAGCTGATCGGCGACGCCGACGTGAACACGTACCCGCTCCAGAAGAAGGGGCACAGCTTCGAGTTCCTGCGCGGCATCGCGCACCTGCGGCCCCGCACCAACACGCTCGGGGCCGTCGCCCGCGTGCGGCACCAGGTGTCGATGTCGATCCACCAGTTCTTCCACGAGCGCGGGTTCTACTACGTCCACACCCCGGTCATCACCGCCAGCGACTGCGAGGGCGCCGGCGCGATGTTCCGCGTCAGCACCATCGACCCGGACGCGCCGCCGAAGGCCGACGGCAAGGTGGACTACAAGCAGGACTTCTTCGGCAAGCCGGCGTACCTGACGGTGAGCGGGCAGCTCCAGGGCGAGGCGTTCGCGTGCGCGCTGGGGAAGATCTACACCTTCGGCCCCACCTTCCGCGCCGAGAACTCGAACACCCCGCGGCACCTCGCGGAGTTCTGGATGATCGAGCCGGAGATGGCCTTCTACGACCTCGCGGACAACATGGACCTCGCGGAGGCGTTCCTGAAGCGGATCATCTCCGACGCCATGACGCACTGCCTCGAAGACCTCAAGTTCTTCGCCGAGAAGCTGGAGAACAACAAGGGGCTGTTCGAAAAGCTGGAGAACGTGCTCAACAACGGGTTCAAGCGGGTGTCGTACACGGAGGGCGTGGACATCCTGCTGAAGAGCGGCAAGACGTGGGAGTACCCGGTGGCGTGGGGCGTGGACCTCCAGAGCGAGCACGAGCGCTACCTGGCCGAGCAGCACTTCAAGTGCCCGGTGATCCTGTACGATTACCCGCGCACGCTGAAGCCCTTCTACATGAAGGTGAACGACGACGGGAAGACCGTGCGCGCGATGGACGTGCTGGTGCCCGGGGTGGGCGAGATCATCGGCGGCAGCCAGCGCGAGGAGCGCCTGGACGTGCTCGAATCGCGGATGCGGGAGCAGGGGCTTGCGCCCGAGGGCTACCAGTGGTACCTCGACCTGCGCCGCTACGGCACGGTACCGCACTCGGGGTTCGGGCTGGGGCTCGAGCGGACGATCCTGTTCCTGAGCGGGATGGCGAACATCCGCGACGTGATCCCGTTCCCGCGCACCCCCGGCAACGCCGAGTACTGACTGGAAATGAGAACGCCCGCTCCCGAAGAGGCGGGCGCTCGAAGATGGTGTCAGTCGCGGACCGGTGGCTTGGGTCGGACATCTCCGGGCCGCGGGAACGGCATGGCGGGTTTCGGCGGGGCGACCCGTTGCTGCTCAAGGCGTGCGATCTGTCGCTTCAGGTCTTCTTCGTTCCGCCGAAGGATCTCGATCGTTCGGCTGTTGTCTTCGCCGGTCCGACGTTCGAGTTCCTTCCGATCCTGCTCCGTAATCTGGAGCAGTTCACGGAAGCTCTTGAGCGCGCGCTGAGTACCGTCGGTTTGCAACTGCTGTGGATTCGGGAGAACACGAGAAAACGGTAACCGCGGGTGAGTATCTCTCGGCTCTCCCAAGAGCGCTAGCCCGAGAGCCATTTTCAGTAGTATGCAGCTCACGATCGTAATCCTCGAAGTTGCACGAGATTGATCAGACGAGGCCGCTCAGGGGGGCATAGTACAGCGAGGGCACCTCGGGCAACTCCGGGGGTGGGACAAGGAAAGCCCGCAACTCGGCGGGCAAAGCGCCTTCAAGGAACGCGAATTGTGCCGCTGCCGTCAGGTAGAGTTCACCGTACTGCGAGGTGAGATTTGCGAGGCGTTGGGACGAACCGAGCAGTTGGTCGAGGTACGCGTCGGCGAACATGGTAAACCCGAGGCGTTCTTCAGGCGTCGCAGCGAATCGGGCTTTGATCCGCAGGTCCTTAATCAGCGCCTCCAAACCGTCGAAGCGCTGCATCTCGCTTACGATTTGGGTCGCTAGCGAATCGAGGGTAGCGATCTTGATGCCATACGAGGTCAACATCGCCTGCCAATCGATGGGACCAACTCCTGGCACCGGCGGCGTGATCGGGTTGAGCGGAGGTGCGGGGTTCGTCACGGAGACCGGTGAGAGCGTTCCGGCCGTGTCGATGATGGCGGCTACGTCGCCTGCAACGGCCACCGCGATCAGCGACACCGCTTCCAATTGCCCTTGCGCGAACGTCGCCACCGGCGCGACCAGTTCCACCACGAGTGCCGCCTGACCGTTCAGCGCCACTGTCACGTCCGACGCCGGTACCTGCTGCGACGCGAGGGCTGAGTCCACAACCGTCCCGTCATAGTTAAATGTCCCACTCACCACGGTACCAGTGGTGAGCGTGAATGTGAAGGGCGTTACCGACGGCAACTCACGCGGGTCGAGGGGGTTCCAAGTTCGGGCGAAAAGACGTGCGCACGAGACAACCTCCTGAGCGTTGAGAAAGTCACGTTGGTTCAGTTGGCGCCCCTATGTTCTCACAGAGGGTGCAATTGTCAAGCAGAATTTTGGCTCAATCTGCTTGGTGCGCAAATTCCCTTAATGGAGAGAAGCCCTTATTGCGGGGCGATGCTGGCCCTGATCGGCGGGTCGGTGAAAGGCGCAGGGTTCCGCCGGGGAGGGCGGCAGACAGCGTGTGAAGCGAGTGGACGTGCCAACGCCGCGGACGTGGGAACAGGGGTTGGCACCGGAGTGGTACGAGTGGTAACTGAACCTGTGGCGCCCGGCACGGTCCTGCACTCGGAGTTCGGGTTGGGGCCGGAGTGGACGCCCCTGCTCCTGATTTACCGCCCGGAGGTTGCGCGGGTCGGTGCGTCCGGGCCACAAAGACATCAACCCAAAACAGACGCCAGCAACCGAACCGTCTGTTGAGCACCGCGAACCGGGGCGAAATCGCCCCCGCGCGCGCAACGCTCACGTTCCGGATCGTTCTTCGGATGGAAGGGCCGAACGGACCTCGACCCTGACGAGGAGACCGACCGTGATCCGCAAACTGATCCTGTCAGCCGTATTCACCACGAGCACACTGACGGCGATGGTTGCCACGCCCACCACCGCCGAAGCGTCACTCCCGCCGTTGCTACCGCACCACCGCTTTGAAGTGCTGGTGCTGCGAGGCTCGCAGGGGTGGCAGAGCCACGGCGTTTACCGGTTGCACGTCGAGGCCAAGGTGATCGCGATCCGCCTGCGTCAGCAGGGGTACAAGGTGGAGATTCGCGAGTTTTGAGCGGCGCAAAAAAGGACCGGCCGCAAGCTGTCACACTGTCGCCCATTCAGTGTGGCTGCCGCGGCCGGTCTAAAGGAATAATAGCCCACACCGGTGTCGGAAGCAAACGCTATTAGTGGAAAATATCGACACCTCCAGAGCCCCTGTCGGGTATTCGGACGCAACCGGAACCGGTTGGGACTTCGAGGCAATTTCGATAAGGTGCTTCTCAATCGCGACTTGTGGCGAATGGATGCGATAACCACAACAACGGCACGTGGCCTGCTATGACTTTCCGTATCGCACTCGCCGTATCGCCCACTCGCCCTGATCGCCCTGCGGTCTCGCCCGCGATTGACCCGGCCCGCCCAGCCGGGTTTACCAAAACACATGCAGCCAGGTTCCGGTTCGCCTTCGGAACACCGCCCGGACCGGGTGAGACCGCCCTGCGCCCGTGTTTCCCCGGTTCGGGTGGACCAACTACGCACACGTTCGGGCGCATCGGCCGCCCGAGCGTGTACCGCGCCCCACTTCGCTTCCTCTCTCGTTGCAACCGCCTCACTGCGGAGTGAACGAGACGCCACCGCGCCAGTTGAGCCAAAACACCGCTGAGCTGATTGAGTAGATTCGTGGCGATCGGGAACGAGCGCACACCAACAACGTCCATGTCAGCGTGAATGCTGGCAGTCGGGAATAACGTCGCCGGGTCGGGCTACTTCGCGTTCTTGACCTTCCACAGCTCCGCTTCGATTTTCAGCCGGGTGCGAGTGACTTGGTTGAGGCGCGACGGCCGCAGCGCGCCGGCTTCGACACGGAGCTGCGTGTGCCGTTCAAATTCCTTTGCATCGACCAACAATTCCTCGAGCCAGGGGGCGAGTTCCTTTGGCTCTGGTCCCAACAATTCGACGAGCGCCAAAGCGGTGTCGTCGAGGCAATCGCAGCGCAGCGAGTACTCGTCGGGGCCGGCTCCGCGGCCTCCGGTCCAGTACCACCTGAGCTGAAGTAGTCCCTGATGCACTCGCGCCTTGAGCAGTTTCTCAAACGTGCCGTCGCCGACCTCAACGCTCGGGCCGCTTTTGCCGTTCAGCCGCGGGCATCGCTTCGCGAACTGTTCGGCTCGCTTTTCGTCCCATTTCGGGTCGCCCTTGTCGGGCGGCGGAGGGAGCACAACGCTCGGGAACAAGCTCGGAGGAAGCGTTTTCTCGCCGAGCCACTCGCCGCCAGCTACTTTCCCCTTGTCGCCTTGATTCGCCGCCGGCGGCGCGGCGCGGCCTTTGGCCCCGTTCTTCACCTTCCACAGGTCGGCTTCGGCCCGGAGTCGGTGCCGCGTGACGTAGTAAAGGCGGTCCGGTGCGAGGGCACCGATTTCGGCGCGCAAACGGGTGTAGCTCTCCCAGTGCTTGGCCGCCACGACGAACTCCTCGAGCCACGGGGCAAGCTCGTTCGGCTGACCGGCCCACAGGCGCTGCGCGGCGACCCGCATGTCCGTCAGGCACTCGATGACGGGGGTAAACGGTGGCTCGGTACCGCTAATGTCGATCGGCCGGGTTTCCCACCAGTGCTCCTGGATTCCTTGGTTCAGTTGGGCTTTAAGGAGCCGCCCATGTTCGTCGTCGGTCGGGAGGATCTGGAGACTCTGCTTACCCATTAACCGCGGCAGCACCTTCTGCAAGGCCCTTTCGTACCGCTCGGAGAACTGGTCCCCGTCCTCGGTGCGGTCGAATCTCGGGGCTACGAAGACGAGTCCCGGAAACGCGCTCGGGGGCGCGGCCGCGAGCGGTTCATCGTGGTCTTGAGGCGTGCGAGCCCGGGGCGTTGGGAACCAGATGTCGTTGACCGCTCGCGGCACCGGGGCCGTGTCTGCGGCTCTTGTAACTCCCGTACTTGCGGTCGCGACCGCTACCGCCGTTGCGAATATTGCTCTGAGGTACATGTTCGCCCCCAAACGCGATCGGTTCGCCCCTCGTTCGACCGACTCGATGGTACAGCACTCCGATCGCGCCCACAACGCCGCGCCTTCAAACCGCGTTCCGCATCTCGGCTGGCGAACGGACGGTCCGACCGGGTAATTTGCCTCTTCGGGCTCCGCGGCGGTACGCGGACATTTTTTCCCCACTCATCGAAGGGGCGGATGGGTGGGCGCCAATATACGGTGGGCCGGCACGACGCCGGCCCTCGGAGGCAAGGGAATGTCGCAGAGCGTACTGACCGCGGCCGTCACCCGGGCGCGCCGGGCGGCTCGCGCCGATTTGGCCGACGGCGAACTGGTCACCCGGTTCGGCGCCACCGGCGACCCGGACGCGTTCGCCCAACTGGTGCGCCGGCACGGGCCGATGGTGTCGGCGGTGTGCCGGCGGATCACCCGGCACCGGCACGACGCCGAGGACGCGTTCCAGGCCGCGTTCCTGGTGCTGGCCCGCAAGGCCGGCGAGCTGGACCCGCCGGGCGCGGTGGGCGGGTGGCTGTTCGGGGTGGCGGTGAACACCGCCCGCGCGGCCCGGCGGCGGTCCGCCCGGCGGTGCGCACGCGAGTCGCTGACGGCGGCGCCGCCCGAGGTCGGCGGGTGCGAACCGGAACCGGACTTCGACACCCGGGCCGCGGTGGCCGACGCGCTGGCCGAACTGCCCGAACGGTACCGCGCCCTGGTCGTCGCGTGTGACCTGCGGGGCGAGTCCCAGGCGGTCGTCGCGCGCCAGCTCGGGATGCCGGTCGGAACCGTGTACAGTCGGCTCTCGACCGCACGACGGTTACTCGCCGAGCGGCTCCGGCGCCGGGGCGTCGGGGCGGCCGCGGGTGCGGCGGCACTCGGCGCGCTAGCGCCCGACGCGGCGGCGCTCTCACCCATCTCCGATTGCCCGTCCGCGAGCGTCACGGAACTGACGGAGGCGATCATGGCACAAGGGTCTGCGCTGAAGTGGAAGCTGGCCGCGTGTATGCTGCTGGTGGGCGTCACGCTCGGGCTGGGCGCGGAACCGTTCAAACCGGGCCCGGCGCCCGCCCCGGCCCCGCGGCCGGCAGACGAGTCGCGGCTGGTGCTGCGGTTCGGCGGGCACGTCCGGTTCCTGAAGCCGGACGGCACCGAGGTGGCGCGGGTCACCGCGGCGGACGCGGTGAAGGCTGGAGCGGACATGCCGACGCAATCGCTCTCGCTCGGCTTTTCGTCGGGCCAGGGTATTCGTGCCTTGCGGGCCGAGGCGTTCGGTCTGTGCGGCCGGGTAGCCCCCGACGGCCGGCTCCCGCTCGAAACCCGTAAGGGGCTGTACCTGCTGACCCCTGGCGCGCCGCCGGCGGTTGCTCCGGTGAAGGTCGCGAAGGGGGGCGAGGCGCTTTTTGCGTCCAGCGATGTACCGCCCATCGTCGCCTGGTCGGCGGACGGGAGACGCGCCGTCGGGTGCCGGCTCAAGTACCCTCTGTTCTCGACGCCCGTGTACGAGCACGTGCTGATCGATCTGGCCGCGGGCACAACGATTGCACTGAACCTGCCGAAGAACCATAAGGTTGTGGGCTGGTCCGCAGACGGCTGGTTCCTCACCATCGGCGAGGAGCGCTTGGGGTACCTGAAAGGTTGGTCGGTGACATCGCAGGCACTGTGCAAGGTGTCGGCGAGCGGCCGGATCAGCGAGGTTCTGGCCACTTACTCGTTTGCAGGGGATTGGACACGAACCGGAGAATGGCTCAACACCGCGGCCCTGTCGCCGGACGGGGCGCGCGTGGCGTGCCTCGTGAACACCACGGAACCGGTGGGCGAGAAGAAAGAGCCACTCCTGGGCCTGAAAATTACGGCGTTTGATCTCGCCAAAAAAGAACGGGTCGCGGTTCTTCACGAAGAGCGGAGCAGACTTCCCTGGGCACTGAATTGGGCACCGGACGGCTCCCGCCTCGCATTCCTTTGCTTCTCGCACGACTACCAGTCCGGTGCGCTAGCATCGTCCGGATGGCACATCGGCGTGGTTGGCGCGGACGGGACGGGGGCGAAGACTGTCTTCAGCTCCGACTTTCCAGGCGGAAAGGGGATGCCCGCAGCCCAGCTCGACTGGCGGTAACACGTTCCCACAACCCGGGGCCGAGCCCCCGGGTCACAACATGCTGTACGGGTCGATGTCCACCTGGAACTCGACCCCGTGCGGCGGCTTCGCCAGCGCCAGCACGTTCCGCAGCACCTCGTGCAGCACCGCGCTGCTGTCGGACTGAAGCTGGAAGTGGAACCGGTAAAAGTTGTTCAGCCGGAACACCGGGCACTCCGCCGGCCCCAGCAACCGCACCGGGGCCTCGGACGACGAGCGGCCGGTGCTCATCGCCCGCCGGATCGCCTCCTTGAACGCCGTCGCGAGCACGTCCGCGAACGCCGCCGCGGCCTCTTCCTTCTCGCTCCGCACGATCATCCGCGCCATCCGCTCGTAGGGCGGGTACTTGTGCAGCTTCCGGTGGACGAGTTCCATCTTCGCGAACTCGTTGTAGTTGTGGTGCGACGCCAGCGTGATGCACGGGTGCTCGGGCGTGAACGTCTGCACCAGCACCTGCCCGCCGCGCGTCCCGCGCCCCGCCCGGCCCGCCACCTGGGCGAGCAACTGGAACGTCCGCTCGGCGCTGCGGAAGTCGGGCAGGTGGAGCCCCACGTCCGCGTTCACCACGCCCACGAGCGTCACGTTCGGGAAGTCGAGCCCCTTCGCGATCATCTGCGTGCCGACGAGGATCTGGATCAGCCCGTCGCGGAACGCGTCCAGCACCCGCTGGTGGCTCCCGGGCTTGGACATCGTGTCGGAGTCCATCCGCTGGCACACGCTCCCCGGGAACTTCTCCTCGATCTCGACTTGCAGCTTCTCCGTCCCGAGCCCCTGGTAGCGCATCGAGGGTTGCGCGCACGTCGGGCACTTCTGGAACGGCGCCGTCTCGAACCCGCAGTAGTGGCACATCAGCGAGTTCTTCGTGCGGTGGAACGTCATCGCGAGGTCGCAGTTGGCGCACTGCGCCACGTACCCGCACGCCTCGCAGTGGACGTGCGTGCTGAACCCGCGGCGGTTCAGCAGCAGGATGATCTGCCCCTTGTCCTTGAGGGTCTGGCGCATTGCGGCCTCGAGCGTCGGGCCGATGGCCCCGGGCTTGCCGGGCGCCTTCGGCTCGTGCCGCAAATCCACGACCTTCACCGCGGGCATCGGCCGGCTCGCTACGCGGTTCGGCATGCTCAAAACCGTGTAGTTGCCCTTCTCCGCGTTGGCCCAGCTCTCGAGGCTCGGCGTCGCCGACCCCATGAGGATGGGGATGCCCTCCAGGCGCGCCCGCATCACCGCCACGTCGCGGGCGTGGTACCGGGGAGTCGATTCCTGCTTGAAGCTGTTCTCGTGCTCCTCGTCGATGATGATGAGCCCGAGCTTGCGCGTGGGGGCGAACACGGCGCTGCGGGCGCCGACGACCACGTGGATGTGCCCGGTGGCGATGCGGCGCCAGTACCCGCCGCGCTCGGCGTCGGTCAGGTGGCTGTGCATCACCGCGAGGTTCCCGCACCGCCCCTGGAACCGCGAAATGGTTTGCGGCGTGAGCGAAATCTCGGGCACCAGAACGACGACCTCCTTGCCCTGCTTCACCACCTCCTCGATGGCCCGCAGGTACACCTCCGTTTTGCCGCTCCCGGTCACGCCGTGCAGCAGGAACGGGTGGTAGCCGCCGGCGGCGAGCGCCTCGCCGATCGGCTTCCAGACGCGGAGCTGGTCCGCGTTGAGCTCGATCTCCTTGCGCGCCTCATCCGTCCCCTGCGCGTTCTCGCTTTCGGCGAACTCGTGCGCCCCGCTCGCCTCGGTCTCGATGCGCTCGCTGAACTTGCGCACCAGACCCTTCTTGATGAGCCCCGACACCACGCCGGCGGTACACTTCGCCAGCCGCGCGAGCTGGAGGATTTCGAGCGGGCGGTTCTCCTTCTTGAGCTTGTCGAGCGCCGCCTTCTGCTGCGGCGTGACGGTGGGCAGCGGATTGGGCAGGCTCTCGCGCGGGACCGGCTCCACGAACGACGCCATCCGCGTGCCGGCGTTGTCGCGCACCCCGGCGGGGACGACGGCGTGCAGCACCTGCCCCCACCCGCACAGGTAGTAGTCCGCCATCCAGCGGGTGAGCTTCATGAGGTGCTCGTCAACGATCGCGTCGTCGTCGAGCACGCGGGTGACGGTTTTGATCTCGTAGCCGGAGGTGGGCTCGGCGTCGGTGACGCGGACGCAGAACCCGGCGGTGGCCTTCCCGCCTTTGCCGAACGGTACCTCGACCCGCTTCCCGACGCCGATCTTGGCCGCCAGTTCGGCGGGCACGGCGTAGGTGTAAGCGTGGTCGAGCGGGCGGTCGAACACAACGTCCGCGAACAGACCGCCGGGCGTGCGGGTGGCGCGTACCGCGCGGGGCTCGTTCGGCTTGTCCCGCTCGTCTTCGATGTCGAACAGGGTGTCGTGGGCCGTCATGGCCGGTCGCTCCGCGGCGTCGGGCGTCAGTGTGTTCATGCGCACAGTTTAGCCGCGCGCATCGGCCCCTCAAAGGACGGTTGCCCAACCGCTATCATCGGCACAACGGGTGCGGCGGGATTACTCGGCTGCCCCTTCGATTTCTGGGTCCGCCTGCGGCGGCGGGGGAACGCGAGTTTCGAGCTCTTTCAGGAGCTTGCGAAATGAACGGGAGTTGTCGCGGCACTCGTGCAAGTCCATCGCGCGAACGAACACCTCCGCGTCGACGGTCTTCTTGTACTTTCGTCCCTTATTTCGCTGGCGCAACTGGTGGTCGAGCCAGCTCGCGCCGCTGCCGTTCTCGGGCGTCGGGCGCGGCGGCAGCGATTCAGGCAACTCGTTCACGCTCGCGAGGGCAGAGGCGCCGGCAACGATCCAGTTTTCGAACATTTGCTTTGCGAGTACGCAGGCGATGTCGGCGTCGCTCCGAACGCCTTTTGCCGCCGCCAAGAGGGCGGGTCCGAGTGTTGCCGGACAATCCGCTTCCGCGTCGAGGAGCACGAACAGCACGCCGCGCCCGGACGGGTCGCGCCTCAGTTGCTGCCCCAGCTTCAGCATCGCTTCTTCGATCTTCGAGACGAACTCGGGGTGCTGGGGGTTCAAGAACGAATCGCGCTTGCATCGCGATGGGGGCAGCACGCGGAGCAGGACCGGGTTGCCGAACAACTCGTTCCAGATGCGGCGGAGCAAACGCTCCACCGCGCCCTGGGCTTCGGAGTGCCCTTCGACGATCAGCGACACGTACAACGTCATTTGGGCGGTTCCGCAGAGGCTGCTTCCAGTTGTTGCTGCCGCTCAACGTCATCCGGATCCGCTTCCAACAGGTTGTCGCGTTCCAACCCGCCAAGGGTGTTCAGCCGCCGCTTAACGATCTCGACGCTGGCCGCGTCCACCGGGGCGATCACGGTCCGGCCGTCGATCATCTGCACCACGCGAATGTTCTCCGGCCGAATCGTCGGGTTGTCGAGCATCTCCGCGCTGTGTGTGGTGAGTAGAATTTGTGTGCGCAGGGTGGCTTCGTCGAGCGCGTCCACAAGAGCGTGCATAGCCGCGGGGTGGAGCGAGGTTTCGGGTTCTTCGATAGCAACGAGACTCGGCGAGCCACGCACGGGAACAACCTGAAAGGCGGCAACCAGAGCAGCGAGCACTCGCAGCGTGCCGTCTGACATGCTTGCGGCGTCGAAATCTAACGGTTGACCATGACTGTCGCGACTAACCTGGAATCGCACTGTTTCGTAGTCCGCGCCGTATTTAATCAGTCCTCGCAGTTCAACCGTCTTAGTGATGACGTGTAGGTAGCGACGTACTCGCTCGAAAGCGTCCCAGTCATTTTCGCGAGTTGCCTCAATGACGCTAGCGAGATTGGCCCCATTTTGATTCAACAGATTACCTGGATAAGGGTGCTGAAGCTGACGAATCTCTGACGGTTGAAAGTTGTGAATTGATAATGATGTGATACCATCTAGTATCCAAGGCGTTTGCTCCGCTCGAAGCTCGTTATGATATCGTACCAAAAACGGGTATACGCTTGCCTCCCACTCCCATTTAACCGCTCGGTCGCCTGACGCGAAACATTCAACAGAACCATTGGAGTACGAATAGCCCATTTGGTCGCCGATCGCGTTAGCGATGCGTAGAGACTCCCCGCGAATTTGAGGCCGTTGCTTCTGCGGGAATTCGATCTCAATTGCATATGCTGCTTCAAATGCGTCATCTGATTCTGTGTGCGTGGAGTTGCATTCAATCTCGAATGCAATCGTCCGGTCAGTGGCGACGCGACAAAGAATTGCTTCTATCCCGCCATGTATTTTGGCGGCTTCACTCGCCCCCAGCCGCAATAAGTTCCGCAAGAATCCGAGCGCGTCTAAGAAGTTGCTTTTTCCCGAGGCGTTCCGGCCGACCAGAACGGTGAGCGGTTCGAGCGCCACGTCGCAGAACGCGATGCTCTTGTAGCCGCGAATGCGTACGCGACGCAAGAACGGTGGTTTGCTCCGCGCATCGGCGGCGCCGTTGACTTCGGGATCGGTCGCGGTAGCCATTTGCTTCCTGACGCGAAAAGGGCGGGCGTGTTCAGGTTAGCGGGCCGACGGAGGGAGCTGCAAGGTTCTTCACACCCACTTCCAGTTGTGGCGGGTGAACGGCTTCAGGTCGGCGTCGTCGAGCAGCGCGAACGTGCTCTCGTCGCCGTCCCAGTGCAGCACGCCGACGCTGCCGCTCTCGGGGTGCCCGTCGCGGGTGCGCAGCTCGAACCCGGCGAGGTGGTACGCCTCCGTCCGGCCGTAGTCGCGCTCGATCCGGGAGCCGTCGCCAGAGTAGTGCCCGAAGAACGCGAACCGCGGCTGCGCCAACTCGACGAGGTCCCGGAGCGGCTCGCTCCCGTACCCGATGCGCTTCGCGTCCCGCGGCGCGTCGTGCATCAGCAGCACGTCGAAGGGTTCGAGCGCGAGCCGATCGACGGCCTTCTCGGCGACGTACCCGCGCGGCGGGAGGTTCTGGCGCGCGTTCGGGCCGCCCCCGTCGACGCCCCACACCGCCGCGACCCGCGGCCCGCTCGGGAACACGTGAACGCGGCCGTCCTTGATCCCGCGCACGCGGCAGTAGGCGTCCACGACGAAGTCCGTGCGGTTGCTCCCGGCGGCTTGGGCGAACCGCTCGAGCGCGTCGAACTCCTCGTGGTTGCCCGCGGTGAACCACAGGTCGAACGTGCAGTACGGGTCCTCTTCGAGCACGCGGTCCGCGACCGGCGTGCGGGTCACCACGTCGAGCGCGCCTAGTTCCAGCGGGTCGTCCTTCGCGTGCCGGAGGGTCGCTTTGTCGCAGTTCGAGACGTCCGTGTAGTACCCCATGTCGCCGACCTGGAGCAGCCCCGCGAGGTCGCACCCGGTGCGCGCCGACCAGTACGACGCGAACCGGAACGCCGGCAGGATGCGCCCGTGCAGGTCGCCGAACACGAGGAACACGGCGGGGGCGGGCGGCACGTTCATGCCGCGAAGACACGCGCCGCGGGGGGCGGGTTCGGCGCGCCAAGCGAAGTGGCCGCCGCGATGAACGCGGCGGCCACTTCGCGGTTCAGAAGCGTCTTTACTTCTTCAGGCTGGTGGTGGAGTCGCCCGAGATCGGGCCGGACATCTTGATGTCCACCTTGATGTCGTCCATCTTCTGGACCCCTTCCAGCGAGATCTTGCCGTCGAACTTCTCCTTCACGTTCACGCCGGTCTTGAGCGACTTGTACGTGGTCACCTTGAGTTCCATCTCCACGTCGATGGTCGGCTCGCCGTCGTCCTTCATCTTCGCGGTGAGCTTGCCGGTCGATTCGACCACGGCGCACTCCTCGCCGTCCACCTTCTCCACCTTCACGAACTTCTGGTCGAGCTTCCCCTTCACGTCGCTGAACGAGTTCCCGAGCATCTTGGTGAGCGCGGCGGCGTCCACCTTCCAGGTGTGCCCGACCTTCACCTTCTCCGCCGGGTACAGGTCGTCGTCGTTCTCGATCCCGTTGCGGCTGTCGAGCTCCTTCTTCTGCTTCTCGTTCGGCTTGGTGTCCACCAGCGAGTGCTTCCAGACCTTCCCGTCGCGCTCGCTGATGACCGTTTCCTTTTCGAGCGCGGTCGGCTCGGTGTGGGTCATGTCGCTGCCGCCGACGTTGGCGGTCACGTCGGCCCGCTCCTTGATGATCTTGGTCTGCGACTTGGTGACGTTGCGGCCGTCCACCGCGAGCACCTTCGACTCCTCCTCGCTGGTGACCACGAGGTTGATCGTCAGGTTCACCGTCTGGCCGGCCACCTTCATGGTGGTGTCGGCGTCCTTGATCTTGAGCGTCCCCTTGTTGACGAACGTCTGGCCCTTGACCGGCGCCGGGCCGCGGAGGTCGTACACGTCGTCGGCCGCGCGGCCGAGGTTGACGGTAACGGCCAGCGCCGCGACGGCCCCGAGCACCCATTTTAGCTTCAGCATGGTTATCTTCCTTCGGAACGGGACGTGTGAACCCGGCCCCGTCATCTTCCGTGTTCGCGGCCCGAAGGGCAACATTTCGGCCCGGAAATGCGATCAGTGCGGGTGAGGGTGGGGGTGCGGGTGGTCGTGCCCCGGCTCCCCCGCCCCGGCGAGCGCCAGCGTCCCGGTGTGGACGCCCTTCAGCCCGCGGATCGCCGCCGCGAGGTTCCGGAGGGCCTCGCCCGGGCCGCGCAGCACGATCACCTCCATGCACCGGTCGTGGTCCAGGTGGACGTGCATCGACGCGATGACGCGGTTCGCGTGGTCGTGCTGCACGTCCAGGAGCTTCTCCACCAGGTGCGGCCGGTGGTGGTCGTACACGATCGTGAGCGTGGCCGTCACGGGCGCGTCGTCGGCGTCGAACGCGTCGCGGGTCAGCGTCTGCCGCAGGAGCTGGCGGATCGCCTCGCTGCGGGTCGCGAACGCGCCGTCGCGCACGTACTTGTCGAACGCGTCGAGCAGGTCGGCCTCGAGCGAAACCGAGAATCGCGTCAGTTCAGACACGGGACGACCTCCGCGCAGGGTGGAACCGATTTTAGCTGAATATTCACGAGCCGTTTTCGCGTCGCGCGGTATTACGAATCGAGTATTCGTCACACGGAGCCGCGCCATGCGAACCGCTCGTCACCCGCGCCGCGGGTTCACGCTGATCGAGTTGCTGGTGGTGATCGCGATCATCGCCGTTCTCATCGGCCTGTTGCTGCCCGCCGTCCAGAAGGTGCGGGCGGCGGCGGCGCGGATGAAGTGCCAGAACAACCTGAAGCAGATCGGCCTCGCGCTCCACAGCCACGAGAGCGCGACGGGGGCGTTCCCGAACGCGTACTGGCGCAAAACGTGGGCGGTCGACCCCACGAACCCGAAGGGGCACTTCCGGTGGTCCGCGCTGGCGCAGCTCACGCCGTACCTCGAGCAGACCGCCGTGTACAACGCCCTGGACCTCACGGCCCCGCTGTACGGCGGCGGGACGCTCCAGCCGGAGGTGATCCCGTTCCCGCAGAACCGCGCGCCGCTCGCGGCCGTCGTGCCGACGTTCCTGTGCCCCTCGGACGAGTTCCGGACGGTGAAGGAGGGGCAGGGGCCGAGCAACTACGTGGCCTGCGTCGGGAGCAACGCGGGCGGCGACGCGCTCACCGGCGACGGCATCTTCTACGGCGTGGACCGCGACGTGGTGCTGAACCCGGGCGTGCGGGTCGCGGCCGTGACCGACGGGCTGAGCAACACGGTCGCGTTCTCGGAATCGCTGCTCGGCGCCGGCGGCGCCGCCCCGGCCGGCGGCACCGACGTGCGGCTCTACTACAAGCAGGTGACGGCGCTGTCGCAGGCCAACTGCGACGCCAGCACGACCCTCGTGACCGACCGCGGCGCGCTGTGGGCGGACGGGGCGTACAACTGTGGCCTGTACAACAACGTCCGCACCCCGAACAACCCGCTGATGGACTGCGTGCAGCACAGCAACCCGGCGTGGAAGGCGGCCCGGTCGCGCCACAGCGGCGGGGTGAACGCGTGCCTCGCGGACGGCAGCGTGCGGTTCGTGTCGGACGGCATTTCTCAGGGAACGTGGGCCGCCGCCGGCACCCGCGCCACGGGCGAGGTGCTCGGGAGCGACTGGTAACACCGGACCCCTTATTCGACCCGCTGGCCAACTTCCGGAGGTACTCATGCGTTACGTGATCGCGCTCGGGGCCGCAGTTGCGCTCGCCGCGGCCGGCCGCGCCCACTTCGTGTTCGTGTACGTCGAGGGGACCGAGGCCCGACTCGTGTTCGGGCACAGGGCGGAACCGGACCCGAAAGCGTCGGCGGCTCGCGCCGAGAAGACCGCCCTGACCGCCCGCACCGCCGGCGGCAAGGAGCTCAAGCTGACGACCGAAAAAGGTGACGGGAGCTTCTTCCGCGCGAAGCTGCCCGAGACGCCGGCGGTCGTGTTCGGCACCACCGAGGCCGGGGTCACGTAGCGCGGGGACGATCCGCCGCTGCTGTCCTTCTACTACCCGAAAGTGGTCGTCGGGGACCCGTTCGCGAAGGGGCTGACGGCCGGCACCGCGCTGGAACTGGTTCCGGTTAAGGACGGCGATAAGGTGCGGTTCCAGGTGCTCGCCGCCGGGAAGCCGGTCGAGGGTATCGAGGTCACGGTGGGGCTCCCGGGCGAGACGGAGGAGAAGTCGCCGGTCGTGAAGACCGACAAGAACGGGCTGACCGAGTCGTTCGCCGCGAAGGGGCGGTACTGCGTGGCGGCGCGGCGGGCGGAGGCCAAGCCGGGCGAGTTCGCGGGGAAGAAGTACAGCGCGGTCCGGCACACGGCGACGCTCGTGCTCGATCTGGCGAAGTGAGAGCCAAACCGCGCGGTGGCGGCCCTGCGGCGCTCCGGATACAACGCTCGCAACAGGTTCGCGAGCCCCCGGAGCACGCCCGTGGCCCACCCCGTTTCGGAGCGGCTCGACGCCGCGCTCAAGAAAATCAGCCGCCCCGGGTCGTTCTGTGTCACCGGGAGCGTGCGCGCCGCGAACCCGGGTCTGGAGGTGGCCGGAATCGGCCCGGTCGGGCTGCCGCTCACCGCGCACCAAGCGAAGGAACTCGCGGCGGTCTGCAAACAGGCCCCTTACGGGAAGGGCGAAGAGACCCTCATCGACACCAGCGTCCGGCGGGTGTGGCAGCTCGACCCGGACCGCTTCTCCCTCGCGAACCCCGAGTGGGACGAGTTCCTCCGCGACGCCGTCGCGACGGTCCAGCGCGACCTCGGGCTCGAAAAGCAGCAGCTCGAAAGCCACCTGTACAACCTGCTGCTCTACGAGCCGGGCGGCTTCTTCCTGCCCCACCGCGACGGCGAGAAGCTCGACCGCATGGTCGCGACGCTGGTCGTCGTGCTGCCGTCGCCGTTCACGGGCGGCGAGCTGATCGCCCGCCACGACGGGGAGGAGCGCGCGATCGACTTCGGCGCCCCCGGGCTGAACCCGTTCCACACGCACTTCGCGGCGTTCTACGCGGACTGCGAGCACGAGGTCCGGCCCTTGCGGACCGGCCACCGGCTGTGCCTCGTGTACAACCTCACGCTCGCCCGGGCGCAGTCGCGGCTCGCCGCGCCGCGGACGGCCGAGCGCGTCGAGGAGGTCGCGGCGGCGCTGCGCGGCTGGCCGGCCGACGCGACGGCCCACAAGCTCGCGGTCCCGCTCGGGCACCAGTACACCCGGGACGGGCTGGTCTGGGACGCCCTGAAGGGCGTGGACCGGGTGAAGGCGCGGGTGCTCCACGAGGCCGCGACGCGCGCGGGCTGCCAGGCACACTTGGCGCTGCTGACGCTCTGGGAGTCCGGCGCGGCCGAAGAGGACTACTCGCCCCGCCGGCGCCGGCACCGGTACCGCGACGACGACGATGACGAGGACGGCGAGTACGAGATGGGCGAGGTCTACGAGACCACGCTGAACGCCGAGCACTGGAGCGACCCGGACGGCGGGCGCCCGGACTTCGGGGTGATGGAGGTCGAGGAGGAGGAGGTGGTGCCCCCGGAGGCGCTCACGAGCGCGAAGCCCGAGCAGAGCGTGAGCGGGTACACGGGCAACGAGGGGCTGACCATGAACCGGTGGTACCGGCACGCGGTCATCGTCCTCTGGCCGAACGCGCGGCACTTCGACGTGCTCTGCGACTGCGGGCTGCACGCCGCCGTCGCGTGGCTCCGGCAAATGGTTACCGGGTGGCAGGGCGCCCGCAAAAAGGACTTGGCCGAGCGAGACCGGTGCGCCGCGCTGGCGGCCAAGGTGGTCGCCCGGAGCGCCGGCGCGCACTGCGGGGACGCCGAGGCGAACGACCTGCTCGACGCGCTGGTCGCCCTGGAGGCGCCCGAGCTGGTTCGCGCGTTCCTGCGCGACGTGGTCACCGGCAGCCGAACGATCAAGCCCGCGCGGGCCGTCCGGGCGGCGTGCGAGTCGCTCGGCTGGAACACGTTCGAGGCCGAAATCGTCGGTCTGCTCACAGCGACCACGCCCGACCCGCTGACCCGGGTGCCCGGACCGGGCGTCGAGTTCCTGGAGCGGAACCTGGAGCTCCTGGAGGCGCTGTGCGCCACCAAGTCGCGCCGGAAGGCGGGCGAGGGGGAGCGGGTCGCGTTGTGCGCGCGGCTGGCCGGGCTGTTCGTGTCTGTGCTCGAGGCGCTCGACAAGACCGCCGCCGCGGGCCACGACTGGCGGTTCCGGAGCGTGGACCGGTCGGCGGTGCTGACCGAGCTGCCGCGTGCCCTCCTCGCGGTCCGGCAGTTCGACCTGTTCGCCGCGTTTATCGACCGGGCGCTGGCCCAGACGAAGCTGTACCCGCTGGCGAACCACATCGCGGCGCTGACCGCATTGCAGCCCTGGCTCAAGACGCACCTCAAGGCCGGGTGCGACGGCGTGTCCCGGTGGGTGGGGGCCGTGCGGCAGCAGTTGGAGGCGCTGACGGCGCAGGAGCCGGCGCCGCCGGGCGACTTCCGGCGCGAGGCGAACATCGACTGTACGTGCGGCGACTGCGCCCAGTTGCGCCGGTTCCTGGGCGACCCGAAGGAGAGCGTTCACCGGTTCCGGGCGGCGCAGGACCGCCGCTCGCACCTGGAGAACACCATCCGCAACCGCGGCTGCGACGTGGACTGCAAGACGGAACGCTTCGGCTCGCCGCACACGCTGGTGTGTACGAAGAACACAGCCTCGTTCCGCGCCCGACTAAAGAAGTACCACGACGACTGCCAGCACCTCGTCACGGTGCGCAAGATCGAGGAGGCGCTGCCCGGGTGAGCGCCGTTCGGGCTCGGCTCAATCGCACTGGTTGCTCACCCGGATCGTCGCGCACTCCGGGCAGAGCTGGAAAATCAACTGCACGCCGCCGCCGTACCGCCCGAACGTGTGGACCCCGGGCACCGGTTCCGCCGGCAGCAAGGCGATGGGCGTCAACTGCCCTCGCTTCTCCCGGTTGGGACACGCCGGGTTCAGACACGGGTCGTCCGGCCGGCCCTGGACAAAGGGGCTGCACATCACGCGCTCGAAGTCCTCGTCCGTTTCCGGGGCGTGGAGCCCCAGACCGTCCATCAACTCGGCGGTCCGCTCCTTCGCGGTCGCCTGGTCGCGCGCCGAGAGCTTGCCGATACCGAACACGCCCGCCCAGCGGCACGCGTCCTCAAGGTCGGTGGGGTCGTAACCGAACGCGCTGACCGTAACGGGGCACGTCGGAAACTCCAGCGGGTAGCCCTCGTCGTCGGGCCACGACTCTTCCCGAGACACGTTCGGGGCGTCGTCCGGGAAGAAGGTGACCAGTTCCTCGTCGGACACCAGCCGGTAGCCCAGATCGTTGGCGCGGAAGTCGAAGCAGTAGTAGAGCGGCAGCCACCGCACGCCCGGTATGCGGATCGGGACGGCCGGGTCCGTCAGGTCCAGCCGGTGCAGCAAGTGGATCAGAATCCCGTTGCAGTCTGCCCGCGCGGTGCCCGTTCGGTCGTGCGGCCCGCCGAAGGTGTGTTCGTACTTGCCGCGGCCCTTCGTCGCCGTCGCGATGCGGCCGTCACCGAACAGGAACGTGTTGCGCGCTTTTGCCACGAATCACTCCTTATGGAACCCGGTCGTCTCACGTCCGTGGGCCGAGAGTCTTAACGCCGAAGAGCGGCGAATTCCGCGCTTCGGTTGGCAACGTTTGCGGGCTCCCGGACGCGAGCGGGTGCCCCGATCGGGCCGCATCTTGAACTTGCTGGCTCGCGCGCGGGGCCGGTCGGTACTCTGAGCCAGACCAACGGGCCGTGTTCGTTGGCCGTACCTGCAAACCGGAACGAGACGATTTCGGATTGAAGATTGTTGCCAATCGGTTACGCTGCCGAGGGGGCGGCGGGGCGGGCCGGCGAACATCATTTTATGTTCGGTCACACGACGCAGAGGCGCGATTGGACGCAATTCCGCTTGCGCTACTCCGCACGGTTCCTGGCGCCGAGCGGGCCGTGGTGCGTCGGTGGTGGGCGGGCCTGTTGCCGGCAGACCGGCACCACGTGGCCGAGCTTTGCGACGAACGCCTGGAGCGGAGCTTTTTCGGCCCAGTTGCCGACGGCGAGGCCCCGCCGCCGGTGCTCGGTGGGCACTTCCTGCCGCACGACGATGCGTGGCGGTTCGCCGACTGGGAGGCGGACTGGCGTGAGTATCTGGTGGACCGCGGCGGCGGGTACCGTGGCAACGGTTGGCCGGAAACGGCGGCCCTGATCGCGTCCCAGTTCCGCTCGGTCTGCTACCTCGGTAACGAACCCGGGGTGCAGTGTCGCGTGGCGGACTGGAGGCTGACGCGGTTCGCCCGGCGGGAGCTGCCGCCGTCCGCGCAACGGGGTACCGAACCCCGGTAAAGTGCCGGCCTGCTGTGGGTTACGCGCTTCGTGAACCGCCCTCAGACGCGCGGTGCGGGTTCGGCGTTTCGCGGTACGGCCGGCTGAGCGATGCCGTTAACGGAGGGCCGGCCAGCGCCAGGGCCGTTGTTCGGCACAAGAAATCCACTGGCGGGGGCGTGAATGCGTCAGGTCAAGGGCCGAGCGCTGTGGCTCGGCAACGCCGGCGACCTCCGAGACGCCCGCGCCGTGACGGCCGCCGGCGTCGCGGCCGTGGTGGAACTGGCGGACAGCGAGCAACTGGCGGTTCTGCCGCGCGAACTGGTCCGGTGCCGGTTCCCGCTGTCCGACGGCGGCGACAACCCGGCGTGGCTGCTGCGGCTGGCGGCCGAGTCGGTCGCGGCGTTTGTGCGGGCCGGGGTTCCGGTGCTGGTCTGTTGCTCGGCCGGCCTGAGCCGGTCGGTGTGCGCGGCGGCGGCCGGTGTCGCGCTCGCGGAGGGCTGGCCGCTCCCGGAGGCGCTGGCGTCGGTCGCGGGGGCCGGGCCGGCGGACGTTTCACCGGGGCTGTTCGTGCAGTTCCAGCGGGCGCTGGGCGGGTGAGCGAGTGGCACGGCCCCGAACCGCCGCGCCGGGGCGGTGTCCAGTATCGGCCGCGCGCTGGCGCGCGGCCGATGGGCGTGGTATTCGTTCGGCGAGTGAGGCAGAGACGCGATGGAACCGAAGCGACTGTCCGGCGTGAAGGTGTTCGGCTCGGCCGTCCTCCGGGTCGAACCGGATGCGGCATCGCTCCAGTTCGCGGTCAGCCGCCAAGCCAAGCAGCCGAAGGACGCCTTCCAGGCAGCGCATACGGCGGTCAAGGGGGTCCGAGCGTACCTCACCCAAGCCGGGGCGGCCGGAGATGTCGCCGCCTCGCGGGTCACGCTGACGCGGACGTTCGAGTACATTAACGGGCGGCAGCAACCTACGGGCTACTCGGCGAAGGTGGCATTCAACGTCCTGCTCTCCGACCTGGACCGCATGGAGGAGTTGCTGGCCGGGGTCGTGGACGCCGGGGCCAACGAAATCGACGCGGTCGAGTTTCGCACGACCAAGCTCAAAGAGTACCGGGCCGAGGCCCGGCGCCGGGCGGTAGCCGCCGGCCGCGAGAAGGCGGAGAACTACTGCCGGGCGGCCGGCGTGGTGCTCGGAGCCGTCACCAGTATTGAGGACATCAGCCCCGATGTCTTACGCGGGTCAGGCGAGGGGCACACCTCGCAGGACGCGCCAGCCGATGACGCAGGATCGGAGCGGGCGTTCGCTCCCGGCAGCATCGTCGTCGGGGCGGCGGTGTCACTGGTGTTCGCGCTCGCTCCCGCGGCGTCATAGCGAGACGACGAGCCTCCGGCACCGGCGCGGCATATAGTCGTTTTCCATTACCGACCGCGGATGCCTTAGCCCTTGCTCCCGTCCGTCGCCGCTGCGCCCGGGGGGCCGCTCCTGCAACGCGGCGAACAGGGCGTCCCGGCGCCGGCTTCGTCGGTCCGGGCCAGCAACTCGGCGGCGTGCCACCGCGCGCGACCCGGTGACGGCACGCGCGGGACTCGGCCCGGAGCGGGTTCACCGTCCGATGGCGGACAAACGGGATGCGTACCGTCCGATTCCTTCACGAATTCTTGCGATAGACATAACATCAAATCAGTGCCATTCGGCATTACGCCTTCTCCTGACGCGCTAGCACGACTGATCCGCCACTTTGGTCACGTGAGCAGGCGCGATAACTGCTCCAGACAGTAGGATGACGGCCCGGGCCGTCTCGTCGGAGAGTCCGCCCGCCCGCGTGAGGCCGCGTAGGCATGGCTGACGAGACCGACCCGACAACCGCCGCCTTGCCTCCCGACGCCGCACAGGACCGCCTCGCCCAGCCGGTCGATGCCGAGCAGCCGCCGCGGCTGTCGTTCCCGGTCGTCGGGGTCGGCGCCTCCGCCGGCGGGCTGGAAGCGTTCTCCGAGTTCCTCGCCGCCATGCCGCCCGACGCCGGAATGGCGTTCGTCTTCATCCTCCACCTCCCGCCCAACCAGAACAGTCTGCTGGCCGACATCCTCGCCCGCCGCACCGCCATGCCCGTCCACGAGGTCGAGGACGGGCTCGCGGTCGAGCCGGATCACGTGTACGTTACCCGCCCGGGCCACGTCGTCGGCATCCGCGAGGGCCGCCTCCGCGTTGGCCCGGAGCTGGGCGGGCCGCGGGCCGCCAACCGCCCGGTCGACGACTTCTTCCGCGCGCTGGCCGAGGAGCAGCGGGAGCGGGCCGTCTGCGTGCTCCTGAGCGGCATGGGGTCCAACGGCACCGCCGGCGCGCAGGCGGTCAAGGCCGTTGGCGGGCTGTGCGTCGCCCAGGACCCGGACTCGGCTCAGTACCCGAGCATGCCCCGGCACCTGATTGACGCCGGGTACGCCGACTACATCGTCCGCCCGACCGACCTGCCGGACGTGCTCCTGACATACGCTCGCAGCCGGTACGCCACCGGCGGTCGGGAGGCCGACGCCCGGGCGGTGCTCCAGCAAGAGGGTCACCACCTCCGCGAGATCCTGGCCGTCCTGCGGACCCGCACCAAGCAGGACTTCGCCGGGTACAAGAAGCCGACCATCCTGCGCCGGGTGCAGCGGCGGATGGGGCTGCTCCGCGTGCCCACCATGAGCGAGTACGCCCGGCACCTGCGGCAGAGCCCGAACGAGGTGACGGGGCTGGCCGACGACCTGCTGATCCACGTCACCGGGTTCTTCCGCGACCCGGAGGCGTGGGAGGCCCTGCGGGAGCGGGTGATCGCCCCGCTGGTCGCCGCCCGGGAGCCGGGCGGCCCGGTGCGGGCGTGGGTGGCGGCGTGCTCGAGCGGGGAGGAGGCGTACACCCTGGCCATGATCCTGCTCGAGGAGTCGGACCGGGCGGACAAGCGGTTGGACATCAAGGTGTTCGCCACCGACCTGGCCGACCGGACCCTGGCCCACGCCCGGGCCGGGGTGTACCCCGGCGGGATCGAGAGCGAGATCAGTTCCGAGCGGCTGAAGCGGTTCTTCGTCCGGGAGGACGAGGTGTACCGGGTGCGCCAGGAGCTGCGGGACCGGGTGGTGTTCGCCCCGCAGAACATCCTCCAGGACCCGCCGTTCAGCCGGCTGGACATCGCCACCTGCCGCAACCTGCTCATCTACCTGGAGGCCGAGGTGCAGAAGCGGGTGCTGATGCTCCTGCACTTCGGGCTGCGCGAGGGGGGCGCCCTGTTCCTCGGCACGAGCGAGACGATCGGCGGCGCCGAGGAACTGTTCGAGCCGGTGGACAAGAAGGCCCGCATCTACCGTCGGGTCGGGCCGACCCGGCACGGGCAAGTCGAGTTCCCGCTGCCGAACCCGGCCCCGGCCCTCGCCCCCGCTCCCGACGAGGGGCGGGGCCAGGCGCCCCCGCGCCCGTCGCGCCCCGGCGACCGTTCGGTCGGGGACCTGACCCGGCAGGCGCTCCTGGAGCACCACACTCCGCCGGCGGTGGCCGTGGACCGCGACTTCCAGGTGGTGTACTACCACGGCGACACGTCCCCGTTCCTCCAGCAGGTCTCCGGCGAGCCCACCCGGGATCTGCTGCTCCTGGCCCGCGACGGGGTGCGCGGCGCGGTCCGGCTCGCGCTCCAGCACGCGTCGGCCCAGCAGCGGCCGGCCACGGTCCACGACGGCTGGGTCGAGCAGCCGGGGCGCCGGGTGCGGGTGGCGGTGAGCGCTTCGCCCGTGCCCACCGGTGCGCCGGCGAATCACTTCGTCGTCAGCTTCGAGGAGCGCGGCGAGGTGCCCGCGCCCGCGGCACCGAACGGCGAGGCAGGCGACCTGGCCCGGCTCCGGGCCGAGTTGCAGAGCACGATCGAGGAGCTCCAGACCAGCAACGAGGAGCTGAAGGCCTCCCACGAGGAGGCGATGAGCGTCAACGAGGAGCTGCAAAGCGCCAACGAGGAGCTGGAGACCTCGAAGGAGGAGATGCAGAGCCTGAACGAGGAGCTGCGGACCGTGAACGCCCAGCTCCGGGCCAAGATGGAGGAGCACCAGGCGGCCAGCAGCGACCTGACCAGCCTGCTCACCAGCACCGACATCGCGGTGCTGTTCCTGGACACCCGGTTCCGCATCCGCCGGTTCACCCCGGCCGTCCGCGACCTGCTCGACCTGATCCCGGGGGACATCGGCCGGCCGCTGACGGCCCTGGCCCGGAAGTTCGACGACCCGCATCTGGACGACGACTGCCGGGCGGTGCTGGAGCGGCTGGTGCCGGTCGCCCGGGAGGTGGCCGCGGCGGCCGGCCGGCACTACCTGCGGCGGGTGCTCCCGTACCGGACGGTGGGCGACCGCATCGACGGGGTGGTGGTCACCTTCGTGGACGTGACCGAGCGGAAGCGGGCCGAGGACGCGCTGGCGGCGGAGAAAGGGTACGCCGAGAGCATCGTCGAGACGCTCCACGAGCCCCTGCTGATCCTCCACCCGGACCTGACGGTCAAGGGCGTCAACCCGGCGTTCTACACGCACTTCCGGGTCAACCCGGCGGACACGGTCGGGCGGAAGGTGTACCAGCTCGGCAACGGGCAGTGGGACATCCCGGCCCTGCGGACGCTGCTGGAGGACGTGCTGCCGGACAGCAACGTGTTCAACGATTACGAGGTGACCCACGAGTTCGAGGGGCTCGGGCGGCGGGTGATGCTCGTGAACGGGCGGCGGCTGGACCACGTACAGTTGATCCTGCTGGGGGTCCGGGACATCACCGAGCGGAAGCGGGCCGAAGAGGCCCTGCTGGCGGGCGAGGAGAAGTACCGGACGCTGTTCGAGGCGATCGACGCGGGGTTCGCCATCTTCGAGATGATCTACGACGACGACGGCGCGGCGGTGGACTTCCGGTACGTGGAGACGAACCCGGCGTTCGGGCGGCAGGCTGGGCGGCGGCCGCGGCCGGGGCAGACCATGCGGGAGCTGTTCCCCGAGGCCGAGGACATGTGGCTGGCGGACTACGCCGAGGTCGCCCGCACCGGGCGGCCGAAGCGGTTCGTCGATCAGGCCCCCGGGCTGGGCCGGTGGTTCGACGTGTTCGTGTTCCCGGTCGCCGCCGGCCGGCTCGCGGCGCTGTTCCGGGATGTGACTGCCGAGAAGCAGGCCGAGGACGCCCTCAGGGCGAGCGAGCGGCGGTACCGCGCGCTCGTCGAGAGCCAGGTGGAGATGGTGGCCCAGTTCCGCACCGACGGGACGCTGCTGTTCGTCAACGGCGCCTACGCGCGGGTCTTCGGAACGACCCCCGAGCGGTTGACCGGCACGAGCTTCTGGGACCTGATGCCCCCCGAGGAACGCGCCGCCGTGCGCGCCCGGCTCGACGCGCTGACGCCCGACGCGCCCCTGGTGCAGATCGAGAACATGATCGCCGCGGCCGACGGCCCGCGGTGGACGCTGTGGACCAACCGGGCGCTGGCGTTCGACGCGGCGGGGCGCGTGGCCGAGGCCCAGTCGGCCGGGGTGGACATTACGGACCGGAAGCGGGCGGAGGCGGCCCTGCACGAGAGCGAGGAGCGGCTGCGGCTGGCCGTCGCCATCGGCGAGCTCGGCACCTGGGACTGGGACACGCGGACCGGGCAAGTGGTGTGGAACGAGACTCACTTCGCCATGCAGGGGTACGCCGTCGGCGAGGTGGCGCCGAGCTACGAGGCCTGGGTCGCCCGGGTCCACCCGGACGACCGCGCCGGCGCCGTGGCCGCCCTGGAGGCCGCCCGGGACGCGCGGGCCGTGTACCGCCACGAGTTCCGCTCGGCCCACCCGGACGGGTCCGTCCGCTGGCTCTCGGCCCGGGGCCGCTTCTTCCACGACGAGGCGGGCGCGGCGGTGCGGATGCTCGGCGTGATGCGGGACGTGACGGAGCAGCGGGTGACGGAAGACGCCTTGCGCCGCAGCGAGGAGCGGCTGCGGCTCGCCCTGTCCGCCGCCCGCATGGGCACCTGGACGTGGGACGTGGCGGCCGACGCCCACCGCCGGGACGCCAGCCTGAACGCGCTGCTCGGGCTCCCGGCCGAGGAGACCCTCGCCCCGTTCGCCGAGTTCCTCGCCCACATCCACCCGGACGACCGGGAGGCGGTGCGGGCCGCGTTCGACCAGTCGGTCCGCCTCGGCCGCCCGCTGAGCACCGAGTTCCGGGCGGTGTGGCCGGACGGGACGGTGCGGTGGCTCCGGGACCGGGGGGACGTGTTCGGCACCGCCGACCAAGCCCGGATGACCGGCGCGTGCGTGGACGTGACGGAGCGGCGGGAGGCCGAGGACGCGGTGCGGGCGAGCGAGGAGCGGCTACGGCTCATCCTGGAGAGCGCGACGGACTTCGCCATCATCACCCTCGACGCGGGCCGCGCCGTGACCACCTGGAACCCGGGGGCCGAGGCCACGTTCGGCTTCACGGCCGGCGAGATCCTGGGCCGGTCCGGCGACCTCGTGTTCACGCCCGAGGACCGCGCGGCCGGGGCGCCCGAACAGGAGGCGACCGAGGCCCGCGAGACCGGGCGGGCGGCGGACGAGCGGTGGCACGTCCGCAAGGACGGGAGCCGGTTCTGGGCGTCCGGGGTGCTCGCCCCGCTCGGGGCCGGCGGGGCCAACGGGTTCGTCAAGGTGCTCCGCGACCTGACCGAGCGGAAGCGCGCCGAGGACGAACTGCGGCAGGCGCGGGACGAGCTGGAGGTGCGGGTGAAGGCCCGGACGGCCGAGCTGGCGGCGGCCCTCGACGCGCTGGAAACGGAGATGGCACGGCGCCGGGACCTCGTCCGCAAGCTCGGCGCGGCCCAGGAGAACGAGCGGCAGCGGGTGGCGCGGGACTTGCACGACACGGTGGGCCAGCTCATGGCCGGGCTGGCGCTGGCGTTCAAGGCAGTCGAGCAGAGCGGCACGCTCCCGGCCGCGGCCGTCGCGCGGCTGGCCGACGCCCAGCGGGTGATGAACGAGCTGGGCCGCGAGGTCCACGGGCTCGCGGTCCGGCTGCGGCCGACGGCGCTGGACGACTTCGGCCTGGAGGCGGCGCTGGCGCAGCTCGTGACCGAGTGGTCGGGCCGTACCGGGGTGCCGGCCGAGTGTCACGCCGCCGGACTGGGACGGTTGCCCCGGGAGATCGAGACGGCCATTTACCGGATCACCCAGGAAGCCCTGACCAACGTGGCCAAGCACGCCGGCGCCGCCGCCGTCGGCGTGGTGGTCACCCGGCCGGGTGAGTTCGTGACGGTGGTGGTGGAGGACGACGGCGCGGGGTTCGATCCGGCGGCGGGGTTCAAAGGGCGGCTCGGGCTGCTGGGGATGCGCGAGCGGGTCGAACTCTTGAGCGGCACGATCGACATCGAGTCGCGCCCCGGCGCGGGGACGGCGGTGACGGTTCAGATCCCGGTAACACAAGACGGAGGCGAGTCGTGAACAAGCTGCGCGTGTTCCTCGTGGACGACCACCCGGTGGTGCGGGACGGGCTGCGGGCGCTGCTCGACGGCGAGGCCGACATGGAGGTGGTCGGGGACGCCCTCGACGGGGAAACGGCCGTCGGGCGGGCGGCCGAGCTGCGGCCCGACGTGGTGGTGATGGACGTGTCGATGCCGGGCATGGGCGGGATCGAGGCGACGGCCCGCATCCGCGCCGGCTGCCCGAACGTCCGGATCGTGGCGCTGACCGCGCACGAGGACCGGAGGTACGTGCAGCAGGCGCTCCAGGCGGGCGCGACGGGGTACGTGCCGAAGCGGGCGGCGGCGGCCGATCTGGTCGGGGCGATCCGCCACGCCGCCGCGGGCCGCACCTACCTGGACCCGTCGGTGACCGGGTCGTACCTTTCCGCGGAGCCGACGACCGAGGCGGCCGGCGACCACGGCCTGAGCGAGCGCGAGGTGGAGGTGCTCAAGCAGCTCACGGCGGGGTATTCGAACAAGCAGATCGCGGCGCGGCTCGAGGTGAGCGTCAAGTCGGTGGAGACGTACAAGAGCCGGGCGATGGAGAAGCTCGGCATCCGGTCGCGGGTGGGGCTCGTCCAGTTCGCGGTGCGACAGGGCTGGCTGACTGGCGGTTAGGAACACCGGTTACGCGAGCCGCAACCGAAACGCAAACAGCCCCGGCACCGCCGGGGCTGTTCCGTTGTTACTGCCTCTCACAACCACCCGCGATTACGGGCACGGGTTGCAGGTCGGCACGCACACCGGGACGTACCGCTTCACGCAGGTGGTCACCGTGTACGGCTCCATCGAGCAGGTGGTGTGCGGGACCATCCGGCAGTGGGTCTCGGGCACCACCTTGCAGGTGGTCACCGGCACGCAGCGGACCCGCTCCTCGCACACGTAGTTCACGCGGCACTGGCGGACCACCTGCTGCTTCTCCTCGCACACCCAGCGGCAGGTGGTGACGGGCACGTGCCGCACGCACACCTCCGGCACCTTCTCCACCACGCACCGCGTCTCGTACCGCACGTGGTCCTCCTTCACCAGCCGGCAGGTGGTGTAGCACACCTGCCGGGTGATCGTTTCGGGGACCATCGTGCAGGTCCGCTTGGTCACGTACCGGACGTGCTCTTCCTTCTCCCAGCGGCACGTCTTGTACGGGATCTCGCACGTCTTCACCTCCGGCACCGAGTAGCACCGGGTGCGGTTCACCATCTTCACGTGCTGCTCGGGCACCATCCGGCAGGTGGTGTACGGCTGGTAGCGCACGTGGTGCTCCGGCACGGTGTAGCACCGGTACCGGGTCTCGGTGCGGGAGCACTGCTCGGGCACCATCCGGCAGGTGGTGTACGGGATGCGCTGGACGTGGTGCTCGGGCACCTTGTAGCAGCGGGTCCGGGTCTCGTACCGCACGTGCTGCTCCTTCACCAACCGGCAGACGGTGCGGCTGCACGCCTTCATCTCCGTCTGGGCCACCTTGCGGCACACCGGCACCTGCACGGTGGTGCAGACCGGCTTGCACACCGTCTTGCACTCCTTCACCACGCGGCACTCTTCAGTCGGCACCCACACCTTCTTGCACACCGTCCGGCCGGGGCACTGCACGGTCTCGTGCGTCAGGCAGCCCGGGACGTACCGGCTGGTGCAGGTGCAGGGGTCGAACACGCAGGTGCCCGGGGAGCGCACCGCGCGGGTCACCACGGGGCCGGGCACGTACTCGGTCACCGTCTCGTAGTGGCCGCCGCACACCTTCTCGACGCGCTCGGTGACCACCGGCTCGGTCACGTAGCTGACCCGCTGCTGGGTGACGTAATCGACCTCGGTGCGGTAGGTGGTGACGGGCACGTAGTACGTCTGCGTCTCGTACTCGGGCCGCACCGTGCAGTACGGGACCGCGACCTGGTACTGCTGCGTTTCCGTGCGCCAGGTGGTGTACGGGATCTCGCGCACGTGCTGCTCGTACACCGGTCGCATCACCGTGTACGGGATCTCCACCTGGTACGGCTCGCGGACCGCGCGGTAGGTGGTGTACGGGATCTCGCGCACGTGCTGCTCGTACACCGGCCGGTTCACCGTGTACGTGACGGGCTCCTGGTAGTGCTCCACCACCGGGCGGTTGACCACGTAGCTGTGCGTGCGGACGTGGTGCTCCACCACCGGCTTCATCACGCAGTACGGCACGGCGACCTGGTACTCGTTGACGACCGGCTTCATCACCGTGTGCGACACGTCGCGCACGTGCTGCTCGTACACGGGCCGGGTGGTGCAGTACGGGATCGCCACCTGGAAGCTGCGCGTCACCGGCTTCATCACCGTGTACTGCTGCTCTTGCAGGTGCGTCTCGTGGATCGGCCGCTGCACCGTGTACGTGCGGACGGTGTCGAAGTGCTCGACGACCGGCCGCTGCACCGTGTACTTCTCGGTGGTGTAGTTGGTCTCTTGGACGGTCTTGTACGTCGTGTACTGCTCGGCCCGGTACTCGGTCTTGTAGACCGGGCGGTAGCACACCTGCTGGTGCTGCTCGACGACCGGCTGGTACTGAACGGTGCTGGTCACGACCGGGGCGGCGCACTGGTCCGGGGTGACGCAGCCGCGCGGGTACCGGCAGATGCCGCAGTGGCCCGCGAGGGCGGGGTCCGCCAGCCCCGCCAGGCCGCCCAGCGCGAGCAGCCACAGCCCGAGTTGCTTCCTCATGGTGTTTCCTGCGTCCCGGTGCAAATCCGTGATGAACGGGGCGACGAGCCGGCCCGCTGATGAGAAATGTGCATGACGTTGCGGCGTCACAACAGGCGGCTTATGCGGTTCGTGCGCAGGTCGCCGCGTCCGGTAACGGCGGAACCCGCCCAAAGGCGCCAACCGAACCAGTTCGCGCGGCCCGCACAAGCGGCACAACGCGACGAGTCGCGCTATTCCCACCAGATTCGGGGCGGGCGGATGGCGCGCGGCTCGCGATTGCTCAACACACGAATGGTGTGAGCCGACCGGCGCACTCGGAGCTTCCGCCCCTCATTCGCCCCGGAGTATCATGAAGCCCATGAGCACCCCGACCGTTCTCGACCGCGAAGAGTACATCGAGCAGGCGTACCTGTTCCGCACCGTGCGCGAGCGGGTCGCCGACAACCAGCCGGCGCAGGAGGTGTTCCAGCGCGTCGCGGACGAGTTGCTCTCCACCACGCGCCTCCCCTACGCCGTGCAGTTCGTGGCGTCGGAGCTGAAGCACACCGGGCTGTTGGCGAACGGGTTCGCCAAGCTCCCCCACTACTTCACCGCGTTCCAGGCGTTCGTTGTTCAGCAGGCCGAGGACGAGAAGTCCCGGCTGCCGATGCCGACCGCGTTTCTGATCCTCGAGCGCGAGGCCGCCTACCGGGCCAACCAGCCCACCCGGCCGGGGCTGTTCGTGTACCAGTTCGAGACGATCGCGCGCAACAGGCTCGGCTACATCGACGGCCTGGAGGCGATGGCCCGCGACCCGTTCTACGACGCCGACTGGCGGGGCTACTTCGACCAGTTGCGACGGCTGGTGGGCGAGAAGGACTTCAGCGACCTGGTGTACACGCATTCGGAGCTGTTCGTGTCCGAGGAGCGGCGCCGGAACCCGGCGTTCGAGCCGCGGCGGCGGGCCATTTTCGGCGAGAAGGAGGGGAAGATCGCGAAGGCGAGCCGCACGCGCGACCCGCTGTACCTGTTCGCGGCGCTCCAGCGGCAGTTGGGCTACCCGGAGGTGCCTCGGTACCGCGTCCGCGACGACGCGACCACGAAGATGGAGATCCTGCAAACGAAACTGCGCGACCTGGAGATGCGGCTGAAGCTGGTGGAGGGGGAGTTGCGCGGGAGCGTCGATCTGAGCCAGTTCGGCAAGCCGGACCTATTACGCGAGAAAGATGATTGATTCGACAAGCGATAGCTTCCGCCGCCCCTGCCCCGCGCTCGTGCTCACCGGACGGGGGCAACCGCGCGTTCAGCCCTCGTTTACGGTGCAGGTCTTGGTGTCTGTCTTGGCTTTTTTGTGGCACAGACATTCCTGTCTGTGCGGCATATGAAGGCCGCACAGACAGGAATGTCTGTGCCACAAAAACAAAAGCCGCCGCGCGTTCAGCTCTGAACAGGAAAAGTGAGTGCCCGCCGAACGTTTGCCGGACACAAGCCTCGGGGCGGCGCCGGCCGGCGTGTGCGGGCGACCAATTGTCATGAACAATTCGAGAATTATTAGCGCATATTCACAGAGGGCTGGCCGTACCGCCGCACGAAATCTATATTAGATTACAATCGACGCGGCGCCGCCCAGGCGCCGGTTTCCGTGCGAGCAAGTTTCCCCCCTCGAATCGGCCCGTTGGACCATCTTTCACCGATTGTCGCCGACTCCCCGAGCACAGAACATGATTGGCACCCCGAAAGCGCGCCCGCCGCGGCGCGGCTTCACGCTCATTGAACTGCTGGTGGTGATCGCGATCATCGCGATCCTCATCGGGCTGTTGCTGCCGGCGGTGCAGAAGGTGCGCGAGGCCGCCGCCCGCATGAAGTGCTCCAACAACCTCAAGCAGTGGGCGCTAGCGTGCCACAACTACCAGAGCTCCAACAACACCTTCCCGCGGCTCCATAACGACGCGCGCCGGGTGGGCTGGATGGTGGCGGTGCTCCCGTTCACCGAGCAGGAAGCGATCAACAACCTGATCAGGCAGGGCGGCACCGCCGCGTCCGTGGACGGCACCACCGCCTTCGCCGCCGGCCCCGCGGACGCCTGGAACACCAACTACAAGCCCTGGATGCAGGACATGTCGATCCGCGTGTGCCCGTCGGACCCGCAGACCGGGCAGGGCGGCGGGACGACCTACTTCACCCGCAACTCGAGCTACCGCGCGTCCCTGGGCGACTACTCGGGCGACTTCGGCCGGACCGACTACCAGCCGAACTTCCGCGGCGCCTTCCGCGAGGAGCGGGGCCTGACGTTCGCGGACTTCACCGACGGCACCAGCAACACCCTGCTGCTGGGCGAGGTGGCGATCTGCGCCGCCGGCGACACCCAGAACGCGAAAACGTCGCTCTGCCTGAACGCGTCCACCCCCGCCGGCGCGCTGGCGGCCGTTGACACGACGAACCGTCGGAAGTTGCGCAACCCGGGGGCCGACTGGTCCGGCCGGCGCTGGAACGACGCGATCCCGGTCTACAGCGGGTTCCACTCCGCTACGGCGCCCAACACGCCGTCGTGCCTGGGGTGGGGCAGCTCGGACACCAACGCCCCGCTGCTGAGCCTCGGGAGCTACCACTCCGGCGGCGCGATGGTCGCCCTGGGCGACGGCTCGGTGCGGTTCCTCGCCGATTCCATCGACGTGGGGAACGCGACCATCGCCATCTGGGACCTCAAGAGCGGCAAGAGCCCCTACGGCGTCATCGGCGCGATGGGGACCGTTCAGGGCGGCGAGACGGAGAGCTTCGGCGGTTGACACCGAACCGATGTCCCTTCACGCCCGAGACCAATGAGAGGACCGAATGAGCCACCGATTTTCCGCCCCGCTGCGGGCACTCGGCCTGCTTCTGCTAGCGTCCGTCGGGCCGCTGATATCCGGTTGCGGGGGCGGCGATGCGGTCGAGGTGAAGAAGGTTATCGGCCGGGTGACGTACAAGGGAGAGCCGCTCGGCGGGGCGCTGGTCATGTTCAAGCCGAAGGGCGGCTCCCGCGTGGCCTCCGGGACCACGAACCCGGACGGGTCATTTGAACTCGTCACGTCCGGGGCGACCCGCAACGGGGCGATGCCGGGCGACTACGACGTGCTGATTTCCAAAGTGGTCGAGGTCGATGCGAAGGGGAACGTGGTCGAGCCCGCGAAGCAGGAGTACAACCCGGCCGGGCGGCCCCAAGAGCGAACCAAGCAGAAGTCGGTGATCCCCGAGAAGTACAACGCCCCGAAGGCCCCGCTGCTCTCGGCGACCGTCACCGACAAGGACAACACGTTCGCCTTCGAGCTGACGGACTGAGCGCGTGATCCTCCCGCGCGTAGAGGTGGTTCGCGCGTCGGGCGCAGACCGCCCCCGGCTCTCTCCTCGCCGTGCTCGCCGGCCCGGTCAGCGAAGCTTCCGTGGGCCGGCGGGAGGGGAGGGAGCCGGGAACGCTGGTCCCGGCGCGAGAGGCGCACGCGGGGCATAGCCCCACCCCCGGCCCCTCCCTGAAGGGAGGGGGTGTACGCGCGGGTTGCCTCCGTGACAACCGGCCACGTTTCCGTCGGGTGAAACGTCTACTGGGCTATTCGGTACACGAGCACGCAGGAGGCGCCCCCGCGCCACCGCCGCCCTTGGCGTTCGAGCGACTCCGCCCCTCACGCCGCTACCGGATTCGGTCGCCGGAAGCTCGTTGTGCGCGACACCACCGGAGCGGCCCCCATCTCATAACGACGCGCCGCTTGTCAGGCGGGTTACGGTCGCTCGCCCCGGGCGAGTTTGGCGTTCAGGTCGGCGATCAGCGCCGGCAGCCCGCCCAGGTCGTTGATCGCGGCGTGCGCGCCGGCCTGTTTGTAACGCTCGGTGATGACTTCGCGACGGGCTGCGAGTTCGGCGGGCGGCAGCGCGCGGAGCTCGTCCGCACTCAGCCCCATCTCGTTGCTGGAGTCGATCACGCCGACGCTCCAGCACCCGGCGTTGCGCCCGTCCTCGATGTCGATGACCGTGTCGCCCACCTTCAACACCGCGGCCGGCGGGTACACGCCGAGCGCTTCCATGCACCGGAAGATCATCCACGGGGCCGGGCGGCCCGCCGGAACGTCGTCGGCGCAGATGTTGAAATCGGGCTCGTACCCCTGGCGCTTCGCGGCCCCGGCGACTGCGGCGGCGGCCTCGTGGAAGTAGCCGGTCGTCGCGGCCACCTTGATCCCCGCCGCGCGGACCGCGGCGACGGCCTCGCGGGCGCCGGGGATCAGTTCGCTGTACGTCACGGCGGCTTCCACCTGCCGCGGGGTCACGTCGCGGTACAGGTCCTCGACATCCGCCTCGGTCCAGTCCCGGCCGACGGCGGCGCGCCACTTCCCGCCCACCGCGTCGGTGCGTAGCATCGCGCGGATGTGGTCCTTCTTGTGCAGCCCCATCGGGCCGCGTGCCTCGGGCAGCGTCACGGTCACGCCCTTCGTGGCGAACGCGGCCACGAACGCCCCGGACGGGGCGAGGCACCCGAAGTCGATCGTGGTCCCGGCCCAGTCGAGCACCACCAGCTTGATCTCAGCCACGGAGCGAGGCCTCCAGGTACTTGCGGAAGTGGCTGTACGGCGGGGTCTCCATGCCGACCACCTTCGCGCGGTCGTCGTACTCGCGCACCTTGGCGGCGGCGGCGAAGTGCGGCTCCGCCTCGAACGCCGCGATCTCGGCCGGGCTCATTTGCCCGCCCTGGAGCTCGAGGCTTTTCACGGACGCTGGCGAGAGGATGCCCGGGTACGCGGGGTGCTTGCCGCTGGCGAGGTACCGCTTCGCCGGCACGTGCAGCCGGATCGGCTCGGTGACGGCCGGGCCGAACGCGTGCGCCAGGAACCGCGCGCCGAGCTCCTCGTGCCGGTCGTTGATGTTCTTGTCGAGGTAGTCCTCGCCGTGGCCGTGGAGCATGTGCCCGATGTCGTGGAGCAGCGCGGCAGCGACGATCTCGGCGGGCTGCCCCTCCTGCTCGGCGAAGTGCGCCCCCTGGAGCGCGTGCTCGAGCTGGGTCACGGCCTCGCCGTGGTACTCGGACCCGCCGCGCTCGGCGAACAGGCGGTCGATACGGGCCATCACGTCAGTGGGGGTCACGTTAATGGTTCTCCGGGGCGCGTGTGCCGTCTTCTTATGAACTCGCGCGCACACCCTTGCTCTCGGCGCGCGACTCCCGATAGTATCGGAAAGTCGGAGCCGCACGTCCGCCGCTCGCCTCGGGTGCTACCGCATGGCCGTTGAACTCCGCTGCCCGGAATGCCGGGCCAAGCTCAAACTAGACGAAGCCCCGGACGCCGGCACGGACATCGAGTGCCCCAAGTGCGGCACCACGTTCGTCGCGCCCGAGCCGGCGGACAACGAAGGCGACGACCGCCCCAAGAAAAAGAAGTCCGACGACCGCCCCAAGAAAGACCGGGATCGCGACGGGGCCGGCGAGGGCAAGAAGAAAGACAAGCCCGTCAAGGGCGCCGCCGACCCGAAGGCCCCGCGAAAGCGCAAGTCGAAGAAGCGCGAGACCAGCAAGGGGTTGCTCATCGGGGTGATCGTCGCCGGGCTGGTGATGCTCGCTTGCGTGACCGGACTCCTGGTCTACCTGCTCGGCCGCACACCGAAGTCGGTCGAGATGATGCACTACGTGCCCGAGGACGCCGATTCGCTGTCCGGGTTGAACCTGGGGCACGCGCAGAAGTACCCGGAGTTCTACAAGGCCCTCTCCGGGACGTTCGGCGGCAGCGAGTTCAAGCTCGCGGGCGACGGCATCGGCCGCGCGATCGGCGTCAACGACCTCGACGGCCTCGCCGACCACGTCCTGTTCGGGACCAACAGCAAGGGCCACTCCGCGATGGTGTTCCGCACCAAATCGGAGTTCAACGCCGACGGCTTGGGCAAGCTGCCCGGCGCGAAACAGCAGTCCCTCGACGGGCGCACCTACTACGCCGTGGACGGGTTCAGCAGCGGGGCGCCCCGGACGCGGGTGTTCGCCCCTACCAACCGGCTCGTTGTGGTCTGCCCGCAGGACGTGCCCGAACCGGTGTTCAAGAAGATTCTGAGCGGGAACGCGGGCTCGCAGGACAAAACCGCAGGATCGCGTATGGGGGACCTCGGCAAACGTGTCACCCGCGGTACGTTTTGGAGCCTGCAACTGTTCCAGGGCGACTCGAAGCCTCCGGCCGCTCCGGCCGCGGGCAAGGACGGTGCCGGCGGGAGCGGCGGCAGCGACGACGGCAAGGCCCAGCTCGCGCGCACCATCGCGGAGACGCTGAGCGGGAGCAAAGGGTACGGGCTCAAGGCCAGTATCGGCAGCCGCGAGGTGCGGTTCGAGGTCGTGGTGTGGTACGCCGACAGCGAGAAAGCGTCGAGCACCAGCCGGAAGTGGAAGGAGAGCGACCTGGGCAAGGGGGACGAGGGCACCCCGCCGCGCTGGTGGAAGAGCGAGGTCGACCCGCTCGGCAACAAGATCAAGGCGCAAATGCTGGCGAACATCGGGTGCGGCTCGTCCGGCGACCTGTTCTACGCCCGCTCGTCGGTCGAGTCCGCCGACCTGAAGGAGTCGGTGAGCAGCGTCGCGAACAAGTTCAACCCGCGGGGCGCGAGCGGGGGCGGAGGCGCGGGAATGCCCCCCACGCCGGGTGGCCCTGCCGGGCCGGCCCCGGGCGGTCCCGGGCCGAGACCGGGCGGCTCGAAGCCGCGCCGCCGCGTGCGGGCCTGCCGGTGACCGACGCCCTGGACCCGCACCCCGCGCCGCTGCCCGACGCCCCGCTCGCGGTGCTCGTCAGCGGCGGGCTGGACAGCGCCATCCTGCTCGCCGAAGCGGTCCGCGCGTGCCCCGCCGTGTTCCCGCTTTATGTGCGCTCCGGGCTGCACTGGGAGGCCGTCGAGCGCGCCTACCTGGAACGCTTCCTGGCAGCAATCGCGGCCCCGAACTTGCGCCCGCTGCGGGTTCTCGATCAGCCGACCGCCGACGTGTACGGTGCGCACTGGAGCACCACCGGCGAGGGGGTGCCCGGTGCCGACTCCGCCGACGAGGCGGTGTTCCTGCCCGGGCGCAACGTCCTCCTGCTCGCCAAGCCGCTCATCTGGTGTCATTTGAACGCGGTGCCGTTCGTCGCGACCGCGCCGCTCGGTACAAACCCGTTCCCGGACGCGACGCCCGCGTTCTACGACGGCTTCGCCGGGATCGTGAGTTCCGCGGTGCGTGGCGACGTGAGGGTACTGCGCCCGTACTCGGCCCTTCACAAGGTGGACGTGATGCGCCGCGGGCGCAGGCTGCCGCTGGAGCACACGTTCTCCTGCATCCGCCCCGTGCGCGGCTTACACTGCGGTGCCTGCAACAAGTGTGCGGAGCGCCGGCTAGCGTTCCGCGAGGCCCACATGCCCGACCCGACTGAGTACGCAGAGAGGTAAAGGAGAACGGCAAAAGACCGCTCGCCGGCCTTCTTTTGCCGTTCTCCCGGAGGGAACGATGTTCCGCGTGACGAAGGAAATCCACTTCTGCTACGGGCACCGGTTGCTGAACTACGCCGGGAAGTGCCGCAACCTGCATGGGCACAACGGGAAGGCCGTCGTCACCGTCGAGACCGAGTCGCTCGACGCCCTGGGCATGGTCGTGGACTTCACCGAGATCAAGCGCATCATCGGGAAGTGGATCGACGACACCCTCGACCACCGGATGCTGCTGCACCAGGACGACCCCATCATCCCGGAACTGGAGCGGCAGGGCGAGCCGTTCGTCGCACTGGACGCCAACCCGACCGCGGAAACCATCGCCCGGCTCATCTTCGATCGGGCCGTCGCACACGGGTTGCCGGTTACGGAGGTGATCCTCTGGGAGACCGAGAACTCGTTCGCCACGTACCGGCCCACCCCCGGGGTACCGTCGCGGCCGGTTGCGATGCGCGAGGTGGTCGGGGGCACGCCGCCCGCGGCGCCAGAGTGACCGGACGCGAACCCCTCGCGGCCGTATCCTGTCCCAACGAAGGACCTTCGACGTTGGGAGCAGAGCAGATGGACGAGGTGAACTCGCTGGACGAACTCCGGGCGCGCGTCGCGACGGCCCTCACCGCCCTCCAGCAGTGCGCCGACGAGGCGGCCCTTCGCGCCTGGAACACCCAGGTGTTCGGCGAGAAAGGGCTGCTGAAGAAAGCGATGTCGCTGCTCGGCAAGGTCCCGAAGGCCGAGAAGCCCGCCACCGGCGCCGAAGTCAACCGGATCAAGGAGTCGCTCACCGCGGCCTACGACGCGGCGTTCTCGGAGGCGAAGGAGAAGGCGCTCCAGCTCAGCCTCACCACCAACCCGCTCGACGTGACGCTCCCGGGCCGTGGGCGCCCCCGCGGGCGCCTCCACCCCGCGACGCAGATCCTGCGGCAGATCTACGCGATCTTCGCGGACCTCGGGTTCCAGGTGTACCGCACCAACGAGGTCGAAACCGACGAGCTGAACTTCGAGGCGCTGAACATGCCCGCGCACCACCCGGCGCGCGACATGTGGGACACGTTCTTCACCACCACACCCGGCGTCGTGCTGCGGACGCACACCAGCCCGGGGCAGATCCACGTGATGCGCGAGGCCGCGGGGAAGCCGATCCGCGTCATCCTGCCCGGGATGTGCTACCGGAACGAGGCCATCAGCACGCGAAGCGAGATCCAGTTCTACCAGGTCGAGGGGCTGGTGGTCGGCGAAGGCGTCACGATGGCCGACCTGAAGGGCACGATCACGGCGTTCGCGCGCCGGATGTTCGGCCCCGAGCGCCAGGTCCGCATCCGCAGCAGCTACTTCCCGTTCACCGAGCCGTCAATCGAAGTGGACATCGACTGGCCGAAGGACGACCCGAACCGCGACCGGCTGACGAAGGGCACGGGCTGGCTCGAAATCCTGGGCGCGGGGATGGTTCACCCGAACGTGCTGCGCGCCGGCGGGTACGACCCGGACAAGGTGACCGGGTTCGCGTTCGGGATGGGGCCGCAGCGGATGCTGATGCTCAAGCACGCGATCGACGACATCCGGCTGTTCTGGCAGAACGACCTGCGGTTCCTCAAGCAGTTCTGACCGAGCCCCGGCGTCACTTCGCGGTCAGGGCCAGATCCTGGGTGCTGGCCTGGCCCCCGGCCACCTTCGCGGTCAAGCCGGACTGGGCCGGGTCGGAGTACCGGGCCGGCAACTTGACCGGCTTCGCGTACGGGGTCGCCACGTCGGTTTTGGTCACGGTCAGTTGGTACTCGCCGGCCGACGGCTGCGCGAACTCGTACCCGCCGTCCGGGTTGATGTTCGCCTCCATTACCTTCGTCCCGCCCCGGTAAGCGGTCACCACGCCGGCCACGACCGGCCGCCCGTCGCAGGTCACCTTGCCCCGGAGGAGCGACGTGGCGACCGCCGACTCCGACCCGCCGCACCCGGCCGCCACGGGGGCCAACAGAGCGGCAAAAAACAGTAACTGGCGCGCGAGGCTCATAGCAATTGGTTCTCGGTGGAGAGGAGCGGGAACGTGAGCGGGCCGGGGCGCCTCGGCCCCGGCCCGCGCGGCGGTTCAGTCGAGGGTGACGACTTCGCCCCCGTTACGGCTGCCGAGCGCGCCCCAGACGCCGTAGGGGCTGGTCCCGGCCACGGTGCTGGAGTTGACGGTCTGGTCGCCGACGCTGACGCTGTCGCGGACGAACCGGACGCTCCCATCGGCCAAGCAGGCGTTCACCCCGCCGGTGTGGTTGCTGTTCGCGGTGAAGAACCCGCGGTTCCCGTCCCACCCGGAGTCCGAGTGGCACCCGGGGCCGTTCGGCGGCAGGACGGTCAGGATCTCGCCGTAGAGGGACCGGCCGTCGCCGTACCGGCTCGACGGGGTGTGCGTGACGACGGCGCTGTACTGGGTGCCGTTCCACAGCGCGCGGCAGTCGCTCGGCACGGTCGAGGCGGTCAGGCCCAACCGGGCGATCTCGTTGGCGCCGGTCGGCCGCCGGCGCTCGGAGAACAGGAGCGTGTTGCTCGTGCCGTCGCTGATGGCCAGCAGCCCGGCGCTGTGCTTTTCGGGGTTGGCCCCGCCCTGCGGGACCGCCTGGAACGCCCCGCGGCTGCCGTCGTACCGGTCGCCGACGTTCATGTGGTAGTTCCGCGGGGCCGTGCCGCTGGCCGCCGTACCGGCGTCGGACGGGCACTGGAACAGCGAGAGGACGACGGTCCAGGGCGCAAAGTTCGAGTCCCAGGGCGCGCCGCCGGTGCCGGCGACGAAGGCCGCGTTGTTGTAAATGGAGTCCTTCAGGTTCGCCTGCTCCGCGTACGGGAGCAGGTACACGAACCCGCTGATCGTGTCGTACACCGGGGCCGCCCCGCGGTTCGGGGTGCCGACCGGGGTGGTGTACCGGGTGCTCGGGAGCCCGTTCATCACGTCGTGGAAGTTGTGGACCGCGAGCCCGAGCTGTTTGAGGTTGTTCTGGCACTTCATGCGGGCGGCGGCCTCGCGCACCTTTTGGACGGCCGGCAGCAAGAGCCCGATCAGGATCGCGATGATCGCGATCACCACCAGCAACTCGATCAGCGTGAACCCGCGGCGCGCGCGGGTGGGAGAGAAGAGCATGTCGGACCCGGAGAAGGAAAAGGGAGAGAGGCCCGTGGCCCGGGTTGGGGCACGGGCAACCAAAACGGCCCGCCCGCGTGGTGAGCGAGGCGAGCAGCAGAGCTAAACTGAGCGACACCTAACAGAAAAGGCGGGTGCGGGATTAACCGTTCGGGTGAACAGCATCTGTTCGCCCGGTGACATGTATGCATAATAGCAACGCGGCGTGATCTTTCAAGGGCGTTCCCGACTGGCAATTTCCACCGGGCGTCTGAACGAGCGCCCGGTACACGGCTCAGCCCCGGCGTTTGACCGCGTACCCGTACTGCACCGGCCACGCGGGCTCCTGGCCGAGGGTCTGGGCGGCCTTCAGCGCCCAGTACGGCTCGCGCAACATCTCACGCGCGAGGAACGCCAGATCCGCCGCGCCGGAGGTGATGACCTCGTTGGCCTGCTGTGTCTCCGTGATGAGGCCGACCGCCCCCGTCAGCAACCCCGTCTCGCGCCGGATCGCGTCCGCGAACGGCACCTGGTACCCCTTGCCCACGGGGATCTTGACGTGCGGCACCAGCGCCCCGCTGGAGCAATCGATCAGGTCCACGCCGAGCGGCTTGAGGGCCTTGGCCAGTTCGATCGATTGCGGCAGGTCCCAGCCGCCGTCGGCCCAGTCGGTCGCCGAGATGCGCACGAACAGCGGCAACTCTTGCGGCACGGCGTCGCGCAGCACGGCGGCCGTTTCGAGCACGATCCGCATCCGGTTTTCGAGGCTCCCGCCGTACCGGTCCGTGCGGCGGTTGGAGAGCGGCGAGAGGAACTCGTGCATCAGGTACCCGTGCGCCGCGTGCAGTTCGATCACGCGGAACCCGGCCCGCACCGCCCGCGCCGCCGCGACCTTGAACTGACCGATCACGGCACGGATGCCGGCCTCGTCGAGGGCGGTCGGCGCGCGGTCGCCCTCGTTAAACGGGACCGCACTCGGTGCGACGGTCGGCCAGCCGCCGTTGTCGAGCGCGAGTTGGGCGCCGCCCTTCCACGGAACGTCGCAGCTCGCCTTTCGGCCGGCGTGCGCGAGCTGGATGCCCGGCACCGCGCCCATGCGGGTTACGAAGTCGGCGATCCGTTTGAGCGGTTCGGTGTGGGCGTCGGTCCAAATGCCGAGATCACCCGGGGTGATGCGCCCTTCCGCCGCCACCGCGGTGGCCTCGACAAACACGAGTCCGGCGCCGCCGGCCGCCCGGCTCCCGAGGTGGACCAAGTGCCAGTCGTCCGCGAACCCGTCGGCCGCACAATACTGACACATCGGCGATACGACGATGCGGTTGCGGAACGTGACACCGCGAACCGTCAGCGGTGCGAGGAGGTCGGTGTCTGGCACGTTGCGGTCGTGACTGACACCAGACGCGCACCCGGCCGCGTGGGCTGCTTCGCTCATATTGGCACCTGAAAGTGAAAGGACTCGCCGACGTGTTTGCAAACCGCGAACCACGAACTGCCGTCGTTGGGGAATTATGCCGAAAGATGGCGAGAACCTTACACATTTCGACGAAACGCGGACGCTCACCGGAGCCGCAAACACGCACGGCCTCGCACGCTCGCTTGCCGTTGCCCCCGCTGGAAGGCTTGCTCTACGGGAGAGGTCACGAGCGGAACCGTTTGAGGCCGGTAGTCACTCCTGTGTCAGGTAGTGCAATACGGTTTCAGTGCCGATTCGCGTGGGCGCCCGAATCCAGCACGGGCGGGTTCGAGCGTGGGGAATGCCAGTTCTTTGCCTTGCCTCATGGGGTCCGTAACGTCCGCCGCAGGGCGCGAGCCTTTCCACTTTGCCTTCCGCCGGTCGGGCTTGAATGTGGCTTCCGCGCCCGGTTACAGTTTGCGGCGGGGGAATGCTTACTATGCGTTGTATCGTCACCGGCGCGGCCGGGTTCATTGGTTCACACCTGTGCGAGCGGCTGCTCGCCGACGGCCACGCGGTCACCGGCATCGACTGCTTCACCGACTACTACCCGCGGCCGATCAAGGAGCGCAACCTCGCGCACCTGATCGACAGGCCGCATTTCACGCTGCGCGAGCTCGACCTGTCGCAGGGCGTGCCGGCGGACGTGACGGCCGGCGCCGAGTGGGTGTTCCACCTGGCCGCGATGGCCGGGCTGACGCGGAGCTGGCTCGACTTCGACAGTTACAACCGCCACAACCTCACCGCGACCCACCGCCTCCTGGAGTCGCTCAAAGGCTCGCCCACGCTGAAGCGCGTGATCTACGCGAGCACGTCGAGCGTGTACGGCAAGTACGCGAGCGGCGACGAGTCGCTCCCGACCCGCCCGGGATCGCCCTACGGCATCACCAAACTGGCCGCCGAGCAACTGTGCCGCGTGTACGCCGACGAGTTCGGCGTGCCCAGCGTGGTGCTGCGGTACTTCAGCGTGTACGGGCCGCGCCAGCGCCCGGAGATGGGCTACCACCTGTTCATCAACGCCATCCTCCAGGGGAAGCCGATCAAGCTGACCGGCGACGGCCTCCAGGTCCGCGGGAACACGTACATCGACGACTGCGTGGAGGCGACGATCCGCGCCACGCAGGCGATGCCGGGCGAAGCGTTCAACCTCGGCGGCGGCGAACTCGTGACCGTGCTCGAGGTGTTCAAGAAGCTCGAGCGGATCATCGGTAAGACCGCGATCATCGAGCGGCACCCCGCCCGCGCCGGCGACCAGCTCTCGACCGGCGCCGACGTGACGAAGCTGTTCAAGCACCTCGGGTGGAAGCCCACCACCGGCATCGACGAGGGCCTCGCGAAGCAAGTGGAGTGGCAGAAGACGCTCCTGTGACCCGAAGGCTCGCGCCGCTGGATAGCGGTCGTCCTCTTCTTGAACGCCGCGTCCGCCCGCGTCGCACGGCGGACCGAACCTTTCTCGGTAGGCACGGATGCTCGACACTCTGAACCGACACCTGATGCACCCGTTCATGGCGTGGCGGGCGGGCAGCAAGCACCTCAAGCACCTGCGCACCCTGGAGCGCACGCAGTTCGACCCGCCCGACGTGATCCGGGCGCGGCAGCTCGCGGCCCTCAAAGTTCAGCTCCAGCACGCCTGGGACACGGTGCCTTACTACCGCGCCGCCTGGGCGCGGGCGGGCGTTCACCCGTCCGATGTCCGCGAACTCGCCGACCTCGAAGCCTTCCCGGTCCTCACGAAAGCGGACATCCGTCGGCACAACCGGGCTCTGGTGTCGTCGGCCTACGACACCGCCCGGTGCCGGGTGAAGACCACCTCCGGTTCCACCGGCGTGCCGCTGACGATCTACTGCGACGAGCCGGCGATGCAGTGGAAGACGGCCTGCACCGTCCGCTCGGACCAGTGGTCGGGGTACCGCCTGGGGCAGCGGGTCGCGAAGGTGTGGGGCAACCCCGAGTACCGCCACTTCGGGCTCAAGGGGCGGCTCCGCAACCACTTCTTCGACCGCGCCGTCTACCTCGACACGCTCAACCTCAACGACGAGCGCGTCGCGGAGTTCGCCCGCACCATCCGCCGGCACCGCCCCGGGCTGATCTTCGGGCACGCGCACTCGCTGTACCTGCTCGCGTGCGCGCTCAAGAAGTCCGGCGGGAGCGACATTCGCCCGAACGGTATCATCTCCACCGCGATGATCCTCCACGACTGGCAGCGGGCCGTCATCGAGGACGTGTTCGGCTGCAAGGTGACCAACCGCTACGGCTGCGAGGAAGTCAGCCTTATCGCGAGCGAGTGCGAGGAGCACAACGGGCTGCACGTCAACGCGGACTCGCTGTACACCGAGGTGCCGGCCGACGGCAAGCTGCTGATCACCGACATCTGCAACCGGGCGATGCCGCTGATCCGGTACCAAGTGGGCGACGTGGTGGTGCCGGCGAACCGGGTGTGCCGGTGCGGCCGCGGGCTGCCGCTGATCGAGCGCGTCGAGGGCCGCGACGCCGATTATGTGCTCACCCCATCGGGGAACCTGATCTCCGGCATCTCGCTCACGGAAAACTTCGCGGTGCTGGTGCCGGGGGCGGCGCAGGTGCAGATCGTGCAAGAGTCGATCACCCAACTGCGCATCCGGCTCGTCGCGGACGACGCCTTCGGGGACAGCAGCCGCCGGAAGATCGCGGCGCTGGTGCAGGACACGTTCGGGGACACCGTTTCGCACGAGGTGGAACTGGTAGACGCGATCCCGCAGGAGCCGAGCGGGAAGTACCGGTTCTGCATTTCCAACGTCGCCCGCGAGCGGATGCAGGAGCTGAGCGCGTGACGGGCCAAGACAACCCACCCCCCGGCCCCCACCCTGCAGGGAGGGGGAGTTCGGACGAACCGCGAGTCGTAACTGAGGTGCAGAGCAGTTGTGCGTCTTCTCTCCCCCTCCCTGCAGGGAGGGGGCCGGGGGGTGGGTATTACTCCCCCGCCGTCTCCATCGTGATGGCCGCGAAGAACTACGCCCGCTTCCTGCCCGAGGCGGTCGGGTCGGTGCTCGCGCAGACGTTCGGCGACTGGGAGTTGCTCATCATCGACGACGGCTCGACCGACCACACGCCCGCAGCCGCGCGGCCGTTCCTGAGCGACCCGCGGGTGCGATACTTCCGCTCGGACACGCTCGGCCAGCCGCGGGCCAAGAACCTCGGGATCGGTCTCAGCCGCGGGGCGCTGGTGGCCTTCCTCGACGCCGACGACGCCTGGGAACCCACCAAGCTCGAAAAGCAGCTCGCGGTGTTCACCGAGAAGCCCGAGGTGGGGGTGGTGTTCTGCCGGCGCACGCTGATGGACGAAGACGGCCGACCGGTGCCCGCGAAGAGCGAAACGCAGCCGCTCCGCGGTTCGGTCCTGCCCGATCTGTTCACCCAGAACTTTGTCTGTTTCTCGTCGGCGGTGGTGCGGCGCGACGTGCTCTCGCACGTCGGCGCGTTCGACCCGCAGTGGGATTTGGCGATTGATTACGACCTGTGGCTCCGCGTCGCCAAGTTCCACCGGTTCGATTTCGTGGACGAGCCGCTCGTGCGGTACCGCACCGGGCACGGGAACCTGTCGAAGAAGCTCCGCGACCGCGTCGATACGGCGATGTCGATCATGCACCGGGCCGAATCGCGGTACGCGGTCGGCGACGCCGTACCCGCCGAGGTGATCGCGGACGGTTACGCCTCGACGTGCCAGACGATCGGGTTCGTGATGCGTGCCGCCGAGCCCGTCACGTCGCTGCGGTGGTACGCGCACGCGCTACGCTGGCCGGCGCGGCGCGTGATTTCGTTGAAGGGGATGATCGCGGGCGCCCTTGCCGCGGCGCGCGGCCGGCGAGTGCAAGGGTCGCCCGAAAACGCAACGGTCAACCTGTAACGAACCTGAGAAGAGCGATTGGCCACAAAAAAGCACAAAGGGCACAAAAGGAAACCGAAGACCAAGACAGAAGAGAAAGAAGTGTTTTGAACTCACTCTTCTGTCTTGGTCTTCGGTTTCCTTTTGTGCCCTTTGTGCTTTTTTGTGGCCAATCGTCTTTATCAATCTCAATACAGCCCGATGTCGAGCGCGTTGGACAGTTCTCGGGCCACCCACCACGCCCCGCTCCGCCACCGCGAGTGGATCTTCACGCTCACGAGCTGCCCCGGGTCGATCGCGGTGTCCGGGTCGGTCATTTCGACCTCGACCAAGTACACCTGTGCGAGCGGCGCCAGCAGGTTCGGGTCTTCGTTCGGCTTCACCGCGAGCGAGCCGCCGCCCCGCTGACTCAGGGCCAGCGGTATCGTCGCCGCGTTCTGGGCCGGCAGCTTGTCGCGGTGGACCTTCCCGTTGAACGTGCGGTCGCTCCGGCCCTTCACGCACACCGACACGTCCAGCTCGCTGCGCACCGTCAGGTCCTCTTTGAGCAGCCGGTAGTCGTACGGCGTCACCGGCACCTTGAGCACCAGCTTCAGCGGGTCGCCGACCGAGAACACCGGGGTCGTTTCGGTGTACCCCTTGTCGAACAGCTTGCCGATCTCGTCGCGCTTGGGGGCGGTGATGAGCGTCCCGTCGCGCGTGGCCCGCAGCTCCCGCACCCCGATCTGGCGCTTCAGCAGGCGGGCCACGTCCCGTTCGGCGGTGTCGGCCTGCGCCTTGGCCCGCACGTACTCGTTCAGGAACCGCTGCTCGTTCGCGGCGTCGCCGGCGCCTTGGGCCTTGAGCACCTTCTTGTTCAGCATGTCGGCCGTCTGCTGCTGGGTCGCCCGCGCCGCCTTCGCCTTCGCCAGCTCGATCTCCAGCGCCGTGCTCTCAAAGGTGCCCAGGAGCTGCCCCTTGCGGACCGCCTGCCCGGGGCTCGCGCCCTCCAGCTTCACCAGCCGCGCCGGCTCGGACAGCATGACCCCTTCGAGGTGCTCCGGGTCGATCGCGACCAAACCCGTCTCGTGTACCCGGCTCACCGGCAGCGGCAGGAAGAAGAACGCCGCCACGAACGCCGCGAACACGGCGAGCGTGATGTAAACTCGTGCCGCTTTCATGTCTGGCAGCCGCCCCCGTTGACGGATGTTTTTGATCACCTTGTAGGTCGGAAACACGAACACCGACGCCAGCGACAGGAGCGCCAGCATCTGGCTCAGCACCTTCAGCTTCGGCCCCATGAAGTCCGCCAGGAACCACAGGATGCTGAACGTCACCACCCACTTGTACACCCAGCTCCCCACCGCGTAGATGACGAACAGCCACTTGCGCCACGGGGCCATGTACGCCTCCGGCGGAACGTCCACCCCCAGGCACTTCGACAGGAACAGGTTGTTGAGGAACCGGTTCGCCTTCTCCCGCAGGTTCGGCACCTCCAGCCAGTCCGCGAGCATGTAGTACCCGTCGAACCGCATCAGCGGGTTGGCGTTGAACATGACGGTGCTCACCGAGCACAGCACCATGATGCACAGCGCGATGTTGTTGGCGGTCGGGTACGCGGGCGTGTACCACCACACGAACGTGGCGATCGACGCGATCACCAGCTCCACGTAAATGCCGGCGAAGCTGATGATGATCCGCTTCCACTTGTCCGCCAGGGTCCACGCGTCGGTCACGTTGGCGTACAGCGCCGGCGAGAGGCACATGAGCAAGACGCCCATCTCGTGGCACTCGCCCTTGAACGCCTTACAGCTCAGCCCGTGGCCGAACTCGTGGATCACCTTCACCACGCCCAGCGACAGCCACATGTACAGCACCGAGTTCCAGGTGAAGAACTCCTGGTACGCGGGCAGCTTCGCCTGGAACGTGTTGTAGTGGAGCATCACGTGCACGATCGCGGCGAGCATCAGCCCCACGCTGGCCGCGAAGAACCAGGCGGTGAAGACCCACCGCAGGTAGCCGTACATCCACGTGAGCAGCCGGTCCGGGTCGAAGACCGGGATCTTCAGGTACAGGATGTTGCTGACCGTGGCGAGCCGCCGCATGCGGCGCTGCTTGGCGCGGCGCTCGAACAGGTGCCGGGCGGCCCCGGGCTGCTCGTTCTGCACCAGCCCCGCGGTCACCAGCTGGCGGGCGAACCCCTCCAGGTCCGCGAGCTCCAGCCGCATCGGCTTGAACTCCTCCTCGAACGCCTCCTGCACCTCCTCCATCGTGTGCTTGCCGTCGAACAGGCCGAACACGAAGTGCTCTTGCCGGCTGAACCGGTAGTACCGCAGGCACACCGGGTCCTTGATGACGGTGAACGTTTTCCCTTCGTACTTCTGCTCGAACGATTGCAGGTCGGGGCGCACCCGCAGCCGCACCGACTTGCGGCGCTCGGCGGGGTTGTTCAGGTTCGCGATGAGGTCGTTGGCCATAAGTCGGTGCGGGTGTGAGTGGGAAGAGGGGGAGCAACGGACCCGGGCTCCGGCGGCCCGGGTCGGCCGCCGGAGCCCGGCACTCACGCCGTCACTTGTCGGACGGGATGATCACGTTCGCGATGCTGTGGTCGATCAGTTGCAGCTCGCGGTTGTCCAGTTCCACCCGCACCGTGACGTACCGGGCGTCGGTGGCGTCGATGTTGACGATGCGGCCGGTGTGAGTCTTGCGGGCCTCGGACGGCGGCTTCCACAGGTGGACCGCGCCGCTGCTCGTGCCCACCGCCAGGAACCGCTCGCCGCGGACCGGGCTGAACGCGGCCGTGGTCACCGGCACCCGGCCCGGGGTGATGAGCCGCCCGACCTCGGACCCGCGCCCGCTCCGCGGCGCCTGCCACACCTGCACCGTCCCCTTCAGGTCGCCGTCCCCGCCCGCGGTCGCCAGGAGGTGGGGCCGGTTCGGGTCGCCCTTCGCGCCGTCGGCGCTGGGCTCGAACACCGCCAGCGTCGAGAACGCGCCGGCCGAGCCCATGTTCTGGATCTGGCCCACCGTCTGCCCGTTCGACGGGTCCACGAGGTCGAGCCGGCCCTTGTCCTGGTCGAACAGCACCCGCGCGCCGTCGCTGCTCACCCCCAGCACGTCGACCGCACCGGCCCGGTGGTCCAGGGTGCGGGCCACGGCCGCACCCTTGTCGCCAACCTTCCACACCTTCAGGGTGTTGTCCTTCGAGGCGGTGACCAGCGTGCACTGCGGGGTGAAGTTGATCGCGGTGACCGAGTCGCGGTGCTCCAGCGGCAGCGCGTACATCTTTTTGACGGTGGTCAGGTCCCACACGAACACGTCGCGGCCGGCGGCGGTGGCGAAGTACTTACCGTCCGGGCTGACCGCGATGGCCTGCACCGCGGACGTGTGCGCGTCCTCGGCCACCACCTTCGGCGCGGTCGGGAGCTGTTTGCGGTTGGTCACGTCCCACACGCGGACCTTGCCGTCGTCGCCGCCGGTGATGACCAGCACGGTCCGGGCGGCGGCGGTGGCGGTTGCCACGCTCTTCACCCCGACCGGGTGCGGCAGGTTGTGGGGCACCGAGACGGTGGTGTTCGCGTTCTTGCTCGCCAGCGGCGGGTCCCACACCAGGGCCGCGCCGTCGGCCCCCACGGAGACGACGAGCGGGCCGTCGGGGTGCGCGGTGACCGTGACCCCGGTGACCGCCTGCCGGTGGCCGCTGTGCGACGCCTCCGGCGCGCTGGGCAGGGCGGGCTCGACGATCACTTCCATGCCGAACCGCACCGCGCGGATGTACTGCACGTCGAGCTGGCCCTCGATCCGCACCTTGTCGGTGCCCTCGATCTCCATGATCTTGTCGCCGGCCTTCACGTACTCGCCCGGCCGCTTGGAGACGGTGCGGATGGTGCCGTTCACCCCGCTCCGGATCTGGTGCCGGCCCATCAGCACCATTGCTTCTTTGAACTCGGAGTCGGCTTTCGCGATCTGGCTGATCGACTGGTCCAGGTTTTCCAAGAACCGGGACCACGTGATCTGGTCGTCGAGCAACTCCTTCGGGCTGCCGCTGCCTTTGAGCATCACGCTCTCGGTCTGCTTGTACTTCCGCTCCGCCGCACTGGCGCCGTCGGAAGCGTTCTTCTTCGCGCTCTCCGCGGACTCCTTGATCTTCTTCGCGCCTTCCATCCGCGTGCTGACGAGCTGGTCGTCCATGAACGCGAGCACCTGCCGCGCTTCAACGGGCATCCCCTCGCGCACCCGCTTCAGCGGCGTGTTCTTGCCGTTCGGGTTCCGCGGGTGGTACACGATCTGATCCGCCTTCTGCTGGGCGGTGAGCTTCGTGTTGGCCATCAGGGCCTCGTACTCGTTCGGCTTAAAATGGGTGGCGAACAGCTCGATGGTGCCGTCCACCTCGGCCGAGACGATCTGCCGCTCGTCGTACTGAACCACGCAGTTGGGTATCACCAGCGGTTCGCCGCGGACGACGCCCGCGACAGAGGGCGGCAGCGGGGCCGGGACCCACAGGGGGCTGCCCGGGTCGACCGGGGCCGGTGGGTCCGCGGGGCCGGTCTTCCCGCCCGGGCCGGTGTTCTTGGGGCTGCACCCGATGAGCAGGCCGCCGAGCGCGGCCGACAGGAGCGAGAACGCGAGAACGCGAGAACGCATGACGTTGTCCTCTTTTGCTGGGACCGTAAGGGGTTGTGACCTGGGGCCACCGGTGGCCTGGCGCTCGCCAGTCGGGCCGGAAGGCGGGTTGTCGCGAGTTCCAGGCTTCCGCTCCGAGGCGAAGCGAGAAGCCCGGTCCGTTCCTCTTCAACCCGGAGTCTAGAACCTGGAACTGTTAGAAGAAGAAGATCACCTTCTCGTAGAACCACTCCCAAACGCCGTGGAACAGCGTGTACCCGAGGGCGTGGTCGCCGCACCGGATGCGGGTGTTCACTTCCAGGCCCGTGGTCAACTGCTCGCGCGGGATCCACTTGTCGGGGTCGATGCCGTCGATGTTGAGTTTGACGTAGGCGGTCACGACCGGCTCGTTCTCGTCGTGCTCGTTCTTGTTCGGCACCGCCTCGGCCATCAGGTCCTCGCGGTACAGCCGGCCCTTGTACTGCGTGGCGGCCTGGCTCCGCAGGATCACGTCCACTTCAAGGTACCTGCGCCCGCCGCGGTCGGGGTCGGTGAGGTGCTGGGCCGGGTCGGCGAACGCCCGTAGCACCTGCCCCACGTTCCGCTGCGGGATCTTGAGTTCGAGATGCCACGGCCCTTCCAGGTGGGCGATCCGGAGCATCTCCTCGTTGGGCCGCATGGTGCGCCCGAGCAGGCTCTCGCGGTTGTCGTTGTTGAGGACGGTCCACTGGTCCCCGCCGGCGCGGGCCAGCGAGCCGAAGTCCGGGGCGTTGGCCCGGAAGAACCCGGGGCCGCGGCCGTGCGCCTGGCCCTTCGCGGCCGGGTCGGTGCTGACCCGGTTGTACTGCTGGTCCAGGGCGTCCATGTCGCTCCGCGCCTTGTCGCGCCGGCTCTCCGCGACCGACCGGTCGGCCTCGATCCGTCGCTTGTCGGCCTCGGGGATCGACGTGAACTGGATCTGCTTGTTGTACTCGCTGATGAGCACGTTCTGTTCGAGCCACTCGCCCCGCGCCCGGTTGTACTCCTCGTAGAGTTGGTCACTGGACAGCGTCACCAGTTCGTAGTTCGGGTTCACCCGCTGGCCCGGCTTGGCGCGGATGTCGCGCACAACCCCTTCGCGAGGCGGGAAGATCTTCGCGATCTCCACCGGGAGCATCTGGCCCTTGGCTTCCACCCGCAGCGGCGCCGGGACGAGCGCCATCACGGTGGCCAGCACCACGACCAGCAGCGCGATCCCGGCGGTGATGAACCGGCTCTTGCCGCCGAGCCCCTCCTGCACCTTGGCGATGGGCCACCACAAGAACTTGAGGGGCACCCGCCTCATCTCGGCCGCGTTGTACAGCGCCGGGGCCGCGTGCTTGGCCACGATCTCGAACCGCTGGACGAGGGCATCGGTCTGCTCGGGCGGGTTGAACGCCTCCATCACCAGCACGCCGCGGGCGGGCTTGGCGGAGTCCTTCTCGCGCTCGTCGCGGATCGGCTGCACGATGAGCAGCTTGGGCTGGCTCTCGTGCAGGTAGTCGTCCAGCGCGTGGGACACGTCCGGGGGCAGCCCGGCGTCCTTCTCGCCCTTGAATGTGAGCGTCTCGCCCCACTGGAGCACGGCCTGCATCAGCAGCCGGAGCCGGCGCACGTGGGTGCTCGCCTTCTCGACCACGTCGGCCCCGCTGACCGCCTCGACGGTCACCCGCTTCCGGTCGTGCCGGACGCCGACGCACAGCCGGTCGCACTCGATCAGCTTGCGGCCCTCGTTGGCGACGTGGTACGCCACCTCCGTGGGGTTCAGGCTGGAGTGGATGTGCCGGGCGAACGACTCGACCTGCGTATAGGTCTTCTCGATGCCGGCGGCGACGCGGGCGTTGCTGAAGCTGTGGTACTGGCTGGCGTACCCGGCCATCTGGAACGCGTAGTTCAAGAAGGTCGGGTACATGCGCGGGTCGTGGACGGCGTCCTGGAACACCTCCAGGATGCCGAGCGTCTGCTTCTCGGGGGTGACGATCGGCGCGAAGAGCGCGAAGTGGTCGGTCAGGTTGGCGGGCGGTACCGGGCCGGGCTCGCCGGGGCCGGGGGCCATGCGCCCGTTCGGCTCCAGCAGCACGGGCCGCGGCGGCGCGGCCTGGAACACCTGCCGCAGCACCTCGTTGTGACACTGGCGCCCGCCGCGGCGGGCGTCCAGCCCCATCTTGTCGATGTTCTCCTGGCACGCGAGCTGCAAGAAGCCCTGCGGCGTGCGGAGCCAGACCGCACCCGCCGGCGCGTCGATGGCGCTCAGCGTGCGGTTCAGGAACTCACGGTAAAAGTCGGTTGGCGGAAGGGCCGAGCCGGCCAAGCGCCCGGCTGTTTCGAACGCTTCTTCGATCTGACGCGCATATTTGCTACGCGCGTCATCGCCGCCCCCGGAAGGGACGGCGGGAGCGGTCGTGGTCGGGTTCACGGCTTTTGGCCTCGCGTTACGGTTCCGAGCGTACCGTCTGGGGCGACAGACGCGGCCGGACGAATATCGTCGATCATATCTCGCAAACGGGGGTGCGGGCAAGCTCACGGTCGAATGCCGCACGATTCGCACTTTCGGCACGCCCGGCATTGCCGGCACGGCCTACTCATCTTACACGCCGGCGTCGGTGCCGGGGTGCTGATTCTCCCAAGTCAGAATGTGATGCATCAGGTCGGCCGGGTCCATGTCAGTCGTCGGCAGCGGCCAGTCGAACCGCTCGGACGCGGCGAGCTGGATCGCGGCCCCCCGGCCGAACGGCTCGTTCCACAGCCGAACGAACTTGCCGATCGCGCGCCCCCGGCGGCAGAGCCGGTCGATGCACGAGTAGGCGTCGTCTTCCGTGCGGGCCGCGTCGGAGAGCAGCTCGGTCCAGTCGGCGAGCCACTCCACCAGCATCCGGGCCTCGATGTCGCTTAGCCCCCGGGTCAGCGCTTCATCTCGTAAAACGTAGCGAACGAGCAGGTCGCACTGCGTCGGCATGAGCCGTTCCCCCACGAGCCATATCAACCCACGGCCGGCGAGTCCCCCAACCCGCCGGCCCGATCCGCTCGGACGTTCATCGCGTGTGTGTGACGGGGCGTATAACGCGGGCGCGGGTCGGTCGCAAGCGGACGTGCCGCATTTCGTAGCTTGTGAGTTCGCACAGTGGGCACGGGTGAGTAAGCCGGATAAGGTGGGCTGGAACCTCCCGGCCCCGTTCCTGCCGCGCCCGAATTCGGCGCGACCGGGACACGCCAGCTCCCCTGGATTGCCCATGTTGGTCGAAGCGGTCACCATTCTTCTTACAACTTTCTTCGTGCTGGCCGGGACGGCCTGGCTGTTCCCGGCACTGTTGAGGCCCTTTCTGTGGGTGCTGGTGCGGGCGCTGTACCGGTTCACGGTCTATCACCCCGCGCGCGTCCCTCAGACAGGGGGCGTGCTCGTCGTCTCGAACCACGCGAGCTACGTCGATTGGCTGGTGCTGTGGGTGGCGTGTCCGCGCCCCGCGACCTTCGTCCTGTGGGAAGGGTACTACCGCCACCCGTTGCTCCGGTTCTTCTTGTCGTGGGGGCGGCGCAACACTGTTCGCGTGGCGGAAGGCGCCCGGCCGCACGCGGTTCACGGTAGCTTGAAGCGGATTGCGGAGGTGCTCGATGCCGGTCGGGTGGTGGTGATGTTCCCCGAAGGCGCGCTGACGCGCTCCGGGAACATGCTCCCGTTCGGGCGCGGCGTCGAACACGTCCTGAAACTCGTTGCGACCGACGTGAAGGTGGTTCCGGCGTGCGTCGGGGGGCTGTGGGGGGGCTTCTTCAGCCACGGGGGCGGCCCGATCTTGCGGAAACTGCCGACGGCCTTCCGCCCGCGGGTGAGCGTGCTGTTCGGCGAACCTCCCCCCCCCGCCCCCCCCTCCCTGAAGGGAAGGGGGGAGGAAGAACATCCGCGAGCCGACGACGTTTCCGGTGCGCAAGGCGGTTCAAAAGGGTTTTCTCTCCCCCTCCCTGAAGGGAGGGGGCCGGGGGGTAGGTCCTCTTCCGCCCCCGACCTGCGCTTGGCGGTGCAGGAGTGTACCGCCGACCTCGCGCTCCTCGAAAGCGCCCACCTGCTCCCGGTCCACCGGCGGTTCGTCCGGCAGGCCGCAAAGTTCCGCCGGCTGTTCCGCCCGGCGATCACCGATTACTCCGCCGGGCCGCCCCGCACCCTGACGTGGGCGAAACTGTTGGTCGCGGCGCTGTGCGTTACGAGGTACCTGCGCCCACGGGTCGGCGCGGCGCAGAACGTCGGCATCTGGCTGCCCACGGGTCTGGGCGGCGCGCTGGCCAACATCGCGGCGGCGCTCCTGGGCAAAACGTCGGTGAACTTCAACTACACCGCCGGCGCCGCGGCCGTGCGCTCCGCCGCCCAGCAGGCGGGGGTGCGGGTCGTCGTGACCGCGAAGCGGTTCACCGCCCGCGTGCCCCTCGACCTGCCCGCGGACGTGCAACTGATCTACCTCGAAGACGCCCTTGAGGGCGTAACGAAGTGGCAGCGCGTCTCGACGTTCCTGCTCGTGCTGGCCCTGCCGGGGTGGGCCATCGACCGCTTCGTCCTGGGGCTCCACCGGCACCGGATCGACGACATCATCACGATCATGTTCTCCAGCGGCAGCACCGGCGAGCCGAAGGGCGTGGTACTCACGCACCGGAACGTCGCGTCGAACGCGGACGCGTCGCTCCGCACGCTGGAGGTCGCGACGGGCGAGGTGCTGTTCGGGTTCCTGCCGTTCTTCCACAGCTTCGGGTACACGGTGTGCCTGTGGCTGCCGCTGAACACGCCGTGCGCCGCGGTCTACTTCCCGGACCCGCGCCAGGCGAAGGAGGTGGGCGACATCGCCCGCACGACGAGGGCCACCGTGATGGCCGCGACCGCCACGTTCCTGCGGTTCTACATGCGGCGGTGCGGGGCCGATGACTTCCGCACGCTGCGGCTCATCATCTGCGGCGCGGAAAAGCTGCCCGTGAAACTGCAGGACGAGTTCCGGGAGAAGTTCGGGGTGCTGCCGCTGGAGGGCTACGGCTGCACGGAGCTGTCCCCGGTGGTGTCGTGCAACATGCCGGACGTGGACCGCGGCGGGCGGCGGCAGCAGCGGAACATGCGCGGCACGGTGGGGCAGCCGATCTTCGGCGTGTGCGTTAAGGCGTTCGACCCCGAGGCGCGCGTCCCGCTCCCGGTCGGCGCCGGGGGCGTGCTGTGCGTGAAGGGGCCGAACGTGATGGCCGGCTACCTGCACCAGCCCGAGAAGACGGCCGACGTCATCCGCGCCGGGTGGTACAGCACCGGGGACGCGGGGTTCATCGAGCCGGAGGGGTTCCCGCGCATCACCGGGCGGCTGTCCCGGTTCGCGAAGATCGCCGGCGAAATGGTGCCGCTGGAAAAGCTCGACGACGAGATGCACGAGGCGCTCGCGACCGGGGGCGACCGGGTGCTGGCGGTGGCCGCGGTGCCCGACGAGAAGCGTGGGGAGCGGCTGGTGGTGCTGCACCTGCGCGAGGTCGAGCCGCGGCTGGCGGACCTGCTCGCGGGGCTGCCGAAGCGCGGGCTCCCGAACCTGTGGGTGCCGGACCGGCGTGACTGCTACCCGGTCGACGCGATACCCGTGCTTGGCACCGGCAAGCTCGACCTGAAGCAGCTCGGGGATCTGGCGAGGCAGCTCGCCGGCGGCCCTCCTACCGGCGCGCCGCGGGGGTAGCCCCGGGCGCGACGGCGCCTGCCGGGTTCACGACTTCGCCTCGCCGGCGGGCGTATATCGACGCTCGCTGCGGGCCACGAACACGGCGGTCGTGAGGTCGGCCGTCACGTTCACCGTGGTCCGGCACATGTCGAGCAGCCGGTCCACGCCGATGACCAGCGCGATCCCCCCGGCCGGCACGTTGAACTGCACCAGGATCAGCCCGATCAGCGGGAGCGACCCGCCGGGCACGCCCGCCATCCCGCTCGCGGTCAGGATGCACAGCACCAGCGCCACCAGTTGCTGCTCCAGGTTCAACTGCACCCCGAACGCCTGCGCCAGGAACAGCACCGTTACCGACTCGAACAGCGCGGTGCCGTTGTGGTTCATGCTGGCCGACAGCGGCAGCACGAAGTTCGACACCTCCCGCGGCACGTTCAGGTCCTCCTCGGCGCACCGGATCGCGGTCGGCAGCGTCGCGCTTGACGAACTGGTGCTGAACGCGGTCAGCATGGTGCCGCGGGCCTTGGCGAAGAACTCCCCCGGCGCCATCCCGCCCAGGAACTTCACCAGGAGCGGCAGGACGACGAACTGGTGCAGCGCCAGGCCGCCGAGCACGGTCAGCACGAACGCGCCGAGCGAGAACAGCAGCGTGTACCCCAGCTTGGCGGTGGTCGAGAACAGCAGCGCGAACACCGCGTAGGGGGCCAGCGCCATCGCCCACCGCACGATCACCTCGGTGACCTGGTTCACCCCCTCCAGCACGGCGACCAGCAGCGCGGCCCGGGCGGGGTCGATGCGGGTCAGCGCGAACCCCACCAGCAGGCCGGTGAACACGATCGCGAGCATGTCCTTCTCGACGAACGCGACGAGGGGGTTGGCGGGCACGATGTTCACGAACGTCTGGACCCCGAACTCCTTCTTCTTGGCGGTCGCGAGCTTCTCCTCGGCCTCCTTGCCGTACTCGGCCATGAGCCCGTCGCGGAGGTCGCGGGCGGCGGCGCCGGGCTCGATCAGGTTCACCAGCGTCAGCCCGATGGCCGCGGCCAGCGCGGTGGTGATCAAAAAGTAGAGGACCGTCTTCGCCCCGATGCGGCCGACGTTGTTGGTGCCGCCGAGCCGCGTCACCCCCAGCACCAGCGACGCGAACACGAGCGGCAGGATGGGGAGGAACAGCAGGTTCAGGAACACCGCCCCGACCGGGCGGGCGAGGTACTTCACCGCCCAATCGACCGGCCCCGCGGGCACCACGCCCTTGCTGACGAGCGCGTTCGCGAGGCACCCGAGGGCGGCCCCGCCGATCAGGCCGAACAGGATGCGCGTGTGCGGGACCGTGTGGGCAGCGGCCATGAGTGCTCCGGTGTGGGGCGGGACATCCGGGACAGTTTAGCGAGCGGCCCGGAAACCGCCCGCGCCCGCCGCCCGCCCCGGCCCTGCCCCGGTCCGGGTCCGTCCGTAAGGTACCTCACAACGTCCTCACGGCGCGGGAGCGGGCCGCAGGGTTGCGACGGGGCTCGCCGGCCCGCCCGCGCCCGCGCGCCGGTGAGCGCGACCTCCTTTTGGTGTGTTAATGAAGCACTTGCTGGGGCTGGAAGGGGTTTCGTCCGCGGAACTGACCCGCATCCTCGACGCCGCGGAGCGGCTCGACCGCGTCGGGGTCGGCGACGTGCCGAAGCGCGACGACCTCAAGGGCAAGGTGGTCGTGAACCTCTTCTACGAGCCGTCCACGCGGACCCGGGTCAGCTTCGGGCTGGCGGCCCGGCGGCTCGGGGCCGACGTGCTCGACTTCTCCCCGAGCGGGTCGAGCACGTCGAAGGGCGAGTCGTTCATCGACACCGCCAAGAACATCGAGGCGATGGGCATCGACATGGTGGTGGTGCGGCACTCGTCGCCGGGCGCGCCGCACGTGCTGGCGAAGCACCTGATGCCGCACGTGCGGGTGGTGAACGCCGGCGACGGGGCGCACGAGCACCCGACGCAGGCGCTGCTCGACATCCTCACCATCCGCAAGAAGTTCGGCCGCGTCGCGGGGCTCACGGTCGGGCTGGTGGGCGACATCGCGCACAGCCGCGTCGCGCGGAGCAACATTTACGGGCTCACGACGCTCGGCGCGAAGGTGATCGTGTGCGGCCCGACCACACTGGTCCCCCAGGAGGTGGCCCGGTTCGGGGTGGAGGTCGCGGACAAGCTCGACGACGTGATCCCGCGGTGCGACGTGCTGAACCTGCTGCGGGTGCAGTTCGAGCGGCAGCGGAGCGGGCTGTTCCCGTCGATCCGCGAGTACCGGCTGCTGTTCGGCGTGGACGCAGACCGCATGAAGCGGGCGAAGCCCGGCGCGCTGCTCCTGGCCCCGGGGCCGATCAACCGCGGGGTGGAGATCACGCCGGAGGTGGCCGACGGCCCGCACTCCGCCATTCTCGACCAAGTGACCAACGGCCTTGCGGTGCGGATGGCGGTGCTGAGCGAGCTGAGTCGGGCGGTGTGAGCCATGTCGCCACGAATCGAGCAGCTCATTAGTGAGCTGGAATTGCTTGGCGAAGTGTTCGAATGGGCTGGGCCACAAAGTGCGGCTAGTGCTGTGTCAGGTTTTGATTTTAGGGTAGAGGGATTTGAGCCTGTTGCGAGCATCGTCGGTGCGGAACTGCCAATCGACGCTACGCGGCTTGTCGTTGGTGTAGTCCTGCCAGGCGGCCGTCTCTACCCTCAACTCCTCTATCGTTGCGAACCGCCTACCCTGCACGCATTGCCGCGTCATCGCGCTCAGCTCACATTCCGCGACGTTCAACCAACTCCCGTGCTTGGGCGTGTGGCGGAACTCCAATCGCCTCACCAGCGCCCGCGCCGTTTCCGGGTCGAACGCCTCGTAGAACGCACCGATCGTGTGCGTGTTCAGGTTGTCGCACACCACGATCACCTTCACGGCATCCCGGTAGCGAGTCCGTAGTAACTCGGCCGCCTCCAACGCCCAATCCACCTTCGTCCGCCGCTCCCGTACGCTCACCTGGCGCCACCCCACCAGCGCCTCACAGAACATGAAGATGCTTGCCGTGCCCGCCCGCTCGTACTCGTAGTCCACCCGGCGCGGATGATCCTTCGTCGCGGGAATCGGCGCCCGCGTCTCCTTGAGCAACTGGATCGGTTGCTCGTCCATGTTGAGTACCGGGTAGAGGCAATCGTAAGGCAAGGCATCGGTGTCCAGGACCAACTCCATGTGCGCCACGAACTCCGCGTCGGCGTCTGGCGGGATCACCCAGTACTCCAACTTCCGCGGCATCATCGCGTTTTTTTGATCGCCTGACGAATGGTCTCGTGGCTGATGGCGTCCACGATCTCCAACGCGACGACCTGCTCGGCCAGTAACCGCAGGCTCCAGTTGGCGAAGCCGTTGGGCGGCGGACCCAATCGCATCGCGATGACTTGGGCTTCCTGTTGGCCGTCGAGCAACTTGGCTCGCGGGGGCTCGGCCCGGGGTTGGCCGTAGAGTGCCACCTCGAACCCGCTCGTCACCACGCGCTCCCGGATATTCTCCACGGTCTTGGTGCGACATCCGACGGCCTCGGCAATCTTCGCATCCGTCCAGCCCGGGCCATCGGCATCGGCCTTCAGAAGAATCTGGGCCCGACGAACCTTCTGCGAGGATCCCTTGAGTTTCTTGACCACCTCCGACAACGTGGCCCGTTCCCATCCGAAAGACGAACGATATACTTCTTCA
>NZ_JAXBLV010000182.1:0-72763 GCF_034097035.1 Gemmata algarum
TCATGTATGAGAATCGGCACCCGTCGAGCGTAGAGGACGTTTTTGTCTGCCGATGCCGCGGGAACCGTGTGCATAGCCCCTCCGCCGTCTCGGGTCATCGGTCCGCCCGGTCCCGCCGAGCCGGTGCGTGGACGGCGCGCGACACCGGGGATAGAACTATCGTCGCTATTCCCGCCCGGACACCGTGCCCCCTTCCTACGACACCTTCTACGGCATGAAATCCTGGTTCCGCTCCGAGGACGTGCTCTCCGTCCTGATCGGCGTCGCGGTCATCGGACTCAGCCTAGCCACTCTCACCGGGTGGAACCTGCTCGGCTGGTCGGTGAAGGTCAACGAATGGGTCGCCCCCGCGCAGGCGGTCGCCCCGTCTTCTCGGGCGTTCACGGCCCTGACCGGCCCGGGCGCGCTGGCCGCCACGTTCGCGTTTCTGCTCGGGGTGCTGTCCGCGGGTGCGGCATTCCTCCGGGCGTCCCCCGGCCGCTTCGCCGTGCGGTTCGCCGTGCTGTTCGTGCTGGCGTTCGCCTGCTGGGCGGCGGGCCATAACGCCTACATCGCGGCCAACCCGAACAAGCTGCCGCCCGGCGTGTCGTGGTCTCTCGGGCTGACCGGCGAAGCCGGGTACCTGCTCGCCCTCATCGGCGGCCTGCTCATCGGGAACTTGGCGCCGCGGACCGCGGCGTGGTTCAAGGACGCGGCCCGGCCGGAGCTGTTCATCAAGGCCGGGATCGTGATCTACGGTGCGGTGCTCGGGGCGAAGGCCGCCGAGGAGTCCGGGCGGGCGACCGCGATCCTGTTCCGCGGGCTGGCGGCGATCGTCGAGGCGTACCTGATCTACTGGGCGGTGGTCTACCTCCTCGCGCGAAAGGTCTTCGGGTTTAGCCGGGAGTGGGCCGCCCCGCTCGCCTCCGGCATCTCCATTTGCGGGGTGACGGCGGCGATCACCACCGGGGCGGCCATCCGCGCCCGGCCGATCGTGCCGGTGATGGTGTCGTCCCTGGTGGTGGTGTTCGCGGTCATCGAGATGCTCGTTCTGCCGGGTCTGGCCCGCGTGCTGCTGCCGGACGACCCGATGGTGGCGGCCGGGTGGATGGGGCTGGCGGTGAAAACGGACGGGGCGGCGTTCTCCAGCGGGGAGATGACCGCCGGGCTGTACTTCCCGGACCCGAACGACCCGGCGCGGAAGTGGATGGCCCTGACCACGACGACGGTCAAGGTGTTCATCGACGTGTTCATCGGCGTGTGGGCGGTCGTGCTGTCGGTGGTCTGGGCGTGGAAGATCGACAAGCGGGAGGAGAACCGCGGGCTCCCGTTGCGGGAGATCTGGGAGCGGTTCCCGAAGTTCGTGTTCGGGTACGCCCTGACGTTCGGCGGGTTCTTCGCGACCGGCCTGATCGCCCCGCACGTCATCCCGGCCCTGAAGCAGGGGACCGACCAAGCGGACGTGTTCCGGCGGCTGTTCTTCGTACTCACGTTCTTCAGCATCGGGCTGGCGACGAACGTGCGGCGGCTGTGGGCGGAAGGGCTGGGGCGGCTGGCACTGGTGTACGTGGTCAGCCTGTTCGGGTTCGTCATCTGGGTCGGGCTGGCGATTTCGTGGCTGTTCTTCCACGGGGTCCCGGCGGGGGGGAAGTGAGATGGAGAACCGTCCGTCCGACGACGACACCGCTCGCGAACTGGCGAAGGTGGAAGCGGAGCCGCTGCTGCCGGCCGAGAAGTGGCTGATCGGCGGGAGCCTCGCCCTCGGCGTCCTGCTGCTCGGCGTCCTGCTGTGGGTCAGCAAGGTGTGGTTCCCGACCGGCTCGTAATACACGAACCTGCCTGCGGCTCGTCAGCAAACGTTACGAACAGCCCCTGTCGTGCGCCTCGATAAGTCGTGGTGGCCGCCGGGCGATTCCCGCGTGACGGGCGGGTACCGCCGTCCCTATTTGGTCGCCTTCCCGCGCGGTTTGTACTCGCGCAGGTACACAGAAATGTGTTCGTGCATGTCCTCGGGATCGAACCCGTAGAGCTGCATCTCGGCCATCGCCCGGTCGGCGCTCCACCCGTGGTGCTCCATGCGGAAGATGGCGCACATGGTTCCGGTGCGATGAATGCCCGCGAAGCAGTGAACCAGAACGGGATGGTTCTCTTTCGCTCCCACGACCGCCAGAAACTCCCGCACCGCCTGCTCCGCCGGGATCTCGCCCTTCTCGTTCGCTCCCCACACCCGGGGCACGATACGCACGTGCTTCAGCCCTTTGGCCGCGCACACCCCCTGTTCCCAACTGTCGGGCGGTGGGGCGGCCGTGCGAGAGGTGCGAAGCGACACCACCGTTCGGATGCCGTGGTCGCGGATGACGCCGTCCAGCCCAGCGGGCGTGAGCTGCCCGCTCCGGTACAGGACCCCCTCCTCCACCACGCGGAAGTTCCGACGGTGCGTGTTCTCGTGAGTTGCATAGACCAGCGGGGCGGCGACGACCAAGGCCGCCGCCGTTACGCCGAGAACGAACCGCAATCGAGCCCGCATGAGTCCCTCCCGCCGTGCACCGGACGGGGAGATTATCAGTCGGACGGGATTTGTGAAAGGCGGATCACACGGCCAGCGGCTTTTCGTTCGCCGCACCCGGCCGCACCCGCCGCCACGCCGCTCCCGCCAGCCGGGTCAGCACGCGCCCCGACGCGAGCGGGGGCGGCTCCGCAGCCGTCAGGTTCGGTCGCAACACCATGAGCAGCACCAGCGGCAAATACCACAGCACGTACAGCCCGCCGTGGTCCGCGTGCCAGAACTGGACCCCGATCAAGATGGCAGCGGACTGCGCCACCAGATGCGACAGGTTCTTTCGCGCCGGCCAAATGATCGTGCTGACCACGAAGCCCACGAACAGCACGAACAGCGGCAGGCGGTACGCCCAGTGCGTCCCGCTCCAGACGCTCTCGGTTGTCGGCGGCGCCCACGGCTTCCAGTACGCGAGGTTCAGCGCCTCCACCGCCCCGCGCCCCGTCGGGCCGGCGAGCCACAGCACAAGTGCCGTTATCCCGATGCTGACGGCGCTGGCCGTCAAAAATGCGAACCCGAACCGCATCGCGCCGCGCCGGCTGAAGAAGCCGAACCACAACGGAAACAGTAGCGCCGGGAACACCCCGCACCCCACCGCCAACCCGAGGAGCGCCCCGGCGAGCGTCGGCCGGCGGTAACAGAAGATCGCCCACACCAAAAACGCGGTGGGCAGAACGTGGTGGAACTGTCCCACGTTGTACGCGGTGTACGGCACCAGCGTGTACAGCGCGGCGGCGGCGACGCCGGTGGTAATGTCCCCGAAGTGGCGCCAGCCGATCATCAGCAGCCCGACCAGCACGGCGGCGTGGCCGAGCATCGCGAGGCTGCGCTCGGCCCAGAAGCGCACCGCCTCGCGCGACGCGTGCCCGCCGTTGGTGTCCTGGGCCTGCTGGACGACCGCGGTCGCGGTGTCCTGCACCTGGTCGATGGTCGCGGACTTCTTACCCACCGGTTGCTGGTTCGCCTGATCGGGGGTCGGGCGCGTCGCCACCGCGGTGAGGCCCACGAACAGCGCCACCCCGAGCCACGCGAGCCCGGGCGTGTTCAGATTCGTGGTGAGCGGCGGGCGCCTCACGAGCGCCGAATCGAGTATGGCGCGCAGGAACCAGAACAGCGACCCGGCCAGCACCCAGACGTAACCCAGGGTGCGCTCGCGGCCGGCGCGCTGGGCCAGCCCGCCGCCGGGGTCGCCGCCCTCCCGCACGGCCGTGTCGAGGTCGGCGGCCTCCCGCAAAATCAAGAACCCCGGGACCAGCAAGAACAGCATCAGCAGGTCCAGGTTCCGGACCGACAGCAGGCGGTTGAACTGGAAAAACAGCGCGACGGTAAGGAACAGCGAGAAGTAGAACCACGTCGCGGCGTTGGGGAGTCGGAAGTCGAGAAATATGGACGCTTCCACGGCATCAAATCCCGGTCGGACGGTTATCGAGTCGCGATGCGGGCAGCGCGCCGAACAGTTAGTTGATACGCACTCCGCGAGTACCCGTCAACCGACCCGCGCGACCCGCCGAATCGCCGCACCCGTGGCACCCAGCAAGTTCGATACAACCACCCCGCCCGGGCGGTCCGCGGCGTAGAATCTCTTCCTGAACCGGCGCCAGCACTTCGCGAAGGTTGAACGCAATGCGGATCCTGCTCACCAACGACGATGGCATTTACGCCCCTGGCTTGCGCGCGCTCCGCTCGGAGCTGATGAAACTCGGAACGGTCACGGTGGTGGCCCCGGCAACCGAGCAGAGCGCCGCCGGCCACTCGGTGACGCTCCTCACGCCGCTCCTCGTCAACGAGGTGTTCGAGGACGACGCTAAGACGTTCGTGGGGTGGGCGGTCGAGGGGCGCCCCGCCGACTGCGTCAAGCTCGCGCTGCTGGAACTGCTCCCGCAGCCCCCGGACGTCATCATCAGCGGGATGAACGCGGGCAGCAACGCCGGCATCAACGTGCTGTACTCGGGCACCGTCGCGGCGGCCATCGAGGGGGCGTTCTACAAGCAGACCGCAATCGCGGTGTCGCTGGAGTACGACAAGAAGATTTACGACTACCAGGCGGGGGCGCGTTACGCCCGCCAGGTGATCGAGCAGATCCTGGCGCAGGCCCCCGGCGCCGGGAGCCTGTTCAACGTTAACATTCCGGTACTGGAGCGCGGCCCGGTCCGCGGGGTGAAGGTGCTGCCACAGAACGTGTCGCCGTATGTGGAGAAGTTCGACCGGCGGGTGAACCCGCGCGGGCGGACGTACTTTTGGGCCAGCCCGGAGTTCACCTGCCCGGAGCCGCACCCGGACACCGATGTCGATGCGCTGCGCGAGAGCTACATCACGGTCACGCCGCTCCAGTTCGACCTCACCGATCACGTCCGGATGGCGCAACTGAAAAAATGGGAGTGGACGATCGATAACCGGTCGTAACTGGGGTGTGAGGTCAAAGCGTCTTCTTCACACCCCGGCGCCGAAACCGTCAACAACAACCACCAATCCGACAAAAGCTCGCGCACGAGGAACGGGCCGCGTGTTCGATAACACGGGGGCAGGTTCAGAAACCAAGAGACGACAACGCCCCGCTGTCATTCGGCCGCGCCCGGGCCGCCGCGTCGCCCCGATCGGTCACGGGGCGCGAACCACCGTGCGCCGCCGCGCCTCTTGCACAACACCCCAAACGCCCCGAGGCCCACCGATGTCCGCCCCCGCTCCCCCGGTCATCAACTTCTACTCCACCACCGGTGAGTACGGTTGCTTCTCGAACTTCTCCCGCCACCCGGTCTTCGTGCGGGGGAAGCGGTGGCCGACCAGCGAACACTTTTTCCAAGCGATGAAGTTCGAGGGCACCGAGCACGAGGAGCGAGTGCGGCTCGCCAAGCGGCCGATGGACGCCGCCAACATGGGACGGGACCGGAAGCGCCCGCTCCGGCGCGACTGGGAACGTGTGAAGGAACGAATCATGCTGGACGCATTGCGTGCCAAGTTCACCCAGCACGAGGAGCTCAAGGCGGTGTTGCTCGGAACCGGCAACGCGATCCTGGTGGAGCAGACGGCCAACGATTCGTACTGGGGAGACGGCGGCGACGGGAGCGGCAAGAACCGACTCGGCCAACTTCTGATGCGGCTCCGCGAGGAACTGCGGGCCGAGCAAACGTAAGTCGAACAGCATCGCCGGCCGCGGCAGCCGCGGCCGGCGACACGTTGGAAAGCGAATCAGGGACCGAACCCGCCGGCGGGCGTGCCGTTAAACCCGAGCCCGATGTAGAACCGCGGCTCCTGGAAGAACGCCCCGTCACCCGTCACGAGTGCGAGGTCTTGCAGAACGAAGTCCGGGTTGCCGTTCGGCAGGAACGCGAAGGTGGCGGTGTCGTCGTCTTCCGAGTCGTAGTAGGCCAGGCCGCGGCTCTGGGGCGTGAGGTACCCGGTGACCATGTTCACCACCCGCGTATACCCGGCCGGGTATGGGGTGAACGTGAGCTCGGGGAGCCCGCGGCCATCGAACACCTTCACCTGCGGCGCGGTGCCGAGGTTCGGCGTGATCTGGCCCACGTAAATTTCGGCCCCGCGCACCCCGTCCGTGCTCCCAGCGGCGAGGGTCACGCCCTGTGATGTGGCCGGATCGAACGCGAAGAACGAGAGCCGCTGCACGATCGCCCCGGTGGAGACGTTGAACGCTTTGACGTGCGCGCTGCTGGTCGCCGAGCCGACGATGATTTCGTCGTAGGCGTTCGTATCCACGCCGGTCGTCGCGAAGTTCGCCGACTGGGTGGTGTCGATGCTGCCCGCCGCCACCGTCACCCCGCCCCGGTACCCCAGATCGAACGCCAAGAAGCTGCGGAGGATGGTGCCAGCGGCGTCGGTCACGACCACGTGCGGGCTGCCGCCTGACGCGGCGCCGACGATGATCTCTTGCTTGAAGTTCTGGCTCACCGTGCCGCCCGGGTACCCGCCGGCCGCGATCCCGCCGAGTACGTTACCGACTGCGATGTTAACGCCGCCGCGGAACCCCGGGTCGAACGCATAGAAGCTGCCCAGCTCGGTTCCGTTGGCGGAAAACACTTTCACGTGCGGCGGGCCGTTGCCCGCGACCGCGGCAATGATCTCCAGCTCACCGTCACCGGTCACGTCCCCGACTGCCACGTTGATCCCGCCGGTGAACCCGGCGAACGGGACGAACGAGACGACCGGTTCGGCGTTCCCGACGACCGTGCCGTCGAGCCGCCAGACCCGGACCGTCCCCAGCGTGCCCGGCCCGGTTCCGGTCACGTACTCGTTCTGCGCGGTAAAGACAGTGCTGGGCGAGAAGTCCGGGATCAGGTCGCCGACGGCGATGCTCAGCCCGCCGGTGGGCACGCTCACGCCGTTCACCGCGAGTTGTTCCACCCCGCCGGGGCGGGCCAGGAACGTCGGTGTGGTCCGGTCCTCAAGGTTCTCGACCGACAACCGGGCCGGGCGGGACCCGGGCGGTCGGGACGGGGTCGACATATCTTCCTCCGTGAGAGCCGCCGCGGCCGCGTGGGGTTCTGTGGGTCCGCAAGCGAGGTAGCGAGATATGTTATGAGTCTACCTTTTGGAACCCGCGCCACAATTAAGATTCGGTGATGGCGGCACGGCTTCTGTGCCGCCGCGCGTTAGAACCGGCGGCGCAGGGCGGGGTCTGCCGGGAGGGCGCGATTGTTCCGCACGGCGCCACCGGCAGGCACGACAAGTGTGGCGGAACTGGACCGAAGTAACGCCCCCAGCCCGGTGCGTTTTTCCCAAATCGCTCTAGAACCCGCTGTTTTGCGGCGATAGACTGCGTACTAATCGGATTCGCAAGTTTCTGGTCCGGGTTTCTGTTGATTGCACCGCCACACAACCGACCGGCGGCGTTCGTCCTTAATCAATTGGCAATCCGCGACTTGAAACCGTTTGAACTGACCTACCGAAACCCAACCATCCATCACTGTTGTACCGACAGGGGTTCTTTATGGCTTCTTCGCGTGGCCCGCGCGCCGGTCGGGCGTTTCTGCACATGGAGCCCCTGGAAGATCGGCTCACGCCCTCAGGAGACACGCTCCAGCACATCACCGCCCCGCTCGTGGCGATCAACGGCAACCAGTACGCGGCCGACCGCGTGCTCGTGGTCATGAACCGCGGCGCGAGTGCGGCCGGCGTTTCAGCCGCCCCTTTCGTTCGGAGTGCCCGGCACATCGGGTTCGACATCTACAGCGTCCAGCTCGCCGCCGGTACTGACCTCAACGGGGCGATCTCCTACTTCAGCGCGCTGCCGGGGGTTGAAGCGGCCGAACTGGACCAGATCGTCCAGGCCCGGCGCACGCCCAACGACGAGCGGTACGACACCTCGTTTTACGGCCCGCAGAAGATCGGGGCCGAAACCGTTTGGGACAGAACCACCGGTAACCCGAACTTCGTGGTCGGGGTGATCGACAGCGGGGTCGATTACACGCACCCGGACCTAGCGGCGAACATCTGGACCAACCCGGGCGAGGTGCCCGATAACGGGATCGACGACGACGGCAACGGCTACATCGACGACATCCACGGGTGGGACTTCGCGAACAACGACAACGACCCGATGGACCTGGAAGGCCACGGCACCCACGTGGCCGGCACCATCGGCGCGGTCGGGAACAACGGGATCGGGACGGCCGGGATCAACTGGAACGTCAAGATCATGGCCCTGAACTTCCTCGGGCCGGGGCTGTACAGCGGATCGATCAGCGCCGAAGTTGAAGCGATCCACTACTCGGTCATGATGGGCGTCAAGGTCACCAACAACAGTTACGGCGGGTTCGGCACGAACCGCGCGGAGGCGCGGGCCATCGCCGAAACGATGTTCGCCGGCCAGATCTACGTTGCCGCGGCCGGGAACGATGGCCTGAACAACGACGGGGTCTTTGCGAGTTACCCGGCCGCATACTCGGCCAACTTCAACAACGTGGTCACGGTCGCGGCGACGGACGTCGACGACCAACTCGCCAGCTTCTCGAACTACGGCGCCCGCACGGTCATGCTCAGCGCGCCGGGCGTCGCGATCTTGAGCACGGTACCGCAGAGCGTCGATGGCGACGGCGTCGTGGATGGGTACGACACCTACAACGGCACGTCGATGGCGACCCCGCACGTGGCCGGGGCCATCGCGCTGTACTGGGGAGCCAACCCGACCCTCACGTACCAGCAGGTCATCAACAAGCTCAAGAGCTCGGTGGATAAGCTCCCGCAACTGGCCGGGTACGTGTCCACCGGCGGGCGGCTGAACGTCGCGAAGATGTTCAGCGAGCCGACCATCCCGCCCGTCGTGATCGGCGCGGCGGCCGGCAGCGATGTGGTTCGGGTGCTGGCCCCGGGCGGCACCACCCAGCAGTCCCTGACCCCGCACCCGGGGTTCCTGGGCGGGGTCGTGGCCGCGGCCGGCGACATCAACAACGACGGGGTGGCCGATGTCGTCACCGCGGCCACGTTCGGCGGGCACGTCAAGGTGTTCGACGGCAAGACCAACGCCCAACTGCGGAGCTTCTACGCCTTCCAGGGGTACCAGGGTCCGGTCAGCCTCGCGATCGGTGACGTGAACGGCGACGGGATCGGCGACATCATTGTGTCGGCCAACCTGAACGGGCACGTCAAGGTGTTCGACGGCAAGACCGGCGCCCAAACGTTCAGCCAACTCCTCTACCAGGGTTATGCGGGCTCGGTGTCGGTGACCGTGGCCGACACCGACGGCGACGGGATCAACGAACTGCTCGCCGCCGCCAACGGCGCGCAGGGCGTCCACATCAAGTCGTACCGCGCGGGGGCCACGGCCGGGACGATGGTGCTGCGGGACTCCTTCCTGGCCACCAAACCCAACACGTCGTGGTCCAGCTTCAGCCTCGCGGCTGCCGACATGGACTACGACGGCATCCCCGAGTTGCTGGTGTCGCAAGGGCCGCAGGTCCGGGTTCTGGATGCCCGCACCCGGGCCGTCCGGGCCGACTTCTTGGCGTTCGACCCGCTCTCACAGGACCGCATCACGGTGCAAGGGGCGCGCTACACCGGCGACCCAACGGCCGAGATCATTGTGGTCGACGAGACCCGGGGCAGTTCGCATGTGAAGGTGTTCACCGGCCCGAATTACACCCTGCACGACTCGTTCATCGCCGGCACCCGTTAATGCAAAAGCTTGCGGCCTCGAACAACACCGTTCGAGGCCGCGGGCGCTGCAAAACGGATCGAGTCGCAGTCACCGAATCGCACGTCTTCCAGCGTCATAGCCGCCCCCAGGCCGCAGCAACATACGGCGGCCTGGGGGCGGCTATGACGTTCCGCGCGGTCAGTCGTGGACGCTTCCGAGGGACGACCGGAACCGGTCCACCGACAACCGCACCTCCGCGGTCCCTTCTTCCCCGGACGCCCACCCGAGCGCTTCCACGGACACTCCTTCCAGGTGCTTGTAGGTGGTGAAGAAGAACTCCACCTCGCGGGCGAAGTGGGCCGGCACGTCTTCGAGCTTCCGGATGTGGGCGAACAGCGGGTCCTTGTGCGGCACCGCCAGCACCTTGAAGTCGTTCGAGCCCTTGTCCTTCATGCGGAAAATGCCGACCACCCGGGCCTCGATCAGGCACCCGGAAAACGTCGCCTCGTTCACCATGACTAGCGCGTCGAGCGGGTCGCCGTCCTCGGCGAGCGTCTGCGGGATGAACCCGTAATCGCCCGGGTACACCGCGGAGCTGTAGAGGTAGCGGTCGAGCTTGATGAGCCCGGTCACCTTATCGACCTCGTACTTGTTCCGCTTGCCCTTGGGGATCTCGACGATCACGTTCACGACCGCGGCCTCGCCGGTCCCGGGTGGGATCATCATGTAATCGCGAATGTAGTCGCGGCGCGCGAACATACGGGGTCCCTGTGTGTCGTCGGCGGTCTGTGCCGAATGATAGGGTACAGCCGGAGCCCGCAGAAGTCAGGTCCGGGCCACTTCAGGCCGAGTTGCGGTTTTCAGGTGCGGTCAGAAGGGACATGCGGTTCACAGCGGAACGGAGCGGCAACCGGCCGGTCCGGATCGAAGCCCCCCCCCAAGATCGGTGCTAACGTTTGTTTGGAACCTGCCGCTGGACCCGGAGCTTGCGCATGGCCGTGCCCGCCAATGCTCACCCCGTCACCGACCCCGAACGCACGCAGAACTCGCTCGGCAGCGCCGACCAGACGGTGCTGAGCGGCCCGAAAGACGGGGGGCACTGGTACGGGTTCGGACCTCCAACCGAAAAGGGCGATCTCGGCTCACTCGGGCCGTACCGGGTGCTCAAACAGCTCGGCAAGGGCGGCATGGGGGCCGTGTACGCGGCCGTCGACAGCCGCCTCGACCGCAAACTGGCGCTCAAAGTGATGCTCGCGGAGGCGGCGGCGGATGCCGACGCCAAGGAGCGGTTCCTGCGAGAAGCGCGGGCGGCAGCGCAGGTCGAGCACGACAACGTGGTCACCGTGTACGAGGCGGACGAGCGGAACGGGATCCCCTACATCGCGATGCAGCTCCTTCAGGGCTACCCGCTCGACTCGTTCCTGAAGAAGAAAGGAACGCCCACCCTCCCGCAGACCCTGCGCCTGGCCCGCGAGGCCGCGGCGGGGCTCGCGGCGGCGCACCGGATCGGGCTCGTCCACCGCGACATCAAGCCCGGGAACCTGTGGCTCGAAGCCCCCCACGGGCGCGTCAAGGTGCTCGACTTCGGCTTGGCAAAGCCGCTCCACGCGGACGCCGAGCTGACCCAGAGCGGCATGGTGGTGGGCACCCCGGCCTACATGTCGCCCGAGCAGGCGCGGGGGGCGCGGGTGGACGCGCGGAGCGACCTGTTCAGCCTCGGAACGGTGCTGTACCGGCTTTGCGCCAACCGGTTGCCGTTCGACGGGCCGACGACAATGGCCGTGCTGATGGCCCTCGGAACCGACGACCCGGCGCCGGTGCGCGAGCTGAACCCGCAGGTGCCCGATCCGCTCGCGGCCTTGATCCACCAGTTACTCGCCAAGGAGCCCGACGAGCGCCCGCAGTCGGCCGAAGAGGTGGTGCGGCGGCTGCTCGCAATCGCGAGCAGCACCGGGGCGTCGCAGGTCGTGGTCACCCAGCCCCCCCGAGTCGTGTGTGTGCCGGTGTCGGTAACCGCGGCGCCCGAAACGAACCCGTTCGCGGACCTGGGCGAGACCGCGGCCGAGAGCCTCGCCCCGCCCCCGACCGAGCCACGACAGCCCGTTCGAAAGGTCCGGCCGCCGGTGTGGGCGGCGGTGGGTGTTGCGGCGTTGCTGGCGCTCGTGGGCGCCGGAGCCGTTCGCCTCGGCCCGCGCGGGAGCGGCCCGGAGACAAAAGCCGCGCCCCCGGACCCGATTTCGGGGGCCGCGGTCCCGAAGGGCAAGCCGCGCGCAACGGCCACGGCCGATCAGGACCGATCCGCGGCCGAGTGGGTGCTGTCGCTCAACGGGACGGTCCGGGTGAACGAGGACGAGCGCGAGATCCGCTCCCCCGCCGATCTGCCAAAGGACCGGTTCGTGCTGACGGGGGTCGATCTCAGCGACCGCTCGGTTGCGGATGTCGACCTCGCCCGCCTCAAGGGCTGTCAGGCCCTCACGCACGTGGCCCTCAACGGCACGAACGTGACCGACGCCGGTCTCAGCGGCCTGAAAGGCCTGTCGAATTTAACCCACCTGAGCCTCGCGCGCACCGGCATCACGGACATCGGGCTGGCCGAGGTCCAGGCGTTCCCGCTGCTCACCTCGCTCGGGGTCCAAGGCACCGCGGTGTCCGACGCCGGACTGGCCGTCGCGCGGGAGTTCCCCGCGCTCACGCACCTCGACCTGGCCGGCACCAAGGTAACCGGCACCGGATTGTGTCACCTGAAAGGGCTGAAGGGGCTCACGCTGCGGCTCGACGGTACCGCGTTGACGGACACGAACCTGTCGTACCTGCGGGATGTGACCGGGCTGGTCGAGCTGTCGCTGATCGACACGCCGCTAACGGACATGGGGCTACCGCTCCTCCGCGACCTCAAAGCGCTGGGGGCGCTAGACGTGCGCAAGACGCGAGCCACGCCGGCCGCGCTGATGGCATTACACAAGTCAATGCCGGGGTGCCGAATTCAGCACGACGGGGGACACGTCGAGCCGTTCGACGTAAACCGACTAGCGGCCGAATGGGCGCTCTCGGTCGGCGGCATGGTGGACGTGAACGGCGAGCGCCGCAACATCAGGAACGCGCAAGACTTACCACAAGGACCGATCACACTCACACGCGCGAACTTATCCGATCGCCCCGTTAAGGACGACGACCTCGCGCGCTTGGCCGGTTGCACCGGGCTGACCGACCTCATACTCCATGAAACCGGCGTAACCGACGCCGGGTTGGGGTACTTAAAGAACCTCACGCGGCTCCAATTCCTGAGCCTCACCGGCACAGAAGTGACGGACGCCGGACTGGCCCGTCTCAGGGAGCACAAATCCCTGACGATCCTGCATCTCAGCAACACGAAAGTGACGGACGCTGGGTTGGCTCACCTAGCGAACCTCACAACCTTGGGACACATTCACCTCGACGGAACGGTGGTGTCGGACGCGGGACTCGCGCACCTGAAAGGGCTCACAGACCTTAAAACGCTGGGGTTGTCTCAGACCCGCGTGATCGGGCCGGGTTTGGCTTACACCCGGGGCATGAAGCGGTTGGACGCGATCTACCTCAATGAAACCGGCGCGACCGACGAGGCGTTCGCCCATCTGTCACAGCACCTCACCCTTCGGCACCTTGGCGCCGACGGTACGGGCCTCACGGACGAAGGTATGGCTCACCTTCGCAAGCTCACCGGCCTGATCGCGTTGAACGTGAGCGGCACCCGGATCGGGGACGCCGGCCTGCTGCAACTCGCCGACAGTCAGGGGCCGACGCAGCTCACGGTACGCAACACCAAAGTGACGCCGCGCGGGTTGCACGCGCTTCATGCGACCGGCCCGTGGCGCACGATCATTTGGAGCGGCGGGCAAATCGGCCCCACCGAAGCAGACCGGTCGGCAGCGCGGTGGGCGCTGGCGGTGGGCGGACGGGTGCGAGTCGGCGGGGTGCCTGAGGAGATCTTAGCCGCGAACGAGCTACCGAAACGTAAATTCGTCGTGGTGGCCCTAGGGCTCAATGGACTCGCGGTGACCGACAGCGAGCTTTCGGCCCTCAAGTACCTTAGCGGGTTGGCGCAACTCGATCTCGGCGGGTCCGCGATCACAGACGCCGGCCTACCCCACCTGAAGGGCCTATCGGGCCTCCGTCGTCTGGGGCTCTCGGACACCAAAATCACCGACGACGGGCTCAGTCTTCTTAAACCCATCCCGCTGACGGACCTCGATCTGCGGGGCACTCCCGTCACCCAAACGGGAGTAGAAGACTTCCGTTTGGCCTTACCCGGGTGCAAAGTCGAGTGCGCAGGTCCGCCGGGCCTAAAGAAGTAGCGTTCGGCCGGCTTGCTTGCCCGTATCGCTGTGGCGCAAGCGCGACCCGTTAGAATTTCTCATACCGAATCCAGTCGCTTCGAGTTCGCACCTCGGAACGGTGCGTTGGGTCGGAGTGTGGTCCGCTCACGGAGTGAGAGGTGGCTCGGCGTCTCGGATGCGCGTTGCGCACAACGACGGAGCGGATCGGATCCGCGGAGCGACCGCTCACGGAGTGAGCGGACCACACTCCAGGCAGAACCGCGGTACGGCCCGAACTTGAAACGACTGGGATCGCAATTCCCACGGCACACCAACACGCCATTATCGACAGGCAGGCGGCCGGACCATACGATCCGGTCGCCCGCATATCACGCATTCTTATCCACGGACCGCTATTCGTTTCGGCTTGATGGCCTCGGTCTTCGGCAGTTTGACGGTGAGCACGCCGTCCTTGAGTTCGGCACTGATCTTGTCCGCCGCGATCGTGTCCGCCACCGCAAACGATCGGGAGTACGCGGTCGGGGCCGCGTCACGAGGCGCTTGCCGGCGCCCGTGGATCATCATCTCCCCGTGCTCAAAGCGGATGTCCACGTCGTCGGGGTTCAGTCCGGGCACGTCTGCAAGGACCAAGAACTCGTGCTCGGTTTCCAGAATGTCCACGCGCGGGGACACGGTTGCCGCACGCGACGCTTCTGCCGCCGCCGGGGCGGCCGGCGCTTGTACCAAATTCGACATCGTTGAGACCTCCTCGGCGATTTTAAGGGTGTGGGTACAGGTTCCGGTTTCGCGCTCAGGCGCCCTTCACCTGAATCTTGCGCGGCTTCGCAGCTTCGTGCTTGGGTAAGGTGAGACGCAGCACCCCGGACTCGTACTTCGCATCGACCTTGTCGGCATCGACCAAGGTCGGCAAGGTCACCGTTCGCGCGAACTTGCCGAACGGGCGCTCCTGCCGGAGCCAGGACGCCCCCTCGAGCTTCGGCACGGCTCGCTCGCCCTGCACGGTCAGTTGGTTGCCACCGGTGACGGTAATTTCGAGCTTCGCGGCGTCGATGCCGGGCAAGTCCGCTTCCGCGTACACCGCGTGCTCGTCCTCCCACACGTTCAGTTCCGGGCCGGTCACCAGGTGCGAGTTGCTGAGGCGGTTCACCCACCGGGCGAACTCGTCCTGCGCCTGCGTCAGTTCGCTCCACAGCGAGCCGAACGGGTGCTGACGGTTACGGGTCATGTGTCGCTCTCCTCGTCTGTTGTTGGAGTTGTCTCGGGGTGTCGCCCCCGGTCACCGAATCTGAGTGCCGACCCCGGAAAAAAGATTCACCGATTTGTGCCCCCAGCGTGCTCGGCGCGCAAAGGCCGGGCTACCAAGGCTTTGGTACGCCGGTAGTCCGAACGCACAGACGGGACTGCCGCCCGAAGAGCCCTACCGAAACAGAGCGAGAGAGTGCCACACCGTTTGCGACACGCCCCACAGCAGCGGAACACCCACCCACCCCCATCGGAAGACGAGCGTCGGCCAGTCGAGCACAGCCGATTGCCCCGCGTATCCCCCCGCGGCCACGGTTGTGGGGTTCGGGGCCGGCGGTGCCAGTTTCACGCGCCGGACGAGCAGGTTGCACACGAACCCGATGACCAGCAACCCCGCCATCAGGTACATCGTGAGCGTGTAGGCGTCGGCCTTCGGCACCCCGCTCCCGATCTGGGCGTCGCGAAGGTGCGTGATGAGGTACGGTCCCGCGACGCCCGCCAGCGACCACGCGGTCAGCAGCCGCCCGTGAATCGCGCCCACCTGCCCGGTCCCGAACTGGTCACGCAGGTAGGCCGGAATCGTTGCGAACCCGCCGCCGTACATGCTCATAATGATCGCGTAGCCCAACACGAACAGCACCACACTGCCGAACTTCCCGGTTTGCGGAATGGCGGCGTAGAGCACCGCGCCGAGCGCGAAGAAAATCATGTAGGTCGGCTTCCGGCCGAGCCGATCAGACGCGGACGACCAAACGAAACGGCCGGCCATGTTGAACAGGCTCAGGAGCCCCACGAACCCCGCGGCGGCTTCCGCCGACACGCGCGCCGGGAACATCTCCTGGATCATCGGCGACGCCTGCCCCAGCACGCCGATGCCCGCGGTCACGTTCAGGAGCAGTACGGCCCAGAGCAACCAGAACGAGGCGGTGCGGAGGGCGCCGCTCGCTGTAACGGTGGCTACACCCGAAACGGCCGCTTTCACCGCACCGGGCGGCCCCCACCCCGGCGCCGGGAGGCGCACCGTTACCACCCCGAACATCATGAAGCCGAAATAGAGAGCCCCGAGCGTGAGGAACGTTTCCAGCACGCCGGTCGAGGTCGCGGAGCCGTAGTGGTGCATGAGGAACTGCGACAGCGGGGAGCCCAGCATCGCGCCGCCGCCGAACCCCATGATGGCCAACCCGGTCGCCATCCCGGGCCGGTCTGGAAACCACTTGATCAAAGTGGAAACCGGTGAGATGTACCCCAGCCCCAGCCCGATCCCGCCTAGCACGCCGTAGCCGAGATACAGGAGCCAGAGCTGGTGGAGCCACACACCGGCCGCGGACACCAGAAACCCGCCGCCAAAGCACACGGCCGACGCGAACATGGCCTTCCGCGGTCCGGCCCGCTCCAGCCAGGTCCCGAACACCGCCGCGGACACCCCGAGGAACACGATCGCGATGCTGAACACCCAGCTTATTTGGCTGCGGGTCCAGTCGTCCGCCGCGCGCTCCGTGATCCCGATCACGTGTTCCAGGGGGATGTTGAACACGCTGAACGCGTACGCCTCGCCGATGGCGAGGTGGATCGCGAGCGCCGCCGGCGGCACCAGCCACCGGTTGAAACCCGATGGGGCGATACTACGTTCGCGGTCAAGAAACCCCAGCGGACCGGTGGTCGTGGACATCGCAAGCCCTCGGTGTGCGAACCAGCCCATAGCGAACGGCGTGCCTCTCGGACAGCGTTCGTGCATCTCGCCACCAGAACCCGAGGCGCACGTGAAGCCCCTTCCTCCTGCTCCCGCCGCTCGCGCGGACGGCCACGCTCGTCACCCTTCCCGGCCCGCGCCCGCCGCAGAACCGGAGTACGACCTCCTCGTCCGTGACGGCGCGCCCGCTGGAAAAGCCGCAGGCCCCGGGTTGTACCGGGGCCTGCGCTCGCTGGCCGTCTCGCGTCTACTTCTCGTCCTGGGGCGCGGAGCGCTCACGGCACCGCCCGACCGCGGTCACCGCGGTGCGGTACGGGACCGCGTCTTGCGGGGTTGCTCCAGACCGTACCGCACCGCGGTGACCGCGGTCGGATAGCGGTGCTGGAACAGCGATCCCCGCGAGGAGTGTGACGGTACCCACTCGGCCGACGCAACATCGGCCTGCTGCAACACAGCGAGCTAAACGCAGGCACGGCCAGCACGCCCGTTCTACTCCGCCCCGGCGCCGAACGCAACAACCGTTCACCGAACCGGTCTGTCACGGCGGCGCGGCATTCGCAATAATGCCCTGGACGCCCTCAATCTCGCCGAGAACGGACTCATGCCCCCGCCAACGCCGACCGTATGGACCGTCCGCGCCCTGCTCGTGTGGACCACGGAGTTTCTCAAAACGAAAGGCGTTGAAGCGGCCAAACTCGAAGCGGAACTGCTCCTCGCGCACGTCCTGCAAACGGACCGCACCTACCTCACCATGCGGTTCGACGAGGAGCCGACCGACGCCGAACGCGCGAAATACAAAGAGCTGATCACCCGGCGGCTGACCGGCTGGCCGGTCGCGTACCTCGTCGGCTCGCGCGGGTTCTATCTCCTCAACTTCGATGTGAACCCGGCGGTTCTGATCCCGCGTTCGGACACCGAAACCCTTGTGGGTGAGGCGCTCACGCGCCTCAAGCCGCTCACGGCCCCGGCCGTTCTCGACATCGGCACGGGTTCGGGGTGCATCGCGGTGAGCCTCGCGCACCAAAAGAAGGACAGCCACGTCACCGCGACCGACGTTTCACCAGACGCCCTCGCAGTGGCGAAGCACAACGCCACCAAGAACAACGTGGCGGGCCGGATGACGTTCCTTCAGGGCGACCTCTTCGCGCCGCTGCCCGCCGGGGCGACGTTCGACATGATCGTGAGCAACCCGCCGTACATCGCGCAATCGGAGTTCGCGGACCTGGCGCCGGATGTCCGTGACCACGAGCCGCGGACCGCCCTCGACGGCGGGCCGGACGGGCTCGCGTTCTACCGGCGGATCGCCGCGGCCGTCGGCCCGTTTCTCAAACCGGGCGGGTCGCTTCTGCTCGAAATCGGCTGGAAGCAGGACGCCGCCGTGCGGGCGCTCGTGGCCGAACAGCCGGAACTCGAACTCGGGCCGACGATCAAAGACATGGGGAAGACCCCCCGCGTCGTGACCGCGAAGAAGAAGTGAGGGTCACACTGTCCGCGGTTCGAGGCCCCCACGCGGACAGGGCGACCCTCACTTCTGCAAAATCAGCTTGCCGCGGCGTGTGATCCGTAACCGGTAGCGCACGCCTTCCAGCTCGATCCACACCTCGCGTTTGCCCGCGAACAATTCATTGGCCTGAATGGTCCGCTCGGGCTCGCCCGCCGCGCCGGGCTCGTCGCGGTCGTCCCCGGGTTCTTGGTCGCTCATCGGCAGTCTCTCACCACACAGAACTGAGACGCAATTTCACGCGCCACTCCGCACCCTGCACTCCGGTCCACCGAACCCGGAGCTTTTCAGTGCGATGTTTCAGGCTCGGATGTTGACAGTATTTAAACCGCAGATAATGTAAAGCCAGCTAGTTGAGAATTTGTCTCAACAAGAGCCACGCAAACAGACCGTATCGACGCGGCTGATCCGCGTCGGCGAGCTCGCCGAGGCACCGCTTCAGGGACGCGACCGGCCCCCACCAGCCGCCCGCTCACCAACCCGCAGTGACGCAGCTCCGCTCTCACTCCCCAAAAGGAGAAGCGCCCATGCGCGCGAAGAAGGGCTTTACGCTGATAGAACTGCTGGTTGTGATCGCGATCATCGCGGTCCTGATCGGCCTGCTGCTCCCGGCGGTGCAAAAGGTCCGCGAAGCGGCGGCCCGGATGAAGTGCGCCAACAACCTCAAGCAGCTCGGCCTAGCGGTCCACAACTATCACGATTCGGTGCAGAAGCTGCCGGTGTTCAGTTTCGCCCCGAACGGGCACTCCGAAGGCGGCTCGTACGCGCCGTCCGTCCTGCCGGACGGGATCACCTCGAAGCACTTCAGCGGGTTCCTCCTGATCCTGCCGTACATCGAGCAGGACGCCTACGCCAGCAAGTACGACCGCACCAAGGGCTACAGCGACGCCACCGTCGGGGCCGACGGGGTGACCTCGAACCGGACCCTCACCAGCAACCCGATACCGACCTACCTCTGTCCCTCGATGCCGGTGCCGCAGAACGCCGGGTACAACTCGTACAGCAGCTACGTCGCGTCCCGGGGGAACTTCAGCTACATGACCGACGGCTCGGGCGCGGTCATCCAGACCGGGACCGGCACGAAGCAGCGCTGGACCGAGGACGACGGAATGTTCGTCTCCGCGTTCGTGCCCCCGCCGGCGACCAACACGACGGCCGCGGGCAGTTTGCGCTACCTCACGCTCGGCAGCGTCACCGACGGGCTGTCGAACACGTTCCTTGCGGGCGAAAAGCACTACACCATTCAGGGCAGCACCTGGGTGAGCGGCACGAACATCCACACCGGCGCGGCGCTGACCGGGCCGTTCACCGGGAACACGAACTACGTGTTCCCGCACCCGGGGGCGGACGCGAACGAGGGCGCGACGCACACGCCGATGAACTTCAAGACGCTGGTCGGCCCCGCGGCCACGCTGAACATGAAAGCCGGCACCGTGACCTGCACGGCCGCCGCCCCGTCGGCGCTCAACACGAACGCGGACAGCGCGTGGTACAAGAACACCGCCCTCGGCGGGTTCCGCAGCAGCCACACCGGCGGTTGCAACTTCGTGTTCGGGGACGGGTCGGTGAAGTTCGTGCGCGAGAGCGTTTCAACGGCCACCTACCGGGCGCTCGGCAGCCGCAACGGCGGCGAAGTGATCGGCAACGACTATTAACCTTCGGAGCGCAAAACGATGAGTGTTGCCGAACCGCCCGCGCCCGACGCGGGCGCCGGGTACGACCGCCCGGCCCCGCAGGTCAAGCGCCGCCCGCTGGGCAAGCGGGTGATGCACGTCATCCGCCGGGCGCACCTGTACCTCGGGCTGTTCCTGCTGCCCTGGGCCGTGCTGTACGGCCTCACCGGGTTCCTGTTCAACCACCCGACCGCGTTCAGCGACGCGCCGTCGGTCTCGTTCGGTGCGACCGAGCTGGCGGGCACGCCGATGGAAACGCCGCCGGAGAAGCCCGCGGCCGTCGCGGTGCAGGTGGTCGCGGCCCTTAACGAGCGGGCGGACGGCAAGCACACCTACGCCCTCGTCGAGCCTGAGAAAGCGAAGTACGCGAACGACTTGGCGTTCGCCACGGTGAAAACCGACGGGGTGGAGGTGAGCCTCCTGTTCGATCTGAACAGTCCCGGCGGCACCGTCCGGTCGCGTCCCGTTCCCGCCGCAGCGCCCAAAGGCGAAGAGAAGGAGAAGGCACCGTTCGCGCTCGCGGGGACCAGCAGCGATTCCAAGGCCGGACGCGGCGAGAAAGGCAGCGGCCGCAACGAAAAAGGCGGTGCTCGCGGGGAACGGGGCGGCGGAGAAAAGGGTGGCCGGGGGGACCGGGGCGGGGCCATGAGCGAAGCGCCTGCGGCGGCACTCACCCCGAGCACCTTCCGGCCGCTCCGGACGTTCGCGGACGCCGCCACCGCGATCCTTTCAGGTGCAGCAGAATCGGCGAACAGTTTACAACTCCCCGATTCGCTCGCGGAGCGCATTAAATCAGCGGTGCCAGTCGTGCTCGAACGCACGGGGTTCCCTGGCGGAACGTTCTCTGTCACTGTGCCGAACCTGACGTTCCGGATGGCGGAGGGCGAGAAAGTGTGGACCGTCAGTTACAACGCCCAAACCGGTACGGTGGGAGGCACACCGGCCGACACGGACGCGGCCCCACCGGTGGAACTCTCCACGCGCCGGTTCCTCACCCGACTGCACACCGCTCACGGGTTCCCGGGTAGCACGAACGCGCGGTGGTTCTGGGCCGTGATCGTGGACGTGATGGCGTTCGTGATGGTCTTCTGGGGCGTCTCGGGCGTGTTCATGTGGTGGCAACTGAAGGCCACACGAAAGCTCGGGTTCGCCCTGGTGTTGTTCGGCGCCTGTGTCGCGCTCGCGCTCGGGTTCGGAATGCACGACCTGATGACCGCGCGATGACGCCAGATCGCGCGGCCGGCTTTTGTGCGTGTCGCGGGGCGATCAGTTTGAGCCCCGCGCCTCTGGCATCCACATTTCCGCCGCAGCACGACGCTCAACTCGTCCAATTTAGCATAACCAAGTTATCCAGACAGCTACTATCCTACCGCCGCGCTGCGCCGACCGCAGCGAAACGTTCATCGGAGGGCGCTCATGCGCGCCGCACTCGTACTCACGCTCTCACTCTCGACCGTACTGTCCGCCCCGGCGGCCGATGCTTGGCCCGGCTTCCGTGGCACCGGCGAATCCATCGCCAACGGCGCGTACCCCACCACGTGGGGTCCCAAAGGCGGGATCGCGTGGACCGCAGACCTGCCCGGCTACGGTCAGTCCTCTCCGGTGGTGTGGGACGGCACCGTCTACCTGACCGCCGTGGAAGGGGAGAACCGCGACAAGGGGTACGTGGTCGCGCTCGACGCCAAGACCGGCAAGGAAAAGTGGCGGCACACGTTCGAGCCCACCCAGAAAGCAAAGTGGGGGTACACGATCAGCCGTGCGGCCCCGACGCCGTGCGTCGACGCGGGCGGCGTGTACTGCTTCTTCGAGGGCGGGAACCTGATCGCGCTGACCCACGCCGGTAAGATGCGCTGGGCGCGCGACCTCGTGAAGGAGTACGGCGAGTTCCAGGGCGGTCACGGGATCGGCAGCTCGCTGGCACAGACCGAGGACGCCGTGTTCGTTCTCATCGACCACCGCGGGCCGTCGTACCTGCTGGCGGCCCAAAAGGCGAACGGCGAAAACAAATGGAAGGTGGGGCGCGAGCAGAAGGGCGGCTGGGCGTCTCCCGTCGTCGCCACCCGGAACGGGAGCCCCGAGTTGATCGCCAGCAGCGCGGGCACGGTGATCGGCTACGCCGCCGACACCGGCAAGGAACTGTGGAAGCTCGACAACGTGGTCGGGAACACGATCCCGTCGGCGTCGGTGATTGGCGACCGGGTGCTGTTCGGCGGCGGCACGAGCCGGTCGAAGGAGGAATCGCCGGCCGGGGCGAAGAGCAACGGGTGCCTGAAACTGGTCTCGAAGGACGGCAAGCCGACGTTTGAACCCGCGTGGGCCGCAAAGGCGGGCGTCTCGAACTACGCCACCCCGCTGGGGTACGAAGGCGTCGCGTACTTTGTGAACCAGGTGGGCGTGGTGTACGCGCACGACCTCGCGACCGGCAAGGAGCTGTTCGCCGAGCGCACCGACGGCGCGTGCTGGGCCTCGCCGGTCGGCGCGGGCGGGCACGTGTACTTCTTCGGCAAGGACGGCACTACTAGCGTGCTGAAAGCCGGCAAGGAGTTCGATCAGGTCGCGTCGAACAAGCTGTGGGAAACGAAGCCCAAGCCGGCGCCGGCCGGTGGCAAGAAAGACGCGCCCGGCAGCGAGTACGGCGACCCGATCGTGTACGGGGTCGCGGCGGCTGACGGCGCGTTCTACATCCGTACCGGCACCCAATTGTTCAAGGTCACGAAGTAGCCGTCGCCGTGCACACGGCACCCGTAATACCCCTCCCACGGGGCACACGGGCCGTGAGCGGTCCGGCGCCGGTCTGAAAGTCGCACCTCGGCCCGCGGTATCCCCTGGTGCCCCACCTGACCTCGGGGCGCCACTGGGTTCACCAATGCTCACGATTCGTAAAGGGACCGACCGCGGGGTCACGCGCTACGGCGGCTGGCTCGACAGCCGGCACACGTTCTCGTTCGGCGACTACCAGGACCCGAAGCACCACCAGTTCCGCGCGCTGCGGGTCATCAACGACGACCGGGTCGCGCCGGGCGGCGGGTTCCCCACGCACCCGCACCGCGACATGGAGATCCTGACCTGTGTGCTGTCGGGCGCGCTCGAGCACGCCGACAGCATGGGCAACGGCGAAGTGATCCGGGCCAACGAGTGGCAGGCGATGACGGCCGGCACCGGGTTAACGCACAGCGAGTTCAACCCGTCCGACGAGGAGCCCGTCCACCTGCTTCAGATCTGGCTGTTGCCGGACCGCCGCGGGCACAAGCCCGGGTACCAGCAGAAGGTGTTCACCGACGCCGATAAGAGCGGCAAATGGGCGCTGGTGGCGTCCCCGGACGGGGCGAACGGCTCGCTGACGATTCACCAGAACGCCCGCGTGTACCAGACCAAGCTGCGCGGGGAGGGTGTGCGTCACGAGTTGGCCACCGGCCGCGCCGCGTTCGTCCACGTCGCCACCGGGACGGCGACCGTCAACGGGGCCGAACTCGTCGCGGGCGACGCCGTGGCAATTGAAAACGAGCGCGACGTGGCCGTGACCGGCAACGGTGAGGTGATCCTGTTCGATCTGAGCTAACCGACCGATCCCGCATCCAAACACCGAAAGAGCGGCGCGCCGCTCGCCTTTTTTACATCACCGTTAATCTCCTACGTGCCCAAAGTTAACAGGTATCGCGGGGCAACCGGTTCTTCGGTCCCCAACTTCCAAACCGAAACGGTCAACTAGTAAGCTTCGACACTTCCGACCGCGCTGGCGCGAATCGCTCGTCGGCGCGGCCGCTTCCTGTTCAATGTCACGGGGCCGGGCAGCAGTCTCCGCGCGCTACCGGCGTTCACGTTGACCGACTCTGACGCTCGACCCTACAACCGCAGTGGCGTTCTTCAATGCGAGCCCTCACGATTCCTTTTTTGCTGCGGTTCGCGCTCAGCGTGACGACCTCGGTGCGCGCCGACGATCCCAAGCCCTCGGGCTTGGTCCTCGACCTGCGCGGGCCGCCGAACCCGCCCGAGGGCGACAACTTTACCATCACCTACACCGTCACCTTCGGGGGGACTACAACCTAATGCCTTCCCGATCTGCTACGGCGGACGGTACGACCCGACGAAGGTCAAGGCGGTCGTGGGCGGCTGGCAGACCGACGGGTACATCGCGGAAAAGGCGGGCGACACCCGCATCCGGTTGATCGGGCGAAAGGACAAACAGGGCAAGGTGTACCCGGTCAGCGGCATCAAGATCGAATTCAAGGACCTGCCGGCCGATCAACTGCCGACCGTCGTGCCCGACGCGAAGAACAAGGGGTGACTGCGCGAGGGCAACCGCTCCGCCGCCGCTCGATGACTGCGCCCCCCCCCAAGCCCAAGGGCGGGGAGTGACCAGGACCGTTCGGGTGCGCCGTCCGTCAGTTGGAGCGACGGCGCGGCATCTTGGCGGCGTGCTCGGCCGGTACGATAACCAAGTTCCGCTGCCCGCCGGCCTTGAAGAACGCGGCCGCCGTTGGAGCGAACTCGTTCACCTCGTACCGCCCGTTCACGAACTGCTTTTCGCTCTCCGCCAGCACGAAGCACTCGTACCGGTCCGGAAACAGGGCCTTCAGTTGTTCGAGCGATCCGATGGTCCCGGCCGGCGCGGTGGACACCTCGAGCACGACCAGCGGGCGGTGCGTTTCCAGGGTCTTTCGCAGCCCCTTCAGGGCGGCTTCCTCGTACCCCTCGATGTCGATCTTCATGACCCCGATCGGCCCCGTACCCGCGAGCAGCGCGTCGCCGGGCACCACCCGCAGGTCGGCACCGCGCTTCTGCCCGTGCCCCTCGTGCCCCTCACCGCGGAACGAGCCGCCGGCCTGATGCGCGTCGTCGGCCGGTTCGAAAAATGGGATGGTCGCTTCCCGCTCCCCGAGCCCGACCTCGTGGACGGTCACGTTGGTGAACGGGTTGAGTTTGAGGTTCGCGTGCAGCGCCTTGAGCACCGGCGGGAACGGCTCGATCGCGTGGACCGCCTTCACCCGCGGGGCCATGAACAGCACGTACTGTCCGGTGTTTGCCCCGACGTCCACGAACACCCGGTCCCGCGTCCCGGTGGCGTTGACGTAATCGTCAAGGAAAAACAGGATGTGCTTCTCCCACGCGCCGAACGCCAGCACCGCGTCGTCGATCAAGTTCCCCGAGGTGCCGCGGTAGGTGTACCCGTAATTCTCGACCGTGAACGTGTACTCGCGGTCCCTGGCCTTCGTGAGCGAGATAGCGAACGGGTTCACCTCGCTCCGCTTCTCCACCTCGGCGCTGGCGTCCTGCCACCGCCCGTGGTACACCACGGCCAGAGCCCCGGCGGTCGCGGCGAGCACGCACGCGGCGAAAAACATGAACCGGTAGCTGGGTGCGGCCATCGGGCGGCTCGGTGAGAGAAGATGCGGGGCGGGCGTCGCATGCTCCCGCGTCGCGGTATCGCAAGCAAGTGCGACCCTCCGCGACAGTGTTGGAAGAACTAGAACAGGACTCGCGCCGGGTCAAAAATGGCGGGCGCCTTCAGTGGGAATGCATCACCCCAGCTTGAACGCCTCGGTCAGGCACGCGAGCGCCTCCTCGCCACGGGCGCGTTCCACCACCACCCCGACGCACACCTCGCTGGTGTTGATCATCGCGATGTTGATGCCCTTCGCGGCCAGGGCCCCGAACATCGTCTTCGCCACCCCGGTGTGGGTGCGCATCCCGACCCCGAGCACGAACAGCACCGAGATGTCGCCGTCGCCCACCACCCGGCACCCGGGGTCGATCTCGCGCACCACGTCCTGCGTGCGCTTCAGGGCTCGGGTCAGGTCCGCGCGCGGCACGGTGAACGACAGTTCCGCCTTCGCCGGGCCGCTCTGGTTCTGGACGATCATGTCCACCAGGATGCCGCCGGTCGCGACCGCGTTGAACACCTTCGAGCAGTTCCCGGGTTGGTCCGGCAGGTCGTAGATGGTGACGCGGCTCTGCTCGTTGTTGAGTTGCACGCCGCTGACGAGCACGTCTTCCATCCCGGCGAGCCGGGCGATGGCCGCCTCGCGCTCGGTCTTCGCGGGCAGCACGAGCGGGGCGGGCCGCGGCCTGAACTCGCCGTGCGCCGCCGGCTGCGCCCCCGCGCCTTTGCGCGGCTGGGCCAGCGCGAACGCCGCGTGGACCGCCCGCAAGGCCCGGCGCCCGCGGACCGCCTTCTTGCTCTCCAGGTGCGCCTTCTTGATCGGCTCGGCCGGACCCGGTTCGATCACCGCCGACTCGGCCGCGCCGTCCTCCTCCACCAGCACGCTGATCTTGATGTCGCCGGTGGTGATCATCTTGAGGTTCACGCCCTCGGCCGCCAGCGCCTGAAACATGCGCTCGGCGACGCCCGAAATCGCCCGCATCCCGGCCCCCACCACCGACACCTTACTCACCTTGCCGGTCTCGTTGAGCGTCGCCCCGAGTTCGCCCACGATCGGCCCCAGGATCTTCTTCGTGCGGTCCAGCTCGGTGTTCAGCACGGTGAACCCGATGGTCGCCTTGCCCCCGATCCCGACGCTCTGTGCGATCATGTCCACCGCGATGTTGGCGTCCGCCAGCGCGGCGAAGATGCGGTGGCTCACCCCGGGCCGGTCGGGCACGCCTTCGAGCAGCAGGCGCGACTCGTCGGCCGCCAGAGCGACCCCGCAGGCCGGGATCTCGCTCATCCACGGCGCCTCGGGCATGATCCAGGTGCCGACGGCGTCGGACTTCGCGTTCCGCACCATCAGCGGCACGTCGAACTTCTTCGCGAACTCGATGGACCGCGAGTGCATCACCCCGGCGCCCATGCTGGCCATCTCCAGCATCTCGTCGTAGCTGATGGCGTCCATCTTGCGGGCGTCGGGCACGATCCGCGGGTCGGTGGTGTACACGCCGTCCACGTCGGTGTAGATCTCGCACTCCACCTCATAACCCGCGAGCTTGACCGCCGCCGCCACCGCCACGGCGGTGGTGTCGCTGCCGCCGCGGCCCAGGGTGGAGATGTCGCCCTGCTCGTCGATCCCCTGGAACCCGGCCAGCACGACGATGTGCCCGCTGTCGAGCGCCTCGCAGAGCCGCTGCGTGTCGATCTTCTTGATGCGGGCCTTGCGGTGGGTGCTGTCCGTGACGATGCCCACCTGCGGGCCGGTGAAGCTGACCGCCCGCTCGCCGAGTTCCTGAATCGCCATCGCGGTGAGGGCGATGCTGATCTGCTCCCCCGTGGCGAGCAGCATGTCCATCTCGCGGGCCGACGGCTCGGAGGTGATCTCCGCGGCCTTCGCGATCAGGTCGTCGGTGGTGCTGCCCTGCGCGGACACCACCACAATGACGCTGTTGCCAGCGTGTTTGGCCCGGATCGCCTTGCGCGCCGCTTCCATCACGCTCTCGGCGTCCTTAACACTCGAACCGCCGAACTTCTGAACCACGACGCCCACGGTACGCCCCCACTCGGTTGAGCCTGAACTTCACGGGCTGTTGTATACCACGCCGGCGGGCCGGGCGCCGCTTGCATTCGGCTTCCGCAACACGCCTTTCCAACCCCAATTTCCGTCTCGCGGCACTTCCAATAAGTCCGAATCGTGGTCTACGAAACGAATCGGAACCGCGATCCCGTGTCCGACGCGACGCTCATTACGTCAAGCCAATCGGCCGCAATCAAATTCACCACAAAATGTTACATCCCATCACCCGAACACCGCCAGAGCCGCCTCGGCTCGCTCCGGCGGGGCAAGCTGGGGCTCGGAGCGCGTGATTCGGTGGTAGCGATCACCCAGCGAATCGCCAGTCCGTGACCAGCTCTCGCACCAGCAGATGTCCCGCCGCAGGCCAGTCGGAGTCCGCCAGTCGGCACTGTAACCCCCGTTACAGCGCCGGGGAGCGGGCACGCGCCCGGCGCGAACGGCCCAGGTCGAGGCCGCATCGCCAACCGACCTCCAACGTTTGCGGCTCTTGGACGCGGGCGCGTTGCGGCGCCGGGGCGATTTCGGTACGCTTTTTCCAAGCCTGCCGCAAACTTCCGCGCCGAGGTACCCCCACCGTGAACCACCGCTTACTCCTTTCCACGTTCCTTGCCGCGGCGTGCGCGGCGGGTGCCAGCGCCGACAACTGGCCCCAGTGGCGCGGGCCGAAGAACGACGGCCGCTCCGCCGAGACGAACCTGCCGACCGAATGGGGCGCCGACAAGAACGTCGTGTGGAAGCTGCCGATGCCCGGTATGGGCGCCAGCACCCCAGTCGTGTGGGCCAACCAGATCTTCCTCACGTCCGTCGCGGGCGACGACATCGTCCTGCTCTGCGTCGGCACCGACGGTAAGGAGAAGTGGCGGCAGCCGGTCTCCGCGACGGGCAAGACCCGGTACCGAAACCCGTCCGGCGCCGACGTGTCGGACGCGTCCGCCTCCTGCTCGACAGATGGCAAGCACGTGTGGGCGTTCGCCGGCAACGGCTCGCTCGCCTGCTTCACCACCGACGGCAAGGAAGTCTGGAAAGAAGACCTCCAGAAGTACGGCAAGTTCAACATCCAGTTCGGCGTCCACTGGACCCCCGCGCAGTACAAGGGGAAGTTGTACCTGCAGGTGATGCACCGCGGCGCGCAACTGGTCGTCGCGCTCGACGCCGTCACCGGCAAGGAAGTGTGGAAAAAGGACCGCCCGGGTTACAGCAAGGGCGAGAGCCCCGACGTGTACGCCTCGGCGTTCATCTGGGAGGGTGAAGGCGGACCGCTCCTGATCGCGCACGGCAACGATTTCTGTACCGCGCACAAGCTCGACGACGGCACGGAGGTGTGGCGCGTCAGCGGGCTGAACCCGACCACGCACCGCGCTTGGCGGTTCGTGTCCAACCCGCTGATTACCCCGGACCTGATCGTGGTGCCGTCGTGCAAGGAGGGGCCGACGGTGGGCATCAACCCGGTCGGGGCGAAGGGTGAAATCAGCCCCGACAACAGCGCGGAGCTGTGGCGGGTCCCGGCGAGCACCAACTTCCGCACGCCGGACGTGGTGGCCCCGGTGCGGATCGACGACATCGTGTACATCACCGGGCACGGCCCGTTCTGGGCGCTGGATGCCAAAACCGGCAAGGTCCTTTACAAGGAAAACCTGTCGAGGGGCTCGCACTGGGCCAACATGGTTGCCGGGGACGGCAAGATCTACGTCACGTCCGAGGGAGGAGCCACGGACGTGATCGCGGCCGGCAAGGACTTCAAGAAGCTGGCGACCAACACCCTCCCGGACAAGATCTTCGCCGGCCCGGCGGTCGCCGACGGGCGGATCTACTTCCGCGGGTACGGACACCTCTGGGCGATCGGAACCAAATAGCCCCCGCGCGAAACGCGCATTCCGGCGGGTCCGTGCGGGCGTCGGCGATTACGAAGCCGGCCTCGCACGTTTCTGTTCCATGTGCCTGCGGCTCGACTGCTACAATAGGTGCGGTCACGCCCGCAACGCACATAGCCGCCGGTGCCGTGCGAACCGGCTCATTGATGTTTTAAAGTCTCAATGCCCACCCCTGTCCACGCGCCGGAGGACGTGTCGTGCCGGGTGGTGGGCGGCGTGCTCGCTCACGTCCGGCGCGCGGGGCGGTCCACGGAGCCACTCACCCGCGGACTCAACCGCACGCTCAGCGACCTGCTCGACCCGGCCGGCATGATTTCGTGGGGCGAGTTCCTGGCGTTCGTCCGGAACTGTGCGGCCGAACTCACTTCCGAACAGGCCGCAGAGTTGGGCGCGGCGCTCGGCGACTCGCCGTACCTGCGTCCGCTGCTGCTGACCGCCGGGCGGCGGGCGAACCCGGCCCGTTACTACGAGTGGCTCGCCGACCCGCGCGACGGGGCCGCGAAGCACCTGTTCCCGTGCCTCGACGCACACCTGACGCGAATCGGGGCGCGCGAGCTCCTTCTCACGATCACCCCGCGCACGGGCCGCAAGCGCCCGCCGGGCCAGTTTTGGGACGTGGTCGGGCGGGCGCTCGCCGCGCTGCCGGTCTATTTCGGGCTGGCGGCGGCCCGGGTGGAGCGAGAGCCCTCGGAAACGGGCGCGGCGTTCCGGATCGGCCTTCCCCGGCGCCGGCCGTTCCGGTTCGCGTTCACCTGGCTCGCGTCCTGGCTCCGCGGCGACGCCCCCGGCGACGCCCGCGCCGTTCTGGCCCTGGCCCACGAGCGGGCCAAGCGGCACCGGGCCGAGTCCGCGCTGGTGCATGCCCGGCGGCGGTTCGATCAGGTCGCCGATGTGGTGCCCGGTGTCGTGTTCCAGTACGTCCAGACGTCCGGCGGAACCGAACGGTTCGCGTTCGTGAGCGCCGGGGTGCGTGACCTAATCGGGGCCAAACCGGCCGAAGTCGAGGCCGACCCGCAACTCCTCTGGGGCGCGGTCCACCCGGACGACCGGTCGGTGATACCGGCGTCCTTCACGGCCGCCCAGAAGGCCGGCGCCCCGTGGGCCGCGGAGTTCCGCGTGACCGCCCGGGACGGCGCCGTGAAGTGGGTCCGCGGGCGCGCGGTTCCGGCGCCGGCCGACGGCACCGGGGGGGTCGTGTGGAACGGGCTCCTGACCGACGTGACGGCCGAGAAGCGCGTCGAGGAGCAGGTGCGGGCGCAGGCGGCCCGGCTGGAGGCGCTGACGGCCAACGCCCACGTTCACATCGTGGAGTTGGACCGCGACGGGGTCATTCAGTACGTGACCCGCACGTCGGCCGGGCGCGCCCCCGCGGATGTCCTGGGCCGCCGGCTCACCGACTTCCTGGCCGAATCGGACCGGGGGCCGATCGCGGCGGCCACGGCGAACGTGCTCGCAACCGGCCGCGCGGCCACCGCCCTCCACTTCACCGCGCCGGACGGTCACGGGACCCCGCGCACCTACACCGCGACGCTCTCGCCCGTGGCGGTGCGGCCCGGCGCCCCGGTCGAGCGGGTCGCGCTGGCCGCGTTCGACGTGACGGACCGCAAGCGCGCCGAGGACGAGCGGCGGCGCATCGCCGAGGAGTACACCAACCTGTTCGAGCGGGCCGTGATCGGCGTGTTCCGGTCCACCCGCGAGGGCCTGTACCTGGCGGCGAACGCGGCCCTCGCTCGCACCTTCGGGTACGCCTCGGCCGCGGACCTGATCGCCGGCGTGACCGACATCAGCACACAGTTGTACGCGGACCCGCGGGACCGGGCCGAGTTCCTCCGGCGGCTGAGCGCGAGCGGCGAGGTGTCGGGCTTCGAGTGCGAGGGGCGGCGCCGGGACGGAGCCCCGATCTGGGTGCGGTTGGACGCGCGGGCGGTGTGCGGCCCGGACGGGGCCGTTTGTTACCTCGAAGGGTTTCTCCAAGATGTCACCGACCGGAAGCGGGCCGAGGACGCCCTGCGGCAAAACGAAGAGCGGCTCCGGCAGGCGGCGCGGCTGACCGGGTTCGGGGTGTTCGACCACGACCACCGGACCGGGGCGCTCTACTGGTCCCCGCGGGTGTGCGAGATCCACGACTGGCCGGCGGACCGGGAACCGGACCTGGAGGTCGCCCGGGAGCAGGTCCACCCGGACGACCGGGCCGCGCTCCTCGCGGCAACCGCCCGCGCGCACGACCCGGCCGGGAGCGGAATGTTCTCGTGCGAGTACCGGATCGTTCGCCCCGACGGCCGAGTCCGCTGGGTCCGGGGGAGCGCGCAGACCACCTTCGTCGGGACCGGCCCCGGCAGCCGGCCGGACCGCACCATCGGGGCCGTTCTGGATGTGACCGAGGCCCACGAGGCGGAGGACGCGCTACGGGCCAGCGAGGAGCGGCTCCGGCTCGCGCTGGCGGCGGCCCGGATGGGCACGTTCGACTGGGACCTGCGGACCGGCCGGGGGGTGTGGTCGGGCACCCACTACGAGCTGTTCGGGTACCCGCCCGGGGACCACTTCCCCGTGCGGTTCAACCACTTCACGGACCGGCTCCACCCGGCCGACCGGGGGCACGTCGAGGCCCTCATGAGGGCGGCGCAGGAGGCCCGCCGCCCGTTCACGAGCGAGACCCGGGTGGTGCTCCCGGACGGGTCGGTGCGGTGGGTGCTCGGGAGCGGCGAGTTCCGGTACGCGGCGGACGGGACCGCGGTCCGCATGGTGGGCACCGCGCTGGACATCACCGATCGGAAGCGGGCCGAGGACGCGCTGCGGGAGAGCGAGGAGCGGTTCCGCAACATGGCCGACCACGCCCCGGTCATGGTGTGGGTGACCGAGGCCGACGGGCGGTGCACCTTCCTGAGCCAGTCGTGGCACGAGTTCACCGGGCAGGGGGCCGGCGCGGGGCACGGGTTCGGCTGGCTCGACGCCGTCCACCCGGACGACCGCGGGGCCGTGGAGCGGGCGTTCGTGGCGGCGAACGCGACTGGCGCGCGGTTCGCCGCCGATTACCGGCTGCGGGACCGGGGCGGGGCGTACCGGTGGGTGCTCGACTCGGCGGCCCCGCGCCGCAGCGCGGGCGGCGAGTTCCTCGGGTACATCGGCTCGGTGCTCGACATCACCGACCGGAAGCGGGCCGAGGACGCGCTGCGGGAGAGCGAGCGCCGGCTGGCCCTGGCCATCAGCGCCACCAGCGACGCCGTGTGGGAGCGGAACTACCGAACGGGCGAGTCTTACTACAGCCCCCGGTGGTACGAGATGCTCGGCCGGGCGCCGGTGCCGATGACCCGCGAGCAGTGGGAGGAACTGTGCCACCCCGACGATTTCGCCCCCGCCCTCGCGGGCATCCGCGCCGCGCTGCACGCCCCCGAATCGAGCGGGTACGCGGTCGAGTTCCGGATGCGGCACGCGGACGGCTCGTGGGTGTGGGTGCTGAGCCGCGGCGCGGTGGTCGAGCGGGACCCGAACGGGGCGCCGCTGCGGCTGAGCGGCACCAACACCGATGTCACCGCCCGCAAGCGGGCCGAGGCCGAGCGGGACGAGTCGCTGGCCCGGCTCCGGCTCCACATCGAGCGGCTGCCGCTGGCCTACGTGCTGTACGACGCCGAGCTGCGGTACGCCGACTGGAACCCGGCCGCCGAAGCGATCTTCGGGTACACCCGCGACGAGATCCTCGGCCGCCCGCTCATGGACCTGGTGCCGCCCGACGCCCACGCCCAGGTGGCCGCGGTCCGGGACCGGCTGCTCGCCGGGGACCTGGCCGCGCGGAGCATCAACCGCAACGTGACCCGGTCCGGCGCGGTCATCCTGTGCGAGTGGTACAACACCCCGCTCCGCCGGCCCGACGGCACGTTCCTCGGCATCCTGTCGATGGCGCAGGACGTGACCGAGCAGGTCCGGACCCAGGAGGCCCTGCGGCTCAAGGAGCAGTCGCTGCGGCTCGCCCTGGACGCCGGGCGGATGGGCACCTGGGAGTGGGAGCTGGAGCCGCCCCGGCTCACCTGGGACGAGCGCGAGCAGGCCCTGTTCGGGTTCGCCCCGGGCGAGTTCGACGGCCGGCTGGAGACCTTCTTGTACCGCGTCCACCCGGACGACCGGGCCGGCGTCCAGCAGGCGCTCGCCGGCGCGCGGGCCGGAGCGGACGTTGACATCGAGTTCCGGATCTGCCGGCCCGACGGCGGCGAGCGCTGGGTCCGCGGCACCGGCGCGCCGGTGCCCGCGGGCGGCGACCGGCCGGCCCGGCTCGCCGGCGTCAGCTACGACATCACTGCCCGCAAACGGGCCGACGAGCGGACGCTCGCGTCGCTCCGCGAGAAGGAGGCGATGCTCAAGGAGATCCACCACCGGGTGAAGAACAACCTGCAAGTGGTCTCCAGTTTGCTGCACCTGCAAGCGGCCCGGGTCACCCACCCGGCTGCCGCGGCGGTGCTGGCGGAGAGCCAGAACCGGGTCCGCGCGATGGCCCTCGTCCACGAGGCCCTGTACCGGTCCGACGACCTGGCCCGCGTGAACCCCGGGCGGTACTTCGGGGAGCTGTGCTCGTACCTGTTCCGGGTGTACGGGGTGGACGCAGCGCGGGTGCGGCTCGAGCTGGACATCGGCCCGGACCCGCTGCCGCTGGACAAGACCGTCCCGTGCGGGCTGATCGTCAACGAGGTGGTGTCCAACGCGCTCAAGTACGCGTTCCCGGACGGCCGCGGCGGCACCGTCCGCGTGGCCCTCCGCACGGCCGGCGGCCGGTTCGCGCTGGCCCTGTCGGACGACGGGGTGGGGCTGCCGCCCGACTTCGCGATCGACCGCGCGCCGTCCCTCGGGCTGCGGCTGGTCGGCATCCTGACCGAGCAGTTGGGCGGGCACCTGTCCGTCGAGCGGTCCGGGGGGACCGCGTTCCTGATCTCCTTCGCGTAACGCCCCGGGTCACTCATGCCCCACCGGATACTGATTGTCGAAGACGAGCGGATCCCCGCGGCGGACCTGGAGCTGCGGCTCACGGCCCTCGGGTACGAGGTCGTCGGGTCGGTCGCCACCGGCGCCGACGCGCTGCGGCTGGCCGGCGAGCGGGCGCCCGACCTGGTCCTCATGGACATCCGGCTGCGGGGCGACCTCGACGGGATCGACGCCGCCGACCGGGTCCGCGCCGAGCACTTCGTCCCGGTCGTGTTCCTGACCGCCCACTCGGACGACGAGACCCTGACCCGGGCGCGGGTGGCCGAGCCGTACGGGTACCTGCTCAAGCCGTTCCAGGAGCGCGAGCTGCGGACCGTCATCGAGATGGCCCTGTACAAGCACGCGGCCGAGCGCCGGCTGCGGGCCAGCGAGCGCCGGTACGCCACCACGCTCGCCAGCATCGGCGACGGGGTCATCGCGACCGACCGGGCCGGCGCGGTCACGTTCCTCAACCCGGTGGCCGAACGGCTCACCGGGTGGCCGCTGGCGGAGGCCGCCGGCCGCTCGCTGCACGACGTGTTCGTGATCTCCAACGAGGCCACCCGGCTGCCCGTCGAGAACCCCGTCGACCGGGTGCTGCGCGAGGGCCGGGTGGTGGGGCTGGCGAACCACACGGTGCTCACCGCCCGCACCGGCGGCGAGTGCCCGATCGACGACTGCGCCGCCCCGATCCTCGACGACCGCGGGGCGGTGGACGGCGCGGTGCTGGTGTTCCGCGACATCACCGCCCGGCGCCGCCAGGAGGACGAAAAGGCCCGGCTCGACGAGAAGCTGCGAGAGGGCACCAAGCTGGAGGCCATCGGGCGGCTGGCGGGCGGGGTGGCGCACGACTTCAACAACCTGCTCACCGTCATCAACGGGTACGCGGACCTGCTGCTGGCCGGGCTCACCGAGCGGGGGCCGCTGTGGGAGCCGCTGGCGGCCATCCAGGACGCCGGGGAGCGGGCCGCGCGGCTCACCCAGCAGTTGCTCGCGTTCAGCCGCCGGTCGATGGTCGAGCCGAAGGTGCTGGACCTGAACGCGGTGGCCACGCACATCGGCAAGCTGCTGCGCCGGCTGATCGGCGAGCACATCACCCTGGCGCTCGCGCTGGACCCGTACCTGGCGCCGGTGACCGCGGACCTGGGGCAGATCGAGCAGGTGATCATCAACCTCGCGGTGAACGCCCGGGACGCGATGCCGGGGGGCGGGCGGCTGACCCTGGAAACGCGCAACGTGGAGCTGCGCCCGGCCGACACGGCGTCGCAGCCGGACCTGCGGCCGGGGCGGTACGTCCGGCTCGCCGTGGCGGACACCGGCGCCGGGATCCCGGAGGACGTGCGCCCGCACATCTTCGAGCCGTTCTTCACCACCAAAGGAGTGGGTAAGGGCACCGGGCTGGGGCTCGCCGTGGTTCACGGCGTGGTCAAGCAGGCGGGCGGGCACATCACGGTGGAGTGCCCCCACGGGGCGGGCACGACGTTCGTCATGCTGTTCCCCGCGTGCGCGGCACCGGACGCGCCCGCACCCGCTCCCGCCCCGGTCCCGACCGGCGGGACCGAAACGATCCTGCTGGTCGAGGACGAGGAGCCGGTGCGCAACATCGCCCGCATCGCGCTGGACGTGCAGGGGTACACGGTGCTGACCGCCGGGTGCGCGGCAGACGCCCTGAACGTGGCCGCCGCGCACCCGGGTCGCATCGACCTGCTGGTGACCGACGTGGTGATGCCGAACGCGGGCGGCCGGGAGCTCGGCGACGCGCTCCGCGCGGCCCGCCCGAACGTGAAGATCCTGTTCATGAGCGGGTACACCGACGAGGCGGTGGTGCCGGACGGGGCGTTCGGGTCGGGCGAGGCGTTCATCCAGAAGCCGTTCTCGCCGATCGGGCTGGCCCGCAAGGTGCGAGCGGTACTCGACGCACGCGGCTAACGACCAAGCGCCTCTCCGCTCGCGGAGCCGGGGCGGTGCGCGGATCGTGCGCGCCAGAATATCGAGGTTTCACTGGCGTCGGCCGCGGCGCCCGGGTATGCTCAACCTCCTTCCCGCCGCCCGCGCCTACCTTCCGCCCTCGCTCCGAACCATGCGGTCCCTCCTCTTCACTCTCGCGGTGCTCCCGTTCGTTTGCGCGGCACAAGCTCGCGCCGCCGACGGGCTGAGCGTGTTCCCGTCCGCGGTGACGCTCGACGGAACAGGCGCCCGGCAACAACTGATCGTCACGGAGACGAACGGCACAGCGCTCACGGACCGCACCGGCGAGGCCGGCTACCGGAGCAGCGCGCCCGGGGTGGTCGTGGTCAGCCCGAGCGGGCTCGTCACCCCGGTCGGTGACGGCGACGCCGTTATCACCGCTACCGCGCGCGGGGCGAGCGCAACAGTTCCGGTGAAGGTCCGGAACGCCGGCGCGGCCGCGCCCGTGACCTTCGAGCGTGACGTACAACCGATCCTCACCCGGTACGGGTGCAACGCCGGCCCCTGTCACGGTAAAGCCCGCGGCCAGAACGGGTTCCAACTCTCACTGCTGGCCTACGACAACGACTTCGACTTTCAGGCGATCACCGCCGAGGCCCGCGGCCGGCGCGTGTTCCCGGCGAACCCGGCGTTCAGCCTGCTGTTGCGCAAAGCGACCGGGCAGGCGCCGCACGGCGGCGGTAAAAAACTCACCGAGGGCAGTCCCGAGTACCGCGCACTCGCAACGTGGATCGCCAACGGCACGCCGCGTACGCCCGCCAACGCCCCGCGACTCGAAAAGGTTACGGTGTTTCCCGAGAGCCGGCTCCTCGCCCTGAAAGCACCCCAGCAACTCGCGGTCACCGCACACTATTCCGATGGCCGCACTCAGGACGTGACGAACCTCGCCCAGTTCTCGTCGAGCGAGAGTGTGTACGCCGCGGTCGGTGCGGCGGGCGAGGTCCGCGCCGGCCCGATCCCGGGCGAGGCGGCGGTCATGGCCCGGTTCGCCGAGAAATTCGCGGTGTGCCGCGTACTCATCCCCTTGCCGAAGAGTGTCGACGCCGCGGTGTACGAGAAGCTCCCGCGGAACAACTTCATCGACGGGTTGGTGTGGAAGAAGCTGCAACAGTTGAACATCACGCCGTCGGAACTCGCCACCGACGCGCAGTTCCACCGCCGGGCGTACCTCGACGTGATCGGCCGCCTCCCGACTCCGGATGAGGTGCGGGCGTTTCTCGCCGACCGGGAACCGAAGAAGCGCGAACGGCTCCTCGACGCGCTGCTGGAGCGGCCCGAGTACGCCGACTTCTGGGCCAACAAGTGGACCGACCTGTTGCGCCCGAACCCGTACCACACGGGCATGAAGGCGACGTACAACTTCGACCAGTGGATTCGCAAGAGCTTCCGCGAGAACAAGCCCTACGACCGGTTCGTGCGCGAGATCATCACTGCGAACGGGAGCACGTTCACGAACGGGGCCGCCGTTTTCTACCGGAACCGGCGCGAGCCGGACGAGTTGACCACGATGGTGAGCCAGTTGTTCCTGGGGGTGCGGCTCGACTGCGCGAAGTGCCACCACCACCCGTTCGAGGTGTGGGGGCAGGACGACTTTTACAGCTTCGCGGCGTTCTTCGGGCGGATCGGGCGGAGCGGGATCGGCATCTCGGCGCCGATCAGCGGCAGCGAAGAAGCGGTGTTCCTCGGGAGCGGCACGGGCCGGCGCGGCGGCAGCACCGTCAGGCACCCGCTGACCGGCAAGGAGATGACGCCGACGCCCCTGCTGGGCAAACCGCTCGACCTGTCACCGGACCGCGACCCCCGCGAGGCGCTGGCGGAGTGGGTGACCGCGCCCGAGAACCCGTTCTTCGCCAAGGTGATCGCGAACCGCGTGTGGGCCGACCTGATGGGCCGCGGGATCGTTGACCCGGTGGACGACCTGCGCGCCACCAACCCGGCGAGCAACCCGGAACTGCTCGACGCACTCGCGACGGACTTCCGCAAGAACAAGTGCGACCTGAAGTCGCTCGTCCGCACGATCTGCCTGAGCCACGCGTACCAGCTCTCCACCACACCCAACGACCGCAACGCGAGCGACCTGCGCAACTACTCGCGCCACTACCGGCAGCGGTTGCGGGCCGAGGTGCTGCTCGACATGGTGAGCGATGTCACCGGGGTGCCGGAGCGGTTCGAGGCGATGCCGGCCGGGTCGCGGGCGGTCGAGGTCTGGACGGCGCGCTCGCAGTCGGTGTTCCTGGACAGCTTCGGCCGCCCGGACCCGAACCAGGACCCGCCGTGCGAGCGCACCGCCGACACGACCGTGGTTCAGGCGCTGCACCTGATGAACAGCCCGAACCTGTACCGCAAGGTCACGAGCGACGAGGGCCGCTGCGCCGAACTGGCGAAGGGCAAGAAGACGCCCGGCGAGATTGCCGACGAACTTTACCTACTCGCGTACAGTCGCCTGCCAACAGAAAGCGAGCGCACGAAGGCCGTGAAGCGGTTTGAGAAGCCCGGCGCGACCCGGCGCAGCGCGACCGAAGACCTGCTGTGGGCGCTCATCAACACACCGGAATTCGTGTTCAACGACTGAGGCGAACATGCAGCTTGCCGAACACGATCTCCGGTCTTGGAGTCAGATCACGGTTCGCTTTTTTACCAGTCGCGACTGGGAGCCGGGTTTCTTTGAACCCTTGGTCATCAAATATGCCGGTACGTATCGCTGGGGTTCTGAAGGGTGGCCCGACGCGACCTACATGCAGGCGATGGCAAAGGCCGGAATGACGGCACTCAATGCGTGTTGTGTGATTTACGATGCAACTGAGTTGAGCTACCGGTGGGGCAACAACATCAATCAGGCATTTCCGAACGTTGATATCGAGCCACCGCCTGTTCCCGTTGCTATTGTCATCGGGCCGGGTTGCGAGCCGGGGATGCCGCATCTGTGGTCCCTGCTCGCGACGAACGAATACGTTGATCGTGGTGAAACGGTTTACTTTCGAAGATTGGAAGCCGCCTGGAAGTTCGTTGAAGGGCGTCTTGCGGAAACCGATTCTTGAACGAGGTCGTGCGTCATGCCCACCAACACCAACTGCGCTGGGTACTCCCGCCGCGACAGCCTGCAACTCGGCCTCGGCGCGTTCCTCGGCGGCGGGTTGCTCACCGCGTTCCGCGCGCGGGGGCTCGCGGCCGAAGCGGTCAACGCGCCCGCGGCCAGGGCGAAGTCTTGCATCCTCATTTGGATGGACGGCGGGCCGACGCACTTCGAGACGTTCGACCCCAAGCCGGACGCGCCCGAAGAGTACCGCGGCGAGTTCAAGGCCATCCCGACCGCCGTGCCCGGGGTCCACTTCTCCGAGCACATGACCCGGCTCGCGAAGGGGCTGAGCAAGTTCGCGATGATCCGCTCGATCCGCCACGAGCAGGGCAACCACGGGGCCGGCAACCACTACATGATGACCGGCGCGCCACCGCGCATCCCCGTCGGGTGCGGCGCGTTCGTCAGCTTCCACCCCAGCATGGGGTCGGTGGTCGCGCACGAGAAGCCCGCCGGCGGGGGCATACCGGCGTACTTCTCGCTCCCCTCCATGACGCGGTCCGGCGGGCCGAACTTCCTCGGCGCGAAGTACGCCCCGTTCGTGGTCGCCGAGGACCCGAGCGGCCGTAACTTCAAAGTTCGTGACGTGGCCCTCCCCGAGGGGCTCACCGGCGAGCGGTTCGACGACCGCACCGGCGTCCGCAGCGATGTCGACAGCCTGAAGCGGTTCATGGACAAGGCCGCGGGCGACCCGGCGCTGGCGCTCGACGAGCACTACAAGCAGGCCTACGACCTGATGAACTCGAAGCCCGCGCAGGCGGCGTTCGACATCGCCCGCGAGCCCACGAAGGTGCGCGACACTTACGGCCGCAACGGGTTCGGCCAGCGCCTGCTCCTGGCCCGGCGGCTCGTCGAAGCCGGGGTGCCGTTCGTGACCGTCAACGACGGCGGCTGGGACCACCACTCCGACCTGTTCGGCGCGCTCCGGAAGCGGCTCCCGAGCTGGGACCAGTCGGTTTCGGCCCTCATCACCGACCTCGAAGAGCGCGGGATGCTCGACAGCACGCTCGTGATCGCCCTCGGCGAGTTCGGGCGGACGCCGAAGATCTCTACCCTCCAAGGACAAACCAAGCCCGGCCGCGACCACTGGGCCAACGCGATGAGCGTCCTCTTCGCGGGCGGCGGCACCCCGGGCGGCACGGTCGTCGGCGCCACCGACCGCAAGGGGTTCGCGGCGGTCGAGCGGGTGCTCGCGCCCGAGAACTTCGTATCGACCGTGTACACCAAACTCGGGATCGACCCGAACAAGATCCTGTACAACCCGAACGGTCGCCCGGCCCACCTCGTCAGCGACCCAACGCCGATCAAAGAGCTGATGTGAGAGACTAAGAATATTCACCGCAGAGGGCGCAAAGGGCGCAGAGAGAAACATGAGCGCAAGTACCATCCGGAGTTTTCATCTCTCTGCTTTCTCTCTCTTTGCCCTTTGCGCGCTCTGCGGTGCAAAGCTCTTCTCGGCGCCGCCGGCAATCACGTACCTCTCTCCCGCCGGGGCGCAGCAAGGCACAACGGTCGAAGTCACCGCTGCGGGTCTCACCGAGCCGACGGCACGGGTCTGGGTCAGCGGAAAGGGCGTCTCGGCCGAAAACGTGAAGGGCAAACTGAAAGTCACCGTCGCGAAGGACGCTGTACCGGACGTGTACTGGGTCCGCGCCCACAGCAACGAAGGGGCCAGCGGGTTGCGGCCGTTCATCGTGGGTGCGCTGCCGGAGGTAGCAGAGAAAGAACCTAACGACGAGTTCAAGAAGGCGCAACTCATTGAATTCACGTCCGTCGTTGTGAACGGGAAGCTGGAAAAGAACGGCGACGTGGACTGTTTTGCGGTGCGGCTCAAGAAGGGGCAAACGTTGGTCGCGTCGCTCGAGGCGCACAACGCCCTGCGGTCGCCGATCGATGCGATGATGCAGGTGCTTTCGGCCGACGGGTTCGTCCTCGACGAGAACAACGACTTCCACGGCCTCGATCCGCAAATCGCGTTCACGGCGAAGAAGGACGGGGTTCACGTCGTTCGCGTGTACGCCTTCCCGGCAACGCCGGATTCCACCATTCGTTACTTCGGTTCTGACGCGAGCGTGTACCGTCTCACGCTCACCACGGGACCGTTTGGAGATCACACCACCCCGCTCGCGGTGCAAAACGGCACCGCAGCGGTTGAAACCGAAGGGTGGAACCTGTCCCCTGAAACACGCACGCTCGCGCTCACTTATGGTTTGCCGGACGCCTCGTTTGCACGCGCAGCGAGACGGGCGAATTCCCTCCGCGTGCGTGTCGAACCGCACCCGACCTTCGGGCCGGCGGTCAGCGAACCGCTCAAGCCGCCGTTCTCCGTCACCGGCCGCATCGAAAAGGCCGGCACGGACACCAGCTTCGTAATGAATGCGAAGAAGGGGCAACCGCTCACGATTCAGGTGGAGAGCCGAACGGTTGGCCTCGCGGTCAACCCGGTCGTGCGTGTACTCGACGCCGAGAAGAAGCCGCTCGCTCGCGCCGAGCCACCGAAGATCAACGCCGACACCGCGCTCGCCTTCACCCCGCCCGCGGACGGCGCGTACACCGTCACCGTCGGCGACCAGTACGCGGGCGCCGGCCCGCGTCACGCATTCCTGCTGCGTGTCCTCTCCGAACCGGATTACGACCTGACGGTTCCCACCGACCGCTTCACCGTCACGCCCGGTACGCCCACAACGATTGCGGTGAAAGTGAACCGCAAACTCGGGTTCGCGAAACCGGTCGAAGTGAGCGCAGAGGGGCTACCGCCGGGTGTAAAGGTCGCGATCGTACAACCCGCGAAACCCGATCCCAACGCCGTCACACTTTCCGTCACCGCGAACGAACTTCTCTCGGTGCCGTTCCGGTTGATCGGCACGGTGAAGGATCAGCCGGCGCTCACGCGATACGCGCGGTTCGCGGCGCCCGAGTTCGACGAGCCGTTGGCCGATCTGTGGCTCACCGTCACCGCGCCGCCCAAAAAGTGACGCAGATTTTGCGGGCCGCGGTCACGTGACCGTGCGGCGCCTGACGAACTGCCGCCCAATTTTTGCACTCCAATCTTCCGGTCTGAACAGAACATTCGCGCCCGTTTCAACTCGCGCACAAAGTTCCCTTCGCATCTGAATCGAGTGAGTTGCATTTGGTTCGCGGTGTCACATCTTTTGCACGAGGATCACGTTGACCGTCCGGAGGAGCTTCCGTGCGCACGCCCGCCTCGCTGCCCCACCCGCCCGAGCGCACGGTGCCCCTCGTGATCGCACGCGACCAGCCCACCGGCGGCCCACCGAAGGCGCCCCGCGTCGCCACCATCCCCCTTCCGCCGGAACCGCCCGCGGGCGAGCACCCACGGGTGCGAGGGTACGACATCCTGTCGGTCGTCGGTACCGGCGGCATGGGCATCGTGTACGAGGCCCGGCACCGCGAGCTGAACCGCCGGGTCGCGATCAAAATGCTCCGGGGCGAGTCGCTGGCGCCGGAGTTCCGCGAACGGTTCCGGGCCGAGGCCGAGACCATCGCGAAGCTGCAACACCCCAACGTGATCCAGGTGTTCGAGGTGGGCACCGTCGAACCGGCGGCCGGCGAGTTGCACCCGATCCCGTTCATCGCACTGGAGTTCGTGGACGGGGGGAGTTTGGCGAGCAAAACGCGGTCCCCTCAGGCGCCGGACTACGCGGCGCGCACGGTGACCACACTCGCACGGGCCGTCCACGCGGCCCACCAGATCGGGGTGATTCACCGCGACCTGAAGCCGGCGAACGTGCTGCTCGGGCACGACGGCGAGCCGAAAATCGCCGACTTTGGGATCGCCAAGCAGATCGCCCCCGCCTCCGGCCCGCAGCCACGCACCCAGACTGGGGTCGTGCTCGGCACCCCCGAGTACATGTCGCCGGAGCAGTTCGAGGGCGAAGCGGCGCCGGCGGCGGACATCTACGCGCTCGGCGTGATCCTGTACCAGTTGCTCACCGGTGTGGTGCCGTTCAAGGGGGCCGCGTTCGCCGACACCCTACGGCTGGCGCTGCACCAGGAGCCGGTCCTGCCGCGCCGGCTCCAGCCGGGGGTGCCCCGGGACCTCGAGACCGTTTGCCTGAAGTGCCTGGAGAAGCAGCCCGACAAGCGATACCCGACGGCCGCGGCCCTGGCCGACGATCTGGAGCGGTGGCTCGACGGCCGACCGATCCTCGCCCGTCGGCTCGGACCGCTGGGGCGCACGGCCCGGTGGGGGCGGCGGAACCCGGCGCTCGCCGCGCTGTCGGTCGTGACCGTGCTGGTCGCGGTCGCGGCACTGGCCGGGGTCATGTGGAGCTGGGACGACGCCCGGTGGAACGAGAAACAGGCCAAGGACCACATGGAGATCGCCCGCACGAACGAGTTGTGGGCGGCCGAGCACGCACGGCGCGCACAAGCGGAAGCGGCCAAGAACCTCGAGGCCGCCGCCAAGGAGCGCTGGGAGCGGTACCGGGTCAGCCTGATGGCCGCGTCCGGCGGGCTGCGGCTGCACGACGTGCGGACGGCCCGCTGGGCGCTGGACGAGGCCCCGCCCGATCACCGCGACTGGGTGTGGAACGTGCTGGTGGCCCAGCTCGACCGCTCGCGGCACGTGCTCGGAGGCCCCGACGCCCCGATATGTTACGCCCAGTTCAGTGCCAACGGGCGCTGGCTACTGGCCACGGACCCGAACCGCCAGTTGACCGTCTGGGACCTCACAACCCGGGAACGGCGGGGACCGTTCCCCGGCCCCGCCGCGCCGCACCACGCACTGGTCGCGGACAGCGGCGCGATGGTCGCGTACGCGACCAACGACCACGGCCTCGCCCTGCTCGACCCGCGCACCGGGCGGGTGCGGGTGCTGAGCGGGCACACCGCCAAGATCCACGTCATCCAGTTCATCGCGAACGGCAGCGAGCTGGTCACCGGTTCGGAAGACCGAACCGCGCGCATCTGGAACGTCGAGACCGGGCGGGAGACGCACCGGCTGCGGGTGCCCGACGGGACCGCACTGCCGCTGGTGTTCAGCCCGGACGGTGAGGTGGCCGGGGCGCGCTGGGCGAGCTCCGACCCGCCGACCTTCTGGGGCGTGCGCTCCGGCCGGCCGGTGGGCCGGATCGACCCGCGCGCCGAGCCCATGTTCGCGTACCGGTTCAGTCCAGACGGTAAGCGGATCGTGTCGAGCGGGTGGCACCCGCAGACCGCGATGGACGTATGGGAGGTGGCCACCGGGCAGCGGGTGGCACGGCTGGAGGGGCACGAGAACCAGGTGAGCGACACGGCGTTCAGCCCGGACGGCCGGTTGCTCGCGTCGTGCTCGATGGACCGCACCGTGCGCGTCTGGGACATCGGCCCCGACGCGCGCGGGGAGAAGCGGGAGGCCGTCCACGTGCTCGAGGGGCACACCGGCTGGATCCAGCGGGTCGCGTTCAACCCGGACGGCACCCGGCTGCTCTCGGCGTCCGACGACCGCACGCTGCGGTACTGGGACGTGAAACGGGGAAAACTCGTGGCGGTGCTCCGGGGCCACTCGTCGGAGGTGAACAGCGGCGCGTTCCACATTGACCCGGGCACGGGCACGGCGCTGATCGCGTCGCACGCCAGCGACGACACGGTGCGGTTATGGGACGTGTGGTCGGCCGAGAACGATTACGCGCTGCGCGGGCACGGGTCCTACGTCTACAGCGCCGCCTTCTTCCCGGACGGGGACCGGATCGCGTCGGCCGGCTGGGACGACACCGCGCGCGTGTGGGACGCACGTACCGGCAAAGAGGTGCTGAAGCTGGAGCACGGGAACATCGGCATTGTGTCGTCGGTGGCGGTACACCCGAAAGGCCAACTGATCGCGACGCTGGGCCGAAAGCACAACGATCCGAGCGCGGTGGGCGGGGTGCGGCTCTGGGACGCCGGCACCGGCAAGCTGCTGCACGTGTGGCCGCTCTCGAACGCCGACTTCCGCGACAGCCGGGTCACGTTCAGCCCCGACGGAACGCTGCTCGCGGCCGGCACCCCGGACGGTCGGGTGCGGCTTTGGGACGTGACCACCCGCCGCGCGGCGGCCGTTCTGGAGGGGCACGCCTTCGCGGTCTGTGACGTGGCGTTCAGCCCGGACGGCAAACAGCTCGCATCGGCCGGGCACCACCGCGATGGTTCGGTGCGAGTCTGGGACGTGGCGACCGGCAAGCCCCTGGCGGTCCTCAAGCCGGGCGCGGACTTCCGTGACGGCGTACTCGCGCTCGCGTGGCACCCGAACGGAAAGTCGCTCGCGGCGGGTTCGTCGGACGGCTCGGTGCGAATCTGGGACGTGGCGACCGAAAAGCTGCTCGGCGAGTTGAAGCACGGGAGCGATGTGTACGGGCTGGCGTTCAGCCCGGACGGCAAGTTGCTCGCGACCGGCGCCGCGGACAACCTCATTCGCCTGTGGCACGTGGACACGCACCGCGAGATCGCCGAGTTGAGCGGTCACAAGATGTACGTTCACTCCGTCGCGTTCGACCGCACCGGCACCCGGCTGGTGTCGGCGTCGGGCGACAAGACGGTGCGGGTGTGGGACACGGAGCAGTACCGCACCAGTACCAAACAAACCAACTGAACCAGCTCCTGTCACACCAATCACCCCGCTGACACCGGGGTCCGACCGTCACTTCTCGCCCCCGGCGTCAGTAACCGGGTGCCCTTCCGGGTAGATCGGAGGTATCGCGTTAGCCGGGGCACTGTCACAGGGCCGGCACTCGCGGACACGTGCGGGGCCAAGTACAACAACAGTGTCCATAATGAGGCCGACTGATGCGCGACTTCCCGACCGCCGTGACCGAACTGATCGCCGCCGCACCGCCGACGGATCTGGGGCCGGGAACACCGGCGGCCGAGCGACGCGCACAAATCCGGACGGCGGTGGCGTCACTGCCGCCCGCTTGCGGCGCGGGGCTGTGGCTGCTGTTCGATTACCTCGACGAGTCGCACACGATCAGTCAGGCGGACGAGTCGTGCCCGAACCGGAACTTCTGGCACGCCATCATGCACCGGCGCGAGCCGGACGCCTGGAACTCGAAGTACTGGTGGCGCCGGGTCGGCGCCCACCCGGTGCTGGCCCAGCTCGCCGAACAGGCGCCGGCGGTGGGCTACAAGTACACCACCCCGTTCGACTTCGTGGACTTCTGCGAGAAGGCGCGCGGCACCGGCAGCGCCGACGAGCAAACCGCCCAGCGCGTGCAGCGGCTCGAATGGGATCTGTTGTTCGCGTGGTGCTTCGACCGCGGCGCGAGGAAGTGATCGCCGGTTTTTCGCGGCCGTCGGATCGGGTCTGTTTGGTCCCGGTTGTCTCGTCCTTCAGATATGTTCGACCTCGTCGGGAGGCCCTGCGGAGGCACGTTCACCCCGTTGTGGCGTCGCGCCATTCTAACTTCCCGCGGTCGGACCCGCACGGGCGGCAGTACCACCCGGCGGCCCGCGCCGGCCGCCGGTGGCGGTCGTACTCGAACGCACAGCCGGCGCACACCGCCCGCCACCGCCCTCGCGGCATCTGCACCTCGTCCCCGTAACAAGCGTCGGTCGAGGTGCCCAGTTCGCGACACTTCGCACGCCACACGGCGTCGTGCCCGTGCCCGGGGCCGACCAGCGCGTGCGCCAGTTCGTGCAACAGCGTCCCCCACACCTCGGCGTCGCTGTTCCTCTCGGCGAAGTGAACCGACAGCTCGATCCGCCCGGGTTCGCCGCGGTACGGGTAGAAGCACACGCCGGCCCGGCGCACGTTCGAGTTGAACCCGAACTCCCAGGTCAACAGCCCGTGCGCGTTCAAAAGTTCGCGCGCCGCCGTGCGAACCCGGGCGGCGCGGTCGGACAGGCGAAACGGCACGTCGGACATGGGAGCCTCCCCCACAATTATCTCACCCACTCCGCGCGCCGCGCTCGGCCGCCGCCCTCCAGGAACCGGCGCGGCAAGTGTCTCGGGCGTACAGCCCGTGCCATTGACACGCGCCGCACAACACGAACAATGACGCCCACCCTCTCCGCACACCCACGGGTACCTTATGCGACACCAACTCAGGATCGGGGCCGGCGCGCTGGTCGCGCTTTGCCTCACCGTCGCGAACGCGCCGTCCCAGGCGCCCGACGCCGATTCACGTTTCGAGCGCACCGAAGCAATGGTCCCGATGCGCGACGGGAAAAAGCTGTTCACGACGCTGCACGTCCCGAAGGAGCCCAAAGGGCCGGTACCGATCATCCTCCTGCGCACCCCCTACGGCATCGACGGGCGCGCCGAACGGCTGCTGCGGAACTACTTCAAAGACATGATTGATGACGGCTACGCGTTCGTTCTTCAGGACATCCGCGGGCGGTTCAAGTCGGAGGGCACGTTCGTGATGACGCGCCCCGCCCGCGACCCGAACGACCCGAAGGCCGTTGATGAAGCGTCCGACACCTACGACACCATCGAGTGGCTGCTGAAGGAGGTGAAGGGCAACAACGGGCGGGTCGGGATGCTCGGCATCAGCTACCCGGGCTGGCTCGCCGCGGTCGCGATGCTCGACCCGCACCCCGCGCTCAAGGCGGTCTCGCCCCAGGCCTCGCCGATCGACATGTTCCTGGGCGACGACTTCCACCACAGCGGCGCGTTCCGACTCAGTTACGGGTTCGAGTACGTCGCGATGATGGAGACCGACAAGACCAACTTCTCGTTCCACTTCGACCGCCACGACACCTACGACTGGTACCTCAAACTCGGCGCCCTCTCGAACGTGAACCGCAAACACTTCAAGAACGCCCTGCCGACGTGGAACGACTTCGTCGCGCACCCGAACTACGACACGTTCTGGAAAACGCAATCGCTCGAACCGCGCCTGACGCGCGTGACGGTCCCGACGCTCACCGTGGGCGGGTGGTACGATCAGGAGGACTTCCGCGGCCCGCTGAAGATGTACGAGCTGCTCGAGAAGCACGACAAGAAGGGCCAAAACTTCCTGGCGGTCGGCCCGTGGAACCACGGCGGTTGGGCCTCGGGCAAGGCCGACCGGCTCGGACGTGTCCCGTTCGATTCCGACACCGGAGGACACTTCCGGAAAGAAGTTCAAGCGCCGTTCTTTGCTCACTACCTCAAAGACGCGGGGAAAGCGCCCCCCGAAGCGCGGATGTTCCTGACGGGGGCCAACACCTGGGCGACCTACGACTCCTGGCCGCCAAAAGGCGCCACGGCGCGGAAGCTGTACTTCCACCCGAAAGGGAAGCTGAGTTTCGATCCCCCGCCGGAGCGCGCGGCGGAGGCGAGCGAGTACGTATCGGACCCCGCAAACCCCGTCCCGTACCGCCCCCGGCCGGTGAGGCCCACCTACCCCGGTCCCGAGTGGCCCGAGTGGATGGTGCAGGACCAGCGGTTCACGCACGGTCGGCCCGACGTGCTCTCGTTCGAAACCGAACCGCTCGCCGAAGACGTTACCGTCGCCGGCGCCATGAAGGTGAAACTGTTCGGCGCGACCACGGGCACCGACTGCGACTGGGTGGTGCGCCTCATCGACGTGTACCCCGAGGACTACAAGAAGCCCCCGGAGTTGGCCGGCTACCAGCTCTTGATCGCCGGCGAGCCGGCCCGCGCGCGGTTCCGCAAGAGTCTGGAGAAGCCCGAGCCCGTGAAGCCCGGCGCCGTAGAAGAGTACCTCGTTGACTTGGTCCAGGGGCACCACCGGTTCCGGAAAGGACACCGGATCATGGTGCAGGTGAGCAGCAGTTGGTTCCCGGTCATCGACCGGAACCCGCAGAAGTTCGTGCCCAACATCTTTGAGGCCGAAGACGCCGACTTTCAAAAAGCCACCCAAAAGGTCTACCACACGCCCGCGTTCCCGTCGCGCGTGGAACTGGACGTAATCCCCGCCAGGACGAACTGATCCGCACCGCCGGACGTGACGGCGAACCCGGAAAAATCTGGCCGCCTGTGAAGCGACCGTTCGCAACTCACCGGTGCGCCACAAGCACCGGCCAACCGCGCGTGTCCGGCGCTAACAAGCAGAGCCGGAAACGCGCGGCCGACACACCCATCGGCACCTGAAATTTCAGGCAAATATAGAACGGCGAGCCGGTCACCCACTTCTGAAAAATCGGGCCAGCCCAATAAGCCATAGATTGTGACGGTTGTATCGGATATTCCGATTTGACCAGTTCACTTTCTTGTCGCAAGTTAACGCGTCTCCCCGGTTCCGAACCGGCATCAACGACGATAACATTCGCGCCCCCCCGCTTCAGCAGAGAGACACCGTGAGGAACGAACACCCCGCCCGCACGTCATTTTCGACGTACCTGAGTGAGATCGACCACACGCCGCTGCTGTCCGCCGCCGAGGAGCGCGACCTGGGCGCCCGCGTCCTGACCGGTGACCCGCAGGCCCGCGACCGGATGGTCCGCGCGAACCTCCGCCTGGTGGTGAACATCGCCCGCGGCTACACGGGAAAGGGGCTGGCCCTCGACGACCTCGTGTCCGAAGGCAACATGGGGCTGCTGCGGGCGGTGGAGGGGTTCGAGCCGTCGATGAACACGCGGTTCAGCACCTACGCCAGCTACTGGATCAAGCAGAGCATCAAGCGGGCGATCGTGAACACCGCGAAGACGATCCGCATCCCGGCCTACATGGCCGAGTTGCTCACCAAGTGGCGCCGGGCCACGAACCAGCTCTCCGACGAGCTGGGCCGCCCGCCCACCCACGACGAGATCGCCAAGTTCCTGGGGCTGTCGAAGAAGAAGCTCGCGATCATCAAGAAGGCCATCCGCGTCGCGAACGCCGGCACCCAGTCCGACCAAACGGACGCCGGCTGGAGCATCGAAGAGACGCTGATGGACTCGCGCGGCGACGCACCGGACACCGAGCTGGGCAAGTCGGACGACCTCAAGCAGGTGCTGCACCTGCTCGACCGGATGGACCAGCGCGAGGCGACCGTGCTGCGGATGCGGTTCGGGCTCAACGACGAAGAGCCCCGGACCCTCAAGGAGATCGGCGAGTGCCTCGGCCTCACCCGCGAGCGGGTGCGCCAAATCGAGAACGAAGCGCTGGCGAAGCTCAGCGACGGCATGAACATCTGATCGCGGTTGCGAAGAGATCGGCCACAAATGTGTGGCGCGGTCACGAAGGCAGGTTGGCCACAAAAAAGCACAAAGGGCACAAAAGGAAACCAAAAACGAAGACCAAGGAGAGTTTTGAACTCGCTCTTCTGTCTTCGTTTTGGTTTCCTTTGTGCCCTTTGTGCTTTTTTGTGGCCAACCTGCCTTCGCCTTTACTCCGCGAGCATCTCGCGAACGGCGGCGGCCAGTTGGGTCGGCACGTAGGGCTTGTTCAGCCGCCGGGTGCCGGGCAGGTCGTCGGCCGGGAGCAGCCCGCCGCCGTGGTAGCCGCTCGCGAACAGCACCTTCAGCCCCGGATCGACCCGGCGCAGCGCCTCGAACACCTGGCGCCCGGACAGCTTCGGCATGCTGGCGTCGAGCACCGCGAGCCGCACCTTCCCCCCGGCCCGGTGGAACACGTCGAGCGCTTCGGCCCCGTCGGCCGCGACCAGTACCGTGTACCCGGACATCTCCAGCGCGACCTTCGCGAGGTCGCGCACCCCGATCTCGTCGTCGGCGACCAGTATCGTTTCGCCGCGGCCGCGCGGGAAATCGGTTGCGCCCTCGGCCCGGGTCGGGGTCCGGTCGTCGTCGGACACGGCCCCGCGGGGCAAGTACACATCGAACCGGCTCCCGGCGCCCGGGGTCGACGACACCTCGACCGACCCGCCGTGCGCGGTCGCCACCCCGTACACCACGGCCAGCCCCAGGCCGGTCCCCTGCCCCACCCCCTTGGTGGTGAAGAACGGGTCGAAGATCTTCGCCCGCACCTCGTCGGTCATCCCCACCCCGGTGTCGGACACGCTCAGCCGCACGAACCGCTTGCCCTCGGGGCCGTCCGTCGGGTCCGCGTCCGCGGTGCCGACGGTCAGGGTGCCGCCCTCGGGCATCGCGTCGCGGGCGTTCAGGCACAGGTTCATCAGCACCTGCTGGAGCTGAACCGGGTCCGCGGCCACGGGGCGCAGGTGCGGCGCCGGCTCGAACCGCACCACGATCCGCGCGTCGATCGTGCGGCGGAGCAGCACCAGCGAGTCCCGGACCAACTGGTTCAGGTCGACCGACGCGGTGCGCAGCGGCTGCCGCCGGGCGAACCCGAGCATCTGTTTGGTGAGCTCGGCCGCCTGCTTCGCGGCCCGCTCGGTGCCCGCGAGCAGCTCCTCGGCGTCGGCCCCGGTGGCGGCCCCGCACCGGATCAGCTCCAGGTTCCCGAGCACCACCGTGAGCAGGTTGTTGAAGTCGTGGGCGATGCCGCCCGCGAGCCGCCCCACCGCCTCCAGCTTGTGCGACTGCCGCAGCTCCTCCTCGAGCCGGTTCTGCTCGGTCACGTCGCGGCCCAGCACGATCAGCCCGACCGTGGCGCCCGAGTCGTCGCGGAGCGGGGCGATGGCGAAGTCGAGCAGCGCCTTGCGGCCGGTCGGGTACGTCACCCACTCCTTGCCCCGCTCGGTGCGCCCCGTGGCCAGCACCACTTGTTGCGCCGCGACGACCCGCGGCACCCACTCCCCCGCGAACGCGTCCTCGCACCGCGTGCCGACGAGGGCGGCGGCGGGGCGCCCGGCGAACGCCTCGAACGCCGGGTTGCACCCCAGGAGCCGGCCGTCGCGGTCCTGGTAGCACACCACGTCCGGCACCGACGCGAACAGCCCCTCCAGCAGCGAGTGCTGTTTGGCCACCTCGCGCACGGCGGCGTCGCGCTCGGTCACGTCGCGGTAGTTCACGACCACCGCGCACACGCTCGGGTCGTCGAGCCGGTTCACCGCGTTCATCTCGACGAGCCGGGTGCCGCCCTGCGCGCCGAGCATGCGGAGCGTGGCCGGGACGTCCTCGCCCGGGCGGCTGATGCTGGCCCCCAGGCGCCGGGTGGCGCCGGGCACGTCGTCCGGGTGGATCAGGGACAGCAGGTCCACCCCGAGGACGTCCTCCGGGGCGAACCCGAGGACGAATTTGGCGGCCGGGGTGGCGTACCGGATCGCCGCCCCCGCGTCGAGCAGCAGGATCCCGTCGCGGCTCTTCTCGACGAGGGCGCGGAACCGCTGCTCGCTCTGCCGCACCGCCTCCTCGGCGTCCCGGCGCGCGGTCACGTCGGTCAGGCACCCGTCGAGCCGGACCGGCCGGCCGCTCCCGTCCCGCACCAGCCGGAGCCGGTCCTGCACCCACCGCACCGCGCCGCCCGGCTGCTGGACGCGGTACAGCTGTTCAAGGTCCTCGCCGGAGGCGAGCAGGCGCCGCACGGCCCCGCGGTACCCCTCCCGTTCGGCCGGGTGAACGGCCTCGGCCCACTTGAACGGGTGGTCGAAGAACTCGCCCGGCCGCCCGGCGAGGTCCGCCATCTGGGGCGACACGTACCGGAACTGCCAGCCCGAAAACACGTCCGGCCCCGGGGTCCGTTCGGCGCTCCAGAGGGCACCGGGCGCGCTGCTGAGCACGGTGCGCAGCTCCGCCTCGACCCGCCGCGCCTGGGCCAGGGCGGCCCGGCGGTCGCGGTCGTCGCGGGCGATGATCAGGCCCAACGGCTTGGGCGGCAGGTGCAGCCGCGACACGGTCAGGCCGACCGGGAGCCAGCTGTCGTCCTTCGTGCGGAGCAGGAACCCGTCCTGCCCGTGGAACACCATCGTCTTGGTGAACGCGCCTTTGAGGCGCTGGGCGCCGCCGCTGGACTCGAACCGGAACAGGTGGGTGGCGGGGAGCTCCAGCACCTCGGCCCGGGAGAAGCCGGTGAGGCGCAGGGCGACGGGGTTCGCCTCGAGCAGCCGGTCCGTGTCCGGGTCGAGGAAAAACAGGGCGTCGCCGATTTCCGAGAGGAGGGCCTGGGCGAGTTCGGCCTGATCGTACGCGGTCATGCGCGCGCGGTCGGTCCATTTGGAGGGTCGGTCGCAGTGCCGCGGCGGGTAACGGGGCGCCGCGGGGCACGCGATGCGAGCAGGGGGAGTATAGCTCACCCGCCCGCTGCCGCCATACCGAAAACGCCCGCACGAGCGAAAGGGCTGCCGCACCGCTGGCGGCGCCGCCGACGACCGAGATCGCAACGGGGGCTGACCAGAGCACGGGCATTCGCCCAGAATGTGTGGTGACGTGTACGGCACCCGCTTACCAGACCGGCCCGCGCCACCAACACCCAAATGATCCTCCACGCACGCCATTACGCCACCGGCCGGCCCGTCGCGGTGACGGTCGAGGGCGACCGCATCGCCGCGGTGACGGCCTCGGACCGGGAGCCCGAAGAGTGGATCGCCCCGGCGCTCTTCGACCCGCAAATCAACGGCTGCCTCGGCATCAGCTTTAACGGCACCGCCCTCACGCCCGACGGCGTGCGTGCCGTCGCCGGTGTGTGTTCGGCGCACGGGATCGGCGCGTTCGCCGCCACCCTCGTGACCAACAGCTTCGGGGCGCTGCGTCACGGGTTCGCGACGCTCGCCCGGGCGCTCGACTCGGACGCCGAACTGGCGCGACGGGTGCCGTGCTTCCACCTGGAAGGGCCGTACCTGTCCGGGGACGACGGCCCCCGCGGCGCGCACCCGCGGCAGCACACCCGCGACCCGGACCCGGACGAGTTCCGGCGGCTCCAGGACGCCGCCGGCGGGCGCATTCGGATGGTAACGCTCGCCCCGGAGCGGCCCGGCGCCCTGCCCTTTATTGAGGAGCTGACCGCGGCCGGCGTGGTCGCCGCGATCGGTCACACCGCCGCCACGGGGCAACAGATCCGCGACGCGGTGGCGGCCGGCGCGCGCACCAGCACCCACCTGGGCAACGGGTGCCACGCCACGCTCCCGCGGCACGACAACTACGTCTGGGAGCAGCTCGCGTGCGACGACCTGCGGGCCAGCATCATCACCGACGGCCACCACCTGCCGGCCACCCTCATCAAGTGCATCGTCCGCGCGAAGGGAACGGCCCGGCTGCTGCTGACGTGCGACGCGGGGAGCCTAGCCGGGCTGCCGCCGGGAACGTACTCCGAGTGGGGGACCGAACTGGAGGTGCTCCCCTCCGGGAAGATCGTGGTCGCCGGGACGCCGTTCCTCGCCGGCAGCGGGCACTTCACCGACACCTGCGTGTCGCACCTGCTCGATGTCATGCCGGACCTCGGGTTAAAAACTGTGCTCGACCTCGCCTCGGCCCGGCCGCGCGAGTTGCTGGGCCTGCCGGTGACGAAACTCGAACCCGGGCACCCGGCGGACCTGATGCTCTTCACCTGGCGCCCCGGCGCCGCACTGACCGTCCGGCGGGTGCTGTGACTTCCGCGCCTCCGGCGGCGCTGCTAGAGTTATGAAACAACCCGAGAGGACCGCGAATGAGCGTCGCCCCCCTGGTCCGCCGGGTGACGGTATGCCGAAAGGTCGAGGCCGCGAGCGGGCCACTGGGGCTCCCGTACACGGCGCGCGGCATCGAAACGACGATCCGCCCGCCGGTGGGCGGGGCGTTCCCGTATGCGGAGCAGGAGTTATGGCTGTTCGTCCAGTACGCGGACGGTCAAGGCACCCACCCGGTGCGGTTCGAATTGGTCCGCCAGCGGCTCGAAACGGAAGACCCGGTCGTGGCGTTCGATCTGCCGCCGGTCCACATGACCCGCGGCCGCTTTTTTGTGCTGAACCGCGGCTACCGGTTGGCCCTCGTGCCGTTTCCCGAACCGGGCATTTACGAGTTCCGCATCCGGTGCGGGAACAACGCCGGGTGTGACGAAATTCGTCTGGAGGACACCGCATGACCGGCGAACCGGCCGAGGGGCAGCGCCCCGACGAGGATTTCGAGATCGTCGAGGTCGACGTGGGCCGCTACCTGACCGACGAGCAGCGCGCGTGGCCGGTCGGCGTCGGGCAGCGGCCGGAACAGGAGTTCGCGATCGAGGGGCCGCTCCCGGCGCTGGCCGTGCGCGCCCCCGAGGCGCGGCTCGCGGCGCTGGTGAGCGTGCTGTCGGAGCAGGAGACTAAACTCGGCGGCAGCGGCCTCGAGCTGGCGCACCGGGCACGCGACGCGAACGGCGTTCGCGCGACCCTGGTGCCGCGACAGGCGGAAGGGGCGCGGGGCCGGTTCGAGCTGATAGCCCGGTGGGCCGCCGCGTTCGGGTCGGAGGTGGCGGTGACGGTCGTGTGAGGCTCGCGCCCGGATGTCGGGCGTTGCAACCGGCGCGGACGAGCTTCGGGCCAAGAGATATCTGGGCGGTCGTACCGCGCCACAGCCGCACCGCGATGAAGAACCACAGCGAAGAGCCACAGCCGCGCGGCCATCGATGCCGGATCGCAAGACCGGCACGGTCCGAAGAACCACCCCTGGTTCGTCTTCAAATCGAAGGGAGCGGCGTCCTCCCGCCCAGGCATCAGAGGCCTTGAAATGCGGAGCCGGTTTCGTGGAACATCTCGACACGGTCGCCACCAGCGCCGGCTGAGTCGCGGCGCGTGTAATGCGTGGCGCGTCGTCGTGTATCCATTTTGTATCACGACTGGATACGAACATGCCCCCGCCAGTTCCTCCCGCCTTACCTGATCCGCCCCGGCGCTGGCGGTCGCGGGCCACGTGGACGACCGCCCTGGTGATCGCCGCGGCGCTGGTCGCTGCGCTCGGGGTGGCCCCCTACGTTCACTACCGTCTGACCCACTCCCTCACCGACGACGCCTTCGTCGAGTCCCACCTCACGCACCTCGGGGCACAGACCCCGGGGCTCATCACCCGGGTTCTGGTCGAGGAGCGGGACGCGGTGAAGGCCGGCCAGCTGCTCGCCGAAATCGACCCCGAACCGCACCGGCGGGCGGTCGATCTGGCGGCCGCCAAACGCGCCAAAGCGGAGGGCGAACTGACGCTCGAGCGGTCCACCTGGGAGCGGCTCGAGAAAGAGCACCCGCGCCGCGTCGCGGCGGCCAAGGCCGATCTCGCGTTCGCCGAGGCCGGGGTGTCCCAGGCGAAGACGGAACTGGAAGTGGTCCGGGTCGATGTGGACAAGGCCGTTCGGGAGGCCGAGGCGGCGGTCGCGTCCGCCAAGGCGTCGCTGGTCAAGGCGGACGAGGATGCGACCCGGTACGAGCGGCTGTTCAAGGAGGCGTCGGTTCCGAAGGTGAAATGGGAGGACGCGGTCAAAGCCCGCGCGGCCGCCGACGCCGACGTGCAAACGGCCGAAGCCAAACTCGACCGCGCCACCTCGAACCGCCGCAAGGTGGCGATCGCCGAACAGGCGGTGGCGGTTGCGAGCAGCCGCCGGGACAAGGCGGCCGAAGAGCTGCGGCTCACAGAGTTGGGTCGGCTGACCGTGGAGGAAGCCGGGCTCAAGGTGAAGGTGCTGGAGCGCGAGGTTGATCAGGCCAAGCGCAACGAAGCGTCGGTGCGGACCCAGCTCGAGTACTGCCGCATCGTCGCCCCGTTCGACGGGATCGTCGTGAAGCGGTACCGCAACCCCGGCGACCACGCCCCGCTCGGCTCCCCGGTGCTCAGCCTCTACGACCCGGACCTCGTGTACGTCACCGCGTACCTGGAAGAAGACCGGCTGGCCGGCGTGTCTCCGGGCAATGCGGCGGTGCTGAAGCTGGACGCCTTCCGGCAGCCGCTCGCCGGCCGGGTGGTCTGGGTCGGACAGGCGACCGGGGCCAACTTCGCGCTCGTGCCCCGGGACGTGAGCTCCGGGGAATTCACCAAGGTGCCGCAACGGGTGCCGGTCCGCATCCTCCCCGACCGGGACGAACGCTGGGGCGACCTCCGACCGGGGCTGTCCGTATCCGTAGTCATCGACCACGGGCCGGGCGACCGGGAGTGGGCGGCAGCGCAGGCAGAACGGCTGCGGGCGCGGGGCGAGCGCGGGCAGGGGCCGCTGCCGGCGGTGGGAGCGGGGGGCGGACCGTGACCCCGCCCCGCTCGCCCGAGCGCGACTTCCTGGGCCACGTCGGTGTGGTGCTGGCCATCGTCCCGGCCATGCTCCTGGCCGGGATCACCGCCACCCTCACCGAACTGCCCCGCATCTTCGTCGTCAGCGAACTGGCGTCCGACCGCTACCGGTTCCAGTGGGTCACCGGGGCGACGCTGGTGGGCGGCGTTATCGGTATCGCCGGCGTGGGGTGGCTGGCCAGTCACATCGGGCTGCGGCGCAGCTACCTGCTCGGACTGCTGCTGTACACGGCCGGGAGCGCCGCGGCCTCCCTGGCCCCCGGCACCGACCCGCTGGCCGTGGCCCGGTGCGTGCAGAGTTGCGGGAACGGGCTGGTGGCGACGACGGTACTCGCGCTGCTGTGGCGCGAGTTCCCCGCGCACCGCGACCTCGGGATCGCGGTGTTCGCGTTCGGCGTCTACTTCGGCCGCATCGCCGGACCCAGCATCAGCACTTGGCTCGTTACGCACGACGACTGGCGGACCGTCTTCTACGCCACTGCCGCGGCCGGCGCGATTGGCCTGCTCGTGGCCTGGCGGGCGCTCCCGCCAGACGCGCCCGCGGTGGAGCCGCCGGGGGCGTTCGACTTCGCAGGGTTGGCCCTGCTGGTCGCCTGGGTGGTCTGTCTGGTCATCGGGCTGTACCGGTTCCAGTTGTGGGGCTGGCAGCGGGCGAACGAAACCCTGGCGGTGGCCGCGCTGGGGCTCGCCCTGTTCGCGGGGTTCGTGCGGCAGCAGTTCACCGCCCCCCGACCGCTCCTCGACCTGCGGCTGTTCTCCCGGCACCACTTCGCAATGGGCGTCGTCATCAAAGCGCTGATCGACGGCCAGTTCTTCGCCGTACTCGGCATCCTCACCCGGTACATGGCCATTACCCGCGACTACCAGCGGGTGGCGACCGGCGCGGTCCTGCTGCCGGCGGTGGCAGCGATGACCGGCACACTGGTCTTCACGGCCCACCTCGGTACGCGCGACAACCGCAAGCTGCGGCTGCTCGTCGGGCTGGTCGGTATGACCCTTGCCACCTGGCAACTGACCCGAATCGACTTGTTCACGAGCAAGGAATGGGTGGGGCTGGTGGCGGCGGTGTGGGCGGCGGCCGTGGGACTCGTCGCCTCCCCGGTCATCTGCATCGCCCAGGACAACCTGCGACCGGAGGAGATCGCGAGTTCGGCGAGCATCAAGAACCTCGGGCTGCTGCTGCCCGGGGCGATCTGCGGCGGGCTGATCGCGATCGCCAGCGAGCGGGCCGGCGACGCGTACTTCGACACGCTCCGGCAAACGATTCAGGTGAATCGGGTGCCGGTCGGCGACGTGTCGGCCGGGCTCACCGACTGGATCACCCGCACGCACGGGAGCGCGCCGGGCGCGGCCGACCTCCAGGCGGCCCAGGTGCTCGCCCGGTACGTCCGGTCCACCGCCGCCGTTTACGCCGACCAGACGGCCTTCGGCTGGCTGACGGTCATCAGCGTGGCCACCTTCGTGCTGGCCTGTTTCTTGCGCCGGCTCCCACCGGAGGCACCCGGGCCGCGGCGGGGCTAATTGCGGGACGCAATAGTTAAGCGGTAGCGGCGGCCGACTGTTTTCGGGCGGTCACGCGAAACGCATCGTCCGCGTGCGCAATCACGACCTGCAAACAAAACGAGGAAGTGTCACGGGTCCAAGCTGACACGGCTTCCGCACCCGGTTACGCTGACCGTTGGGCGGACTCGGCGCGTTCGAGGCCCTGCGCCAAAAATGTTCCGGACGGTCACCAACTACGGAACGGGGAGATGCGGGGCAATGGCAGACTTCACTCCGACGCAGGGCCGTTATCTGGCGTTCATCCACGCGTACATCAACCTGCACGGCTTCCCGCCCGCCGAATCCGAGATCGCCGCCGCGATGTGCGTTTCGGCGCCGTCCGCGCACCAGATGATCAAGACGCTGGAAAAGAAAGGGTTGATCCTGCGCCACCCGGGGCAGTCCCGCGCGCTCCAGATCTTGATCCCGGAAGCCGAAATTCCGTCGTGGAATCAGCGCGCCGCGGGGAAACGGTCCGCACGCCCTGCGGCCCCACCCGACCGCGTAACCGCCGTCCCGCCCGCGCCGCCCGGAACGCTTTACGTCTTCGAGGTGTTCCTGGCTGGCGGGCCGGTGAGCGAAAAGTACACAGGTAAGGAGATCAGCCGCACCATCGAGATCCGCGGCGACCAAACGCTCGAGCAGTTGCACCGCGCCATCTTCGCGGCGTTCGACCGGTTCGAGGAGCACCTCTACGAGTTTCAGTTCGGGAAACGGCCGTTCGACCCCAAAGGCCCCAACTACGGCATCCCCGGCCCGCACGAGCGCCGGAAGGGGTACGGCGACGCGCGCACGACCACGCTGGACGCCCTCGGGCTGACCGCAGACAAGGTCTTCGGTTACCTGTTCGACTTCGGGGACGAGTGGTTCCACCAGATCCAGATTCGGCGGATCGAGCAAGCGATCCCGACGGTCACTTACCCGCGCGTCATCAAGCGGGTCGGCCCGTCCCCTCCGCAGTACGAGGAGGAATAGTCGCGCCCGCTCACGCTCCGCGCGTGCCGGGCCGACAACTCATCGTTGGACGTAACACACCTGTCCGGACCGGTGCCCGCTTTAACCCGGGCGTTACTTCTTCTCGACCGGGCGCGGGGCGGGCACGTCCCCGGACGGTTTTGATGGTACCGTGGGTTGAGGCGCACCGCCGGTCGCGAACTTCATCCGCGCGAGAGCGACGAGCAGGTCGTACCGCGCGGCGTTCAGGTTCTGCTCCGCGCGGATGAGTGCGGTCTCGGCGTCCACCACGTCTGTCGGCTTGGCGTCCCCGCGGTTGTAGCGGTTGCGCACCAGACGAAGAGTCTCGATCGCCTGACCGACGGCCGACCGCGCCAGTTTCAAGCGGCCGACGGCGTCCTCAATGTTTCGGTAGGCGACGTGCGTCTCGAACGCGATCGTGTCGCACACCTGCTGCCCTTGTGCGAGCGCGACTTCAACCTCGGCCTGCGCGCCGTCGAGTTCGGCCCGGCGGCGCCCGCCCGTGTACAAATCCCACTTCAGCGAGATGCCGGCGTCCGCGACCTGCGAGTTCTGCACCCGGCTCCCCTCGACGAGCGCGCCGCCACCGCTCACGGCGATCGTCGGTAGAAAGTCGGCGCGCACGACATCCGTCCCGCGACCGGCGGCGGCCACACCCAGCCGGACAACCGAGAACTCGGGCCGGCCGGCCACCGCCTGAGCCAGACAGTCCTCGAGCCGCACCGAATACTCGTCCAGTTCAGCGCTGCGCTCGACCACCCGCGTCGGGGAGCTGACGTTGACGCCCATGACCCGGTTCAGCCCGGCGACGGCGATCTGGGACTCGCTGGTGGCCGTGACCAACCCCTGCCGGACCTCGGCCAAGAACACCTCGGCCCGGAGCACGTCCTCGTTCGTGAGCACCCCGTTTTGGGCCAGGTTCCGCACGTCCTTGAGGGAAGCCTCGGCCCGAACGACGGCCCGCTCGGCCACCGCCTGCGCCGCCCGCGCCTGGAGCACGCGGGCGTAGTTGACCGCAACATCGAACGCCACCGACTGACGGGTCCGCTCCCACTGCCACTGGGCGATCTCCGCCCGCAGGTGCGCCTGATCGCGGGCGGCCAGCCGCTTGCCGAACTGGAACACGGTCCACTGAACCCGCAGATCGAGCACCTCGAAGTCTTGGTTCCCCGGCCCGAACCCGCGGACCGGCAGCACCGGGAACCGGCCCCCGTCCGGGACGCCGACGAACCCGGTGTGGCTGGAGTAGCCCTGGAACGCGTAGCTCGTGCCCACCGTCGGCAGAAAGGCGGCCTGAGCGGACCGCTCGCCGGCCTGACGGGCCTTCGCCACCCACCGCGCCTCCGCGATGCGGGGGCTGTGGCGCAGCGCCAACTCTTCGGCCTGCTCGAGCGTCAGAGGCTGGTCAAGGGGCGCGGACACCTCTGCATTCTTCTCGTGCGGAACTGGAACCGAACCAGAGGGCAGCACGACCGGATCGTACTCCTTCGGAATCACTTGCGTGGCGGTAACCCGGACGGCATACGCCCCTCCCGGGTCTGTCGCCGAGGAGTGAAGGCACCCGGCCGCACCGAAAATCGCAACCGCGGCCGTGCGAACGTGGCGCATCCGACCGCTCCCCGCTAAAGGCCCCGGAACGCCCATAATCACAGCTCGTTGTGGATGTGGAGTGGGATACCCGCACCCACCCGGAGCGTCAATCGAACTCGCGGCACTTCAGAGCGGCGCACGGATTCATATTGGGACGGTGCCGCGTGGGCACGTGCGCGACCTCATGCCGACTCCGATTAATCCGTATCCGCGCCGTATTCTGTAGCCGGCCTCACAGAGGCCGGTGTTTCCGAAGAGCGATAAGTGCGGTACTTGGGCGCCGTCGGGCGAGATCGACGTGATGGAAGCGAAGGGCCAGGAGCAAAAGAGTTTACTCAGAACGCTGCACGACTGCTGCGGCGCGGCGGGGTGAGCAAGTCGTCGTCCATGTTACTTATCGAGTGCCCGTTTGATGGCAGTTTCGAGTTCAGCGCTCTTCAGCGGATGCCCTTTCCACAGCGTCCGGCCGGTCGAGTCTAACAAGACTGCGTGCGGGTACCCCTGCACGTCGAACTGGTCGTGAATGCTTCCCGCTTTCACCGGCTCGACGTACATCGCGTAGTTCAAGTTGTGATCGCTCACATACCGCGCCGCGGCGGCAGCGCGGTCCTTCTGCGACGCCTCATCGCATAGAACGCCCATCACCTGAAGCCCGCTGGCCCCGTACCGCGCCTGGAGGTCCTTTAAAACGGGGACCACTTGCGGGCAGCGGACACACGAAGTCGTCGCGAACTCGACTAGCACGACCGTTCCGGGACGGACGGAATCGGACTCCCAGGGGCGTTCGAGCGTGTCGAGGAGCGTGAACTTGCCGACGGTCCGCCCCACACCTCCGACCGGCCGCGCCCCGCTGCCCGACGGAATGAACGCCGGCGGGCTCTTTGGCAGGGGCGCCAGCGGCGGCGGGCCGTTCGGGTTGGGGATGGTCGTGACCGGCGGCCGGAATGGGGCCTTCGTATCGTCCGCGACGTTCTCCGGGCGAGCGGGCCGGGGGGACGGCGAGGGCGGCGAGAACAGGTCCGGTTCGGCGACGCCACCGGCAGGCGGAGCAGAACCGCTCGTCGCGGGCGCGGCGCCACCACTAATCGTGGTCGGGGGGACGCTGTTGGTCGGGCCGGTCGGGGACCACGCGTCGTTTGGCTTCCGGGCCGGGGCGGTCGGCACCGTGGCTCCGGGCGGCGCCGCGTCCGCGCGTGGGGGGAGGTCGTCGCGCAGTTCAATTCGGAGCGCCGCGTTCGGTACCACAGTTTGAACGGCCCCGGCGTACGTTTTACCGTCCTGCGTCGCCACGCTCACGCTCAGCTCGTAGCTGTCGCCGGTTCGCAAGCCGTTCGCAGAGACGTACCCCTCGTTGTTCGTGACGAGGTCGATTGGGGCGCCGGCGTCGGCGGGCTCGCCGAGCTTCTTAAAACGAACCGGAACGTTCCGCGCCGGCTGTCCGTCCGGGCCGTACACGTACCCGGCAATGGACTCGCGCGACGCGGTTTTTGCGTTGAAGTTGCGGTCCTTGGGATCGGTCGGCTGTGTCGCCTTCGGAAGCACGCCGGGCGTTCGGCTCACCTCGTCCAGCCACGGCGGCGTTTTGGTCCCTCCGCCCTTCGTATCTTTCCCGTCTTTGGCGTCCCCTTTCGAGCGACCGGCACCGAGGCCCGTTAGCCCCTTGTCGGCGTTCTTCTGGTCCGTGGACCGACACCCGGCGAGCGCCAGTAGCGCGGCGACGATCAGTCCGGCTCCGACGCTCCTCATGGCCACCCGATGCCCCCGCGAACGATACAGCCAACAGCGCGGCGCGTAAGATTTACACGGCCTCAAGGAATCATTCCCGCGCGCCCCAGAGCGGTCAAGCCCACCCGCATGGGGGCCGCACCGGGGCTCGTGTTGAGTCTGCCGGCGCGAGCGGATATAGCGGTTCTCCTGAGCCGGGAGCGTTCTTGACGGGTCCAAAAAGGCGGCCTATCGTGAATGTTCCGACGGCACCAACCTACCGCCAAGACGGAACCACCCAATGGTCAATCGAACGTACCGCTGGCTACTCATCACGCTGGCAGTGGTGGGGCTGGGCGCGGACCTGGGGAGTAAGTACGGCGTGTTCCGCTGGCTCTACAAGGACGGGAACTTCGCGCACGGCGTCGGCAACGAGTACGACGTGGTTCCAGGCTGGTTCAAGCTGATCGCGCAGTTCGACCGCGAGGCCCCAATAACGGACGACGGGTTCAGCGACCTCCGGACGTGGAGCACCAACGGCGACCCGGTGATGCCGCGGGTGAACCACGGCGCGCTGTTCGGCCTCGGCCAGTCCCGCAAGGGCCTCGCGAACGGGTTCTTCGCGGTGGTCAGCGTCGCCGCGGCGCTGGCGATCCTCGTCTGGGGCACGCGACAGCACACGGCTCGTGAACGCGGGCTGATGGCCGCGCTCGGTCTCATCCTCGGGGGCACCGTCGGCAACCTTTACGACCGCCTCGTGTTCGGCGGGGTCCGCGACTTCTTGTACTTCTACAAGATCGAATGGCCGGTGTTTAACGTCGCCGACTGCTGCCTCGTGGTGGGCGCGGTGCTTCTGCTGGTACAAGCGGTATTGGTGTCACCGGCCGCCGAGCCCCCGGCCAAGACAAGTGAGCCGGCGGCACCAGTATCCGAAAGCCCGAAAGTCTGAGTCACAAGACGGGACAGCCGCGAAGAGCACACGGGTCTCAAACGGACACCCGGTAGAGATTCATCGCTCTACCGGGTGTCCGTTTGAGACCCGTGCGCTCTTCGCGGTCAACCTTGTGTTGGTCGTGTTCAGCGAACAATGTAACCGAACCGCTCGCGGAACTGTTCCGGGGTCATCTTCACGACCGCCGCGAGGCGCTCCAGTCGGGTCGCGTCGTCGAAGTCGCTCTGTTCCAGCCGAATCATGTACCGGCGCGCGACCTCGTAGTTCTCGCCGCCGATGTCCACCAGCCGGGTGCGCATCTTCTTGGTCGCGGGGTCGATCATCTCCGGGAACGGCCGCGGCACCATGTTCCCGCCCACGAACGTCACCACCACGCCGTTCTTCTCGGCCTCCGGCGACAGCAGGAACTTGACCGCACCGTACCCGAGGTTGCGGGTGTACTCGGCGTCGAACGGGATCGGGTCGGCGCACCGCAGCTCGTACCCCAGGTCCTTATCGACCATGTCCAACTTGACGCCGAGGTCCTTCAGGCGCGCGGCGATCGTGGTGCGGATCAGCCGCCCGAACTCGATCTCGCCCAAGCGCAGGTGCCCGAACGCGTCGAGCTCGATGGAGCCGAACTTGCCGGGGTTCTTCTCCATCATCTCACGGAGCTTCGTCTCGCCGATCTCTTCCAACAGCCCTTCGGCCAGAACCGCGACCCCGTAGCCCTTCCCTTGCGCCTTGCGCTTGATCATCGCGCCGATAACGATGTCGCAGATCAGCTCGACCGAGACGTCCTTCCCCTTCAGCTCTTCCGCGATCAGGGTGACGGTCGCGGCGCTGGCCTTACCGATGCCCAGCGCAAGGTGCCCGGCGGCCCGGCCCATGCTCACGAGGATGTACCACCGGGTGGTGGTCTTCGCGTCCTCGTGCAAGTTCCGAGCGACCTGCACCCCGTAGTGGCGGGCCGTCTCGAACCCGAAGGTGGGGATCCCCGGGGGCAGCGGCAAGTCGTTGTCGATGGTCTTGGGCACGTGGGCCACCTTGATGGCGCCCTTCGCGTGCGCGTACACCTGGGACCCGCTGTACGCGGTGTCGTCGCCGCCGATGGTGACGAGGTACTTGATCCCGAGCTGCTCCAAGCCCTTCAGAACCGCGTTCAGGTGGTCCGGGTTCTTGGCCGGGTTCGTCCGGCTCGTGCCCAGCAGCGCGCCGCCGCGCTGGTAATAGGGCGCGACATCCGGGATGGTAAGCGGGCGCACCTGCGAAACGTCGCCGGCCGCGAGGTACTTGAACCCGTCCCGGATGCCCACCACCTCGAGCCCGCGGTTGATGGCCTCAATGGTCACGGAGCTGATGACGCCGTTGATGCCCGGGGCCGGGCCGCCGCCGACCACGATGCCGAGCTTACCGCGAGTGGGATCCGCCATGTGTAGAAAATCCTGGGGCGCCAGTGAAAGCCCGGGGGCACGGCTGGGCCGGGCCGGTTACGCTGTTTAGGATTGGAACCCGTCGGGCGTTTTCAAGGGCGCACGGCCGCGTAGATTAGCCCCACCCGCGGAGGCCGCGCTATGACCGATCCTGAACCGCCGGGACCGTGCGCCGACCCGCCGCCCGCGAGCGAGGGGGGCATCGGGGAACTGGCCGCCGGGTTCATCCACGAGATCAAAAACCACCTCGGCACGCTCTCGCTCAACCTCCAGTTGCTCGCGGAGGATTTCGAGGACGCACAGTCTCCGCGCGAGCGGAAGGCCCTGGAGCGGGTGTCGCGCCTGTCCGGCGAGTGCCGCAAGCTGCTCAACCTGTCGAACGACTTCTTGCGGTTCGCCCGGCTCCGCGAGTTGCACACTCGGCCCGCGGCGCTGGGCGCGGTGGTGGGCGCGGTGATCGACTTCCTCAGCCCGGTCGCGAAGGCCCGCGGGGTCGAAATCAAATGGTTCTCCGCGCCCGACCTCGCGCCGGTGTGTCTCGACTGCGACCTGTTCGAGCAGGCGTTACTGAACCTCGGACTGAACGCGCTTGACGCGATGCCCGACGGCGGCACGCTCACACTCATCGGCCGGCCCGGGGGCGATTCGAGCGGCGCGGGTGCGAAAGAGGGCGTCGCGTGCTCGCGCTCCGTCTGTCTGGACGTGATCGACACGGGAGTGGGGATCGAACCGGCGGCGCTGGCGAAGCTGTTCCACCCATTTCACACTACCAAGCCCGACGGGAATGGGCTCGGGCTCGCCACCACCCGCAAAATCGTCGTCGCACACGGCGGCACGATCGAGGCCCAGAGCGCCCCGGGGCATGGGACGAAGTTCAGCATCGCGCTCCCGGCCGCCCCGGACGAGTGACTGCGAGGCGCCGGTTTGAAATGAGCCGGAGGCGCTCGCCCCCCCCCGGCTCGTCCGGAACTAGGACCAACGCCCCGCGCCGTCAATCCAGCCGTAAATCAATCGGCGACCCGGGGTTGGTGAGTTCCGCCGTCAACCCGGACGTCAGCGGGTCGGCATACTTGCCGGGCAACCGGAACCACTTCCCTTTCGGCGGCTTCGGCGGTACCGGAACCCCTGACGCGCGGCGCGCCTCCTCGTGCCGCGCCTTCTCGGCCGCCGAGATCGGCGGCTCGAAGTACGGGTCGGGACTGAACACCCCCAGTTTCACCGGCCCGACCGGAACGCCGGACACGGTGAACGCGCCGCTCTCCTGAATCGTCCCGTAGTACGTCACCTGGTCCGAGCCGACCACGCTGACAGTGCCGTACACCACCGACTTGCCTTTGTAGGTAACCGTGCCGGTCACGTCCGTGCGCGCCGGGCCGCACCCGGGCACGGCAACCGACATCACCACCGCCGCGCCGAGCGACACGAGAAAGCCGCGCATGCGTCGTCTCCGTGGGTTCTGGGTCGGTCGGCTCACTCCGTCACCACTTCGCCGCCGTTGATCGTGACCATTGCCGGGAGCGTGGTCGTGCCCGCGGTGAACGCGAACGACCGCACACTACCGTCGCCCAGCAGCCAGTTGCCCCCGCCCGGGTGCGGGCTGTTGAACCGGTCCTGGCTGCACAGGTCGCTCGGGCTGAACGCCGCGTACCGGCCGGGCAGCGACGCGGGGCACGCGGCCGGGGTGTACGCCCCGTTCGGCCCGAACCCGCCGACCACGTTCTGGTTGGGGAACGCGAGCAGCGTGTGGTAGTCCGCCGCGGCCCACGTGGTCCCGCGCTGGGTCGCGTGCCGCTCGCCGACGGCGACCGTGTTGCTCAGCCCGTCGGTCACGTCCGTGAGGCGGGTGTTCGGACGGAGGCTGAGGCCGGGTGCCATGGAGGAGAACTTCACCGGAAACATACCGTTCGTCGCGTTCATCCCGATGCTCCCGGTGGCCGGGTCCGAGTTCTCGTTACTGCCCGTCACCCCGACGTAGCTCACCAAGCCAACGGGGGCCGGCGGCGCGACCCCGCCGGTCGGCTCGACGGCGGACGGGCAGACGTACATGGCCACCTTGGCCGCCGCCATAGTGGCGTACCCCGCGCTGATGTCAGCAGCGGTGGACTTGCCGATCACCTGCCGCAGCACCGCGTCTTGCTCGATGTAGGGCAGCACGCGCACCATCCAGCCGCCGACGTGTTCCGCGCCGACGGGCGGCTGGTCGCTCTGCTGGAACGGCACGAACGCCGGCACGAGCAGCCCGCCGAAATTGGGGTCCAGGCTCGTCGGGAAGATCGCCCGGGCCGCCGGGAACTTCTGGTTCGCGTCGTGGTAGTTGTGGAGCCCCAGGCCGATCTGCTTGAGGTTGTTCTGGCACTTCATGCGGGCCGCGGCCTCGCGCACCTTCTGCACCGCCGGCAGCAGGAGCCCGATCAAGATGGCGATGATCGCGATCACGACTAACAACTCGATCAGGGTAAAGGCGCCATGGCGCCCGGTCCGCGGGGACGGGGTCACGAGAATATCTCCGTTACAGGATGAACGTCGCAAGAGCCGGAGAGGGTTTTGCGTGATGAACGCCGCGGGCCGCGGCGGTGCATAAAAACCGAACGGCGCGGTCAGCGGCGGAGCGTGCCGCGCCAGTCGTCACTCAATTCGCTGAGCGGTTTGCCCGTCAGCTCGGCCCACATGGCGTCGGTGTAATGCCCGTCACGGAGCGCCGCGTTCAGCCGGCGCACGAGGGCCGGGTCGTAGGTCGCAACGAGGTACGCGAGGAACGCCGCGGTCTGCTGCGAATCGCCGTCGTGCCGGGCAATGTCGGGGTCGAGCGGCGCGAGCACCCCCGGCTCAAACTTGAAGAATCGTACGTAATCGGCGATCCCTTGGACCAGCCACGTGGGCACCGCCCTGGCTCGGTAATCCTGCACCACGAGCGAGGTGGAGTGGATCAGCGCCCCCACGTCGCCCGGGTTCGCCTCGAAGTACCCGGCGGACACGATCACTCGCCCGGCGGACGCGGCCGAGAGGGCGCGGGCGTCGCGGCGCACCAAGAGCGGAACTCGGTGCGGCGGGCGGAACCCGTCGGCCGCCAGTTCGTCGCACACCATCGGGTACGCGCGTTCACACACCCGGGCGGCACGCGCGGCCCACTCGGTCATCTCCAGCGCGTGGCTCGCATCGACCGCGAACTCGACCGGGTGGCGGAAAATTGCGAGGGGCGGTTCGGACTGAATTTGCACCTCGCGCACGAGCAGGCGGTGCGGCTGCGTCCCCGGGCGGATGCGGACGGCCCGCACGTGTCGCCCCTTCGCGTCGCCACGCGCCACTCCGTTCACGAACGCCGTCAGCGGCTCGAACGCGCTGCCGTCCGGAGAAACATCCAGCCATCCGGACATCAGGCGATCGGGCTCGTTGGGCGATCCAGTGTGCGCCTCGACCGATTTCACCGCTACCGGCCGGTCGAACACCAGGGTGAAGTGATCCGCGGCGCCGGCGTTTTCGACCGACGCGAAGAACGTATCCGGCTTACCGTCAAAAGCGAACTGACGGATCGAATCGCCCCGCGTGCGGAGCGTCGTTTCGACCGTGACGCCGACCCCCGGGGCCGGCAAGGCGCCCGTAGTCACCACGGGAGGCGGCAGAGGCGGTTCGGGGTGTGGGCGGCTCCGGTCCCACCCGGCTAAGGCAATCACCGCAGCCAGACCGCTCATGACAAGGAGACCGGCCGCCAGTTTAACCTTGGCCGAAACGGCCGGAAGCAAATGGCGAGTGAGTTCCAGCGCACGGGCCGACACGACACCGGGAATCAAAGCCGTTCCAGCACTCACGGCCAGCGCGGCTTGGGTCGTAGCCGCGGTGAGCCCCGGGGGCAGGCCGGCGGCGGCGGTGCCGGCTGCGAGCAGCGCAAGAAACCCGGCGGCCGGCAGCGCGATTCCGCGCCGCGAAAGTCGCTCTTGAAGCAGTTCGCGGGCGTGACGCAATCGGCGTTTGAGCGTGCTCTCCGAGCACCCGAGGTGCCGGGCCGCTTCATCGCCGCTCATGCCTTCCATGCAGCACAAAATCAGCGGCCCGCGATTCTCTTCGGGCAGAGCGGCGAGTTCCTCATCCAAAATGGCCAGCAATTCGCGGCTGCTCACCTCGGCGAGTGCGTCGCCTTCGATCGGCGGAGCCGGGAACGTGCGGCGGGACTCGCGGGTGTGGCGGCGCACGGCCGCCCGCCGCGCTTCACACGACAGGCGGTGGGCAGCGGAATGCAACCAAGTTCCAATGGATTCGTGCCAAGCGACCTCGCCCGCTTTTCGGGCAAGGACCAAGAACGTGGCTTGAAAAGCGTCTTCGGCGTCCTCGGGCCGCTCCAATACACGCCGGCAGACGCGCAGCACCATCGTTCCGTGGCGTCTCAATAGCGCCGCGAACGCCGATTCATGACCGGCACGGAACCGCCGGAGCAGTTCACGGTCGGACAGCATATCATCTGCCGCTTCCGCGGTTTCGGTCAAGCGTTCCACCGCCATATTGTGGCCCGACCGTGGGCATACCCGGACCGGCGCGTCCGTCCGCATGTAGAGAGGCTCCGCGCCGACTTAAATAAGATGGTCGCCGCGCGACATCGAGGGTCAAAATTCTCGATCTTTTCTTCGACACCCCATCACAGGCGTTGCGCGAGCCGCGACCGATTGGCGGCCCACACACCTTTCATCCGGAGAGTTACCCCAAGAATCGCCCCCGTCTAACAGTCCGGCCCCCGCTCCGCCCGGGCCGATCGGCATCTGCGGTCACGCCTTGAGCGACGCCATGTCGATCACGAACCGGTACTTAACGTCCCCTTTCAGGAGGCGGTCGTACGCCTCGTTAATCTTATGAATCGGGATCACTTCCACGTCGCTGGTGATCCCGCGTTCGGCACAGAAATCGAGCATCTCCTGCGTCTCCGCAATCCCACCGATGCCCGACCCGGCGAAGCTGCGGCGCGGCATGAGGAGGTTGAACGCGGCCACCGGCAGCGGCTTCTCCGGTGCGCCCACGAGGCACAGCGTGCCGTCCAGTTTCAGCAGCGAGAGGTAGGCGTTGATGTCGTGCTCGGCTGACACGGCGTCGAGGACGAAATCGAAGCTCGCCGCCTGCGCCTTCATCCCGTCCGCGTTCTTCGAGACCACAACTTCGTGCGCCCCGAGCCGCTTGCCGTCCTCAACCTTGCCCGGCGAGGTCGTGAACAGCACCACGTGCGCGCCCAGCGCCCGGGCAAACTTCACTCCCATGTGCCCCAACCCGCCGAGGCCCACGATCCCGACCTTCGTCCCCGGACCGGCCCCCCAGTGCTTCAGCGGCGAGTAGGTCGTGATCCCGGCGCACAGCAGCGGCGCGGTCGCGGCCAAGTTCAGCTTGTCAGACACCTTCAGGGTGAAGGCCTCGTCCACCACAACCCGCTCGGAGTACCCGCCGTAGGTGACGCCGCCGGAGATCTTGTCCTGGCCGTTGTAGGTGAGCGTCGGGAAGCTCGTGCAGTACTGTTCGAGCCCCTTCGCGCAGCTCTCGCAGGTGCGGCACGAATCGACCATGCACCCGACGGCGGCGATGTCGCCGACCTTGAACTTGGTCACGTCCTTGCCGACCTTCGACACCCGGCCGACGATCTCGTGGCCCGGAACGCACGGGTACGCGGTAGGCGCGAAGTCGTGCCACTCGTCGCGGGTCTGGTGCAGGTCCGAGTGGCAGACACCGCAGTATAGGATGTCGATCTCGACGTCGGTCGCGCGCGGGTCGCGGCGCTGGCAGGTGAACGGCCCGAGCGGGCTTTTCGCGTTCTGAGCGGCGTAGGCGCGTGTGCTCACGGTGATCGGTTCCTTTTGAGGTTACAGGAGTCGGGACGGAAGAACGGTTGGGATACCGACAGGGCGGCGCGGTATTACGTGAGCCGCGTTGTTCGATCCTGCACGCCGGTAACCAACCGACTCGCCCGACAAGAAGAATCGTAAGCCGCTAGCGCCACCCACGGTAACCCGATCGTGGCCGATCCTTGCCCGATCCTGCACAGACCCGAATGCCGGCTCAGGTTTACGACACACTCGGACTGTAAACTGAAACCGCCTGCAAAAACCACGAGGGGCCGCCATGATGGAACAAAAGGTGTCGGACCTGGCGCGGCTGATCGAGCGGTTCACCGGTCGCGACGGCGTTCACCCGACGGACGTAGCGGAACTGACCCTGTTCCGCTCTTCGGCGCGGTCCGAGCTAATCGCGACGCTGTACGAGCCGTCTCTGTGTCTGATCGCACAAGGGAGCAAAGAGGTCCACCTGGCCGACGAGGTCCACCGCTACGACCCGGCGCACTTCCTGCTCGTGTCTGTCGATCTGCCGGTCGCGGGATGCGTGACGGTCGCCTCGCCGGAAGAACCGTACCTCGCCCTGCGCCTATCGCTCGATCCCGGCGTGGTCGGGGAACTGGTCGCCGACGGGGCACACGCCGACACGCAGGCGCACCCGGCGCGCGGGTTGGCCGTAGCTCCGATGGAGCCGCCGCTGCTCGACGCAGTCACGCGCTTGATCGGACTCCTGGAAGACCCGCGCCACGTCCCCGCTCTCGCACCGCTGGTGCTGCGCGAAATCACCTACCGGTTGCTGACCGGTCCACAGGGCGGCCGGTTGCGTCAGATCGCGGCCGCTGGCGCACCGGCTCAGCGTATCGCCCGGGCGATACGCTGGTTAATGGACCACTTCGCCAAACCGCTCCGCGTCGAGTCCCTGGCGCGACAGGTGCGAATGAGCCCGTCGGCGTTCCACCATCACTTCAAAACGGTGACCGCGCTCAGCCCGCTCCAATACCAGAAGCGGCTCCGGCTTCAGGAAGCCCGGCGCCTCATGCTCGGCGACGGCCTTGACGCGGCAGCCGCGGCTTATCGGGTCGGGTACGAGAGCCCGTCACAGTTCAGCCGAGAATACCGACGACTGTTCGGCGCACCGCCTCGGACCGATGTCGATGCGGTCCGGTCACAAAGTGCGACCCGCGAGTAAAACTCGCTATGCGGGTCCGTCCCGCTACGCACAGCACTCTACGCATCGCAGAAAACGGGAGATGCACCCTTCTCAGCGGCAGAGTGCTGAAGCTGTACGAATTTGGTGAATGGCGTCTTGGGCCTCAAGGCCTGCGCTGCACCGGCAGCGGCCGGTGGTCGGAACTTATTCAGTGGCCAGGGAGGGGCGACCGGAAGTGGGGGGTGAAGTGTGGGTGCAAAAAAAGCCGCGGCCCCGGTGCAGGTGTGCATCGGGGCCGCGGGTATATCGTTGGCAAGTGGGTGCGTGGGGAGTCTGAGTGAGACGGGGTGATATGTGATCGGTGGC